>CALRXG020000271.1:0-9414 GCA_943372075.1 Bordetella parapertussis | reverse complement strand
AGCACCTGCGGCACCATCAGCGCCGCGGTCGCGCCCTGCGCGAGCCGCGCGATGATCAGTTCCGGCCCGGATTGCGCAAGCCCGCACCACAGCGACGTCACAGAGAACCCCGCGACGCCGGCGACGAACACGTTCCTGGTGCCGTAGATGTCGCCGAGCCTGCCGCCGGTGATCACCAGCGTGGCATAGGCGATCAGATAGATCGCGACCACGGCCTCGATCTGCGCCGGCGTTGCGTGTAGTTCCGTCGCAATCGTCGGGATCGCGACGTTGACGATGAACGCATCGACGCCGAACATGAACTGGGCGGCGACGACGATCGCCAGCACCCACCAGCGGCGGGATATCTCCGCGCGCGTCGCAACGATCTGGTGCATGCCCTGTCCTGCCCGCAATGACGTTGATGCCGACATCAGCAGATTCCGGTCATCTCTTCGATTACCTCGGACGTAAGCGTTGGTTCACGGGCACGTCATCCATGGTCATCCCCACCGGCCTGCGCTCCGCTGCGCAAGTTGCGTTGATGCGCTGGGAAACATTCCGGAGGGCGGCAATCGCCGCTGATTTGCGCAACAACCATGCGGTTGCCGCGGCCTCGGAGCATTGCCTTGCTTTCGCCCACCCCGTAGGTTGGCGCAAAGCCCCCGATAACAATAGTCCGGAGAGAACGACCTATGGCGCGCCTCAAGTTCGGAGCCTTCCTCGCCCCGCATCACCCGATCGGCGAGCATCCGATGCTGCAATTCCGTCGCGACCTCGATTTCGTCGAGCAGCTCGACAACCTCGGCTATGACGAATTCTGGTGCGGCGAGCACCATTCCTCGGGCTGGGAGACGATCGCCTCGCCGGAAATGTTCCTGGCTGCCGCCGGCGAGCGCACCAAGCGCATCAAGCTCGGCACCGGCGTGATCTCGCTGCCCTATCATCATCCCTTCAACGTCGCGCAGCGCATGGTGCAGCTCGACCACATGACCGGCGGCCGCGCCATCTTCGGCTCCGGCCCCGGCGCACTCGCCTCCGACGCGCATACGCTCGGCATCGACCCGATGACCCAGCGCGACCGCCAGGACGAGGCGATCGCCGTGATCCGCCGCCTGTTCAATGGCGAGCGCGTCACCGCCCAGACCGACTGGTTCGAGATGCACGATGCCGCGCTGCAGATCCTGCCGCTGCAGGAGGACATGCCGTTCGTGGTGGCCTCGCAGATCTCGCCGTCGGGCATGACGCTGGCCGGCAAATACGGCATCGGCATCATCTCGCTGGGCTCGATGTCGACCCAGGGCCTGATGGCGCTGCCGCAGCAATGGCAATTCGCCGAGGATGCCGCGACGAAGGCCGGCACCACGGTGAGCCGCGCCAACTGGCGCGTGCTGCTGTCCTGGCATATCGCCGAGACCCGCGAGCAGGCGCGGCGCGAGGCCGGCGCCGGCCTGATGCGCTGGCACAACGAATATAACGTCGGCACCCTGATGCGGCCGGGCCTGACCGCGTTCGGCTCGCCCGATGAGGCCGTCGACAAGACCGCCTTCATCGAAGGTGCGGCGTCCACCATCGGCACGCCGGATGATCTCGTGAAGATGATCAAGAACCTGATCGACGTCTCCGGCGGCGTCGGTTCGATCATCGGCTTCGCGCATGACTGGGCCAACATCGAAAATACCCGCCGCAGCTGGGACCTGGTGGCGCGCTACGTCGTGCCCGAGATCAACGGCTACATCGACGGCTTGCGCAAGTCGCGCCAGTTCCTGATCGACAACCGCGCCGTGTTCGAACGCGCCGGCCAGGCCGTGATGGCCAAGATCATGCAGAACGACAAGGCCGCCGCCGCGCTTCAGCAAACCGGCACAGGCCGCGTCGCGATCCCGGCCGTGAACGCGCCCGACCTCGCCAAGGAAGCGGCGAAGCAGAAGGCGTGATTTTTGTCCCTCGCCCGAAGGGACGGGAGGAATCCACATAACGCCACACCCACAATTGTCGTCCTGGCGAAAGCCAGGACCCCATAGCCACCGTCTTTGATTGTGAACGGGATCGTAGCCGCAGCATCGTTCGACATGAGGATGGCCCGCGATTCAAGCTACCAAACAACGCGCGTTATCGCCCGACTCGGTGTTCGACCCGGGGACACTCGGCCGAGCGATGACAGTGTGAGTGGGGACATAGCTTCGCATTCTCGCGACATGAACCGCCCGAGTTTTTCATTCGTCTCGCCCCCCTCTCACAGAGGGAGCAGGGAAAGCCGGGTGCCGATCGCACCCATGGGCCCCGAGCAATGGATAGAAAGCTCGGGGGTAGGACCACAGGTGTAACCGGGAACAACCCGGCTTTCCCTGCGCGATGGGTTACGGCTTATACGTGCTCTCCCCGGCGAGACTTGGCTTTGTTGTCACCGTCTTCGCACCGCGCCTCGCGCAATGCGAAGAGACACCTACCACTAGGGCGTCAGGCCTGCACGATTTCGCTGTCCGCGTTGCGCGCACTCGTCAGCCGCACGCTCGGCGTCCACCGCATCCCACACCGCGCTCGTGACGATCGCGAAGCGCCCCTCGATCGGGTGAGACGGGCGGAATTGAACATCTGATTTGCCCGACGACGGAAGCGGAATTTTGCCCGTCGGGTTGATTTGTCGCAGCCGACCAAAGCAGACACGTCAATCACGACCGAGTTCCTGCCGACGTTCCGAGACGGCACCGCCCTCTCCTTACGCTATCTCCCCTCACGCCCCAGGGCCTGAAACTTGATCTCGTCCACCCGTGAGAGAACGAACTCCAGCAACAACGAACGGTTATTCTCGCTGTAACCCATCACCAGATCGACCATGGGCGGCGCGCCCTGAATGGGACGGCAGACGATGGTCTTCGGAATCAAGTTCTGCGCATAGAGCGGAAGAAGACTCACGCCGCCTGTGGAAGCGATCAGCGAAACGGCCATGGCCAAATTTTCCGCCTGGTGCGCTACCTCGATCGCCAACCCGTGACGCTTGAAGAAATCATCGATCGCCTCACGCAGCACTGGCGCCCTTACGAGGGAAACGCCGATGAGGTTCTGCCCCAAAAGATCCTTTGGACGAACGGCTGAGCGCGCCGCAAGCGGATGGTCTCGCGGCATCATGGCCAGGATCGGATCATGGCGGAGCAACTTGAACTGGAGACCCGCCGTGCTCTTCTCCGGACGCATGAACGCAAGGTCGATCTTGCCTCGCGTAAGTGCAGCAGCGAGGTCGGGAGAGTCCTCGCTCCGGATCGTGATTTCCGTGCTGGGTAGCTTGCCGCGCAGCACATTCATGACCGCCGGAAGCCAGTCCATCTCATAGCCGGTGAGAAACCCTATCGAGAAGGCGGATTTCGCCGGTTGGGCTGCCCGCCTCGCGGCTTCCGCGGCGGCCTCAACCTGCAACAGAGCCACCCGCGCGTGGTCAAGAAAGACGCGCCCCGATGGCGTCAGCTCGATCCCGCGCGGTCCGCGCACGAACAGCTGCACGCCCAGCTCCAGCTCAAGGTCGTGAATCTGGCGGCTCAACGACGGCTGCGCGGTGTGCAGGCGCTTTTGGGCGGCGACCGAAAGGCTGCCCTCCTCAGCCACGGCGACGAAATAACGGAGATGCCGGAGCTCCATAGCTATTCCTCAAAAGTATGGCTCAGACCTTACTAAGTCTTTCTCAGGAAAGCCATCCTCTCCTAAATCAGCTGTCACGCAAGCCCGACTAGCGCAACAGCCTTCGAGGCACCGCTGCGGAGGGCTCAGATAACCAGGCTGAGAAGGTATATCGGCCGCATTCGCCGGAGAGTGACATGAGCAAACCCGTTGTCCTGATTACAGGTGCCCTTACCGGTATCGGCCGCGCCACGGCACTCGCCTTCGCCCGCGAGGGCGCCAACGTGGTTATTTCCGGTCGCCACGCCGATGCCGGCCGTGCGCTGACGGACGAACTCCGTTCGCACGGCGTGGAAGCGGAATTCGTCCACGCCGACGTCCGGCGCGAAAGCGACGTTTCGGCATTGATCGAGCAGACGATCAAGCGGTTCGGCCGGCTCGACGTGGCGGTCAACAACGCAGGCACGGAGGGTTCACCGGGCCCGGTGACCGAACAGACCGCGGAGAGCTACGCAGCAACCTTCGACACGAACGTACTCGGAGTTCTTCTGTCGATGAAGCACGAGCTCCGGGTCATGCAACCGCAAGGCTTCGGCAGCATCGTGAATATCTCCTCGACGATGGGCAGTCGCGGAGCGCCGAACGCTTCCATCTACGTCGCCAGCAAACATGCGGTCGAAGGTTTGACAAAATCGGCCGCGCTGGAGGCAGCGGCCTTCGGCGTCCGCGTCAACGCGATCGCACCCGGCCCGATCGAGACCGCGATGCTCGACCGGTTCACGGGTTCGGCCGACCGGAAGGCCGGGATGGTCGCGGGAATTCCGCTGAAGCGCGCGGGGCGCCCGGAGGAGCTTGCAGACGCCATCCTGTTTGCAGCTTCGAGCAAGGCGTCGTTCGTCACCGGTCAGATCATCAGCGTCAACGGCGGCAAGACCGCCGCCTAGACACCCCGAATAGCAGGCCAACAAGGAGAACAACCATGACCGATCTCATCAGCCGAACTGCTCTCGTTACCGGCGCCTCTCGAGGTATAGGCCGCGCCACCGCTCGCGCGCTCGCTCTCGCTGGCGCCCGCGTCATCGTTCACTACGGCAATTCCGCCGAGGATGCGCATTCCTTGGTCGCGGAAATTCGCGAAGCCGGTGGTCAGGCCGACGCCGTCGGGGCCGATTTGTCCGCATCCGATGGCGCGCAGAGGCTCGCCGCCGAGGTACGGAAGCTCGTCGTCGGCCAACTCGACATTCTGGTCGCCAATGCGGGGATTTCGGTGCCTGCCACCATCGAGGCGCAGACCGTCGAGGACTTCGACCGTATGTTCGCGGTCAACGTCCGCGCACCATTCTTCCTGGTGCAGCAATTGCTCCCAATATTGGGCGACGGGTCAAGCATCGTGATGACGTCATCACTAGCGGCGCGGGCCGCTGTTGGGCAATTGTCGGCATATTCCGCCACCAAAGGCGCGATCGACACGATGGTCAAGCATTTCGCCTCGTTGCTCGGACCGCGCGGCATCCGCGTCAATGCCGTGGCACCTGGCATCATCGACACCGACATGTCGGAATTCGCGAAGACGGACGAGGGTCGCGATTACGCACTCAAGATGCAATCCCTGCAACGAATCGGCCATGCCGACGATGTCGCCGACGCGGTGACTTTCCTCGCTTCGAACTCCGCCCGATGGGTCACCGGCGACACTATCCAGGTCGGCGGCGGCTCAAAGCTCTGATGTCGGGAGATCCGCCATGAAGCTCTATCAGGCTGCCGCCTCGCCCAATTCGCGCCGCGTCCGAATCTATCTCGCCGAGAAGGGCATCACGATGCCCTTCGTCCCGATCGATCTCGCCGCGCGCGAACAGTTCACCGACGCCTACGCGGCAATCAACCCGCGACGCGTCGTCCCCGCCCTCATGCTTGACGATGGGACAGCCATAGCGGAAGTACCGGCGATCATCCGCTATCTCGAAGAAACACATCCGAACCCGTCGCTCCTCGGAAACTCACCCAAGGAGAGAGCGACCGTCACCATGTGGGAGCGACGGATGGAGCTGGAGGGCTTCGCTTCGGTCATGGAGACCGTGCGCAACGGAGCCCCCGGCCTCAAGGGGCGAGCGATCGCGGGCCCTCATGACTACGACCAGATCTTCGAACTGGTCGCCCGTGGCCGACGCCGGATCGCCGATTTCTACGCTGATCTACAAGCACGGTTGTCTGAAACGCCGTTCGTTGCGGGTGACGCGTTCAGCATCGCCGACATCACGGCGATCGTCACGATCGACTTCGCCAGCAAAGCCCTGGGACTATCCACACCGGAAGAAAACGGAACGACGCGCCGATGGTACGATTCGATCGCCTTGCGTCCGAGCATGACAGCCTAAAGCACGATGGGGTTCGGTTGTATCGCTATCGTGCTTTAGTTCATCGCTAAAGCACGACTCCGTTCGGAAAACCGCTTCGCACTTTTCCGGATCATGCCTAAGGGGACAGCCTGCGATTGATTGGTGCTTCCGGAGCAATGAGAACGTTGCGGTGAGATCCTCCTCGCTTGCATCTGACGAAAGGCTACGCCGCCGCGCCGATTCCCACCACATCGATGCCATCGACGCGGCCGCGGATCGGCAGCGTGCCGAGATCACTCACCGGGAATGGCGGCGGCGCGGCGAAGCGCGCCATCGCCGCGCGCGAGGCGAGGAAGCCGCCATCGACCTTGCGGCTCAGCTCCTCCAGCCGCGCCGCGGTGTTCATGACGTCGCCGTTGAACACGATGGCCGGCTTGACGTCGCCGATCTCGCCGACGATCACCGGGCCGAAATGCAGGCTGCCGCGGATCTGCGGCACGGCGCCGAATTCGCGCTCGAACTGCGGCGCCGCCTTCTGCAACGCGGCACGCATCGCCACGAAGCAGCGCAGCGGCCGGCAATCGACCGCGCCGAGCTGCTCCGGCCAGGTCACGATCACCTCGTCGCCGACATAGTTCAGGACCTCGCCGCGATAATCGACGACCGATTCAGTGAGCAGGCGAAACGTACGGTCGAGAAAGCGGTGAATACCTACACCGCCAAGCCGCTCGGCCAGTCCGGTCGATCCCGCGATATCGACGAACAGCACAAAGCGGTCCTCTTCGACCGGAGAGTGATAGCGGCCGGTAACGAAGTTCATGAAGACCCGCGGGCCAATCAGTGTCGCGATGCTGAAGCCGAAGTTCAGCACCAGCGAGATCGCGGCGGAATAGGCGATGCTGACCCCAAAATCCCGGATCGAGGTTTGCAGCGGCACGCCGGCAACGCGCTCACCGACCTGGAACAGCTGGATAGCAATGATGACGACGGCATAGACCGCGCTGCGCACCGCCAGAAGGGCGGCAAAGGACAGCCGATTGAGCCGCTCCGATAGCAGGCCTTGAAAGACGAACAATTCGATCCCGCCGAGCACCACGCAGGACACGAACGCGTAGGCAAATCCCGCGATGAATGCTCCCGCCGAATGACGGCCTTGCGCGACATTGATGGCGATACTCGCGACGACGCCGGCGACGATGACGGCGCCGAGAGTGCGCAGCTTCCGCTCAAGCCTGGCGTTCATGCTTCCCGCCCCGGCTACGCCCCCTGATCGAACGCCTTGCGCAACGCGACGTAGCCCGCCTGCTGCTGGCTCCAGTTGCGGCCGCCGGTGATGGCGCCGTCGACGACGAGGTCATGGCCGTTGATGAAGCTCGACTCGTCGCTCGCCAGGAATACAGCGGCATGCGCGATGTCGTCGGGCAGGCCGGCGCGCGGGATCGGCTGCGCCGCCTTGTAGACCTCGCGCATCACGGCCGGGGTCTTCTCGGCGGCTTCCGTCGACAGTCCCAGCGCCTTGCCGAAAATGCCGGTGGCGATCGCGCCGGGCGAGATCGAGTTGACGCGGACACCGGATTCGCCGAGCTCCATCGCCACGCATTTGGTGAAGTGAATCACGGCGGCCTTGGCCGCGCCATAGACCATCGACGAGGAGAAGCCGGCGAGCCGTCCGGCGATGCTGCCATTGTTGATGATGCTGCCGGAGCCCTGTTTGCGCATGTACGGCGCGGCATGCTTCATGCCGAGCATGACGCTGCGCACCAGCGTCGCCATCGCGGCGTCGAACCGCTCCACGTCGAGACCCTCGATGCCCCCGGTCTGCGCCGGGCCGCCCGCGTTGTTGAACAGGCAGTCGATCCGGCCGAACTTCTCCACCGCGAGCGCGATCAGCGCCTGCATCTGCTCCTCGACGGTGACGTCGGTCTGCCGAAACACGCAAGCCGAGCCGAGTTGCCGCGCCAATGCCTCGCCCTCCGGGGCACGGCGCCCGGCAATCACGATGCGCGCGCCCTCCGCGACAAAGACCTCCGCCGTGCGCAGCCCGATGCCGCTGGTCGCCCCTGTAATCACCGCGACCTTGCCGTCCAGCCGTCCCATGCCAATCCCCAAACTACTCTTTGATATCGCCGATATTCACTGGCTGTTTCCGGCAACGCAAGGCATGGACGCAGTTAACAGCCAGCGAGGTCCGCCTGTGGCCAGAAGGCCACAACTGCGCTTTTTCGGTCGCAGCGGCCTTATTTTGGGTCGCCTGTTCACGTGAACTGGAACGACCGATGGCGAAGTGGATCGACGATTTCAGGGAAGGTTGGCGGGGCGATTCCCAGCCTTCGCTGTTGCTTGCGACGGCGTTCGCGGTGCTCTGTCTCGTTTTGGCCACGGCCGCGCGCTTCGGGCTCGCCCAGATCCGGCCCGACGTGTTCTTCACGCCCTATTTCCCGGCGGTGTTCTTCGCGACCGCGTTCGGCGGCTACCGAGTCGGGATCGCGACAGCGCTGGCGAGCGGACTGCTCGGCGTCATCGTCAATTTCAGCAGCGTGACCGTCGATCCGGCGCGCTTTGCGTTGCTGATGATCTTCTGGGTGGTGTGCGGCATCGCGATCTGGGGGGTGGAACACTATCGTTCCCTGGTCGCGCAGCAGCGCGAAGTCTCCAGGCGGCTGATCGAGGAGGAGCAGTACCGCAAGATCGTGGTCGACGAATTGCAGCACCGCTTGAAGAACAAGTCCTCGACCATTCACGCCGTGCTGCATCAGGCGCTGCAGGACCGGCCGGAGGTCTGGCAGCGCATCGACCATCGCATCCGCGCGCTCTCCGCGACCGATGATCTGATCGCGCGGGTCGACGGCTATGGCTGCGATATCAAGGATTTGCTGCGCTCGGAGCTCGGGCCTTACGGCCACGTGCGGTTCAATCTCAACGGCGAGCAGCTGTTCCTGCCGGCCAAGCTCGCGGTTTCGCTGGCGCTGATCTTCCACGAGCTTGCAACCAATGCGGGGAAGTATGGCGCCTTCTCCTCGCCACGCGGGCTGCTGCAGGTGTCGTGGACGGTCGACGACGGGCGTCTCAACGTGATCTGGGACGAGACCGAGGGACCGGTGGTCGAAGGTATTGGCGAGGCCGGCTTCGGCACCAAGCTGCTGAAGTCGGCGCTGCGGCCGTTCGACGGCAAGACCGAGATCAGCTACCTGAGGACCGGTGTTCACTGCACGATGCAGTGCAAGCTTCCGAGCTGTTGATAAGTCGGGTTTTCGGTACACGCATATTGTTTGCGCATGCTGATGCAACCGCGCGCTCCGCAATCGCTTTCGCCGGCGACCGAGCCCGCCATTGATACTCTGTTAATGACGATTGCCGCGGCGGCTTGCGAAAGCAGCCCGGGTCTCATTCTGTCACGGCATTTCGCAGGTCCGCTTAACCAAAACTACAACGGACTTTGCCAAGGTCGGCGCATGCATAATCTCACCAACAACGATTTTCAGACGGG
>CALRXG020000270.1:0-9432 GCA_943372075.1 Bordetella parapertussis | reverse complement strand
CGGATACGGTACGCCCGCCATCGACTGGCGCGCCTGCTCGCGATAGGCCGCGCGATCGCTCTCGAAGAACGTCTTGCGATCCTCGGGTGCCGGGCCGTTGCCCGCCGGCAATGCGAAGTTGGGCGTGCGCTGGAATACGGTGAGTTGCGCAGCCTGCTCGGCGATCAACGGGATCGACTGGATGCCCGACGATCCCGTGCCGATCACGGCGACGCGCTTGCCCTTGAGATCGACGCCCTGATGCGGCCAGCGGCCGGTGAAATAGATCTCGCCCTTGAAATCCTTGACGCCGTCGATTTCCGGCGGCTTCGGCGACGACAGGCAGCCGGTCGCCATGATGTAGTAGCGGCACGAGACGTTGGCGCCATTGTTGGTCGATATCAGCCAGCGTTCGCTCGCATCGTCCCAGGTCGCCTGCGTGACCTTGGTGCCGAACCTGATATCGCGGCGCAGATCGTAGCGGTCGGCGACGAACCCGAGGTAGCGCAGGATCTCCGGCTGGGTCGCGTATTTCTCCGACCAGGTCCATGCCCGATCGAGCTCGGGATCGAAAGTGTAGCTGTAGTCGATGGTCTGGATGTCGCAGCGCGCGCCGGGATACCTGTTCCAGTACCAGGTGCCGCCGACGTCGGCTCCCTCTTCGAGCGCAACGGCCGAGAGGCCCGCCTTGCGCAGACGATGCAGCAGATAGAGACCGGCGAAACCGGCGCCGACGACGGCGACGTCGACTTGTTGCGTGGTTCCGCTGTGCGTGGAGTCCGAAGCGCGTGCTGCAACTGCTGCGTCTGGCATGCC
The DNA here is from genome assembly GCA_943372075.1 of Bordetella parapertussis. GTDB lineage: Bacteria > Pseudomonadota > Alphaproteobacteria > Rhizobiales > Xanthobacteraceae > Bradyrhizobium. The sequence continues at coordinate 8,637 of CALRXG020000270.1, read as the reverse complement.
AATCCTCCCGTATGTTTTGATTTGACGGAAGGCTAGTCCTGCGTTTTCAGTTTGTCATCACGACAAACGCAATCTGAAGTCGCCGCAATTGTGACGCGCGCGGCCTGGAGCGAAACGCGCAGCGCGTAGACGCAAGTGGCTTGTCTCGGACCAAACTGCCCAAGAAATCATTTGCGCCACACGACTTGAATGCCTGCTTGTTCGCGGTTGCAGACCGAGGACAGCGAATTGAGTTACTGGACCTCGGCCACCTTCGGTCCAGATGACGGTGTCTGCACGTTGGTTATCGAGGGCCGGTTTGGCGGCGATGCCGGGTCAGGCGATCGCAAGGCGGTGTCGGGCGCTGGCTGGGATGGTCGACGAGCCAAGCTTGCCGGAAGCACGATCACTTTCGCGCCGACCTTCACCCGATCATAAAGATCCGAGACGTCCTCGTTGGTCAGCCGGATACAGCCGGACGACACCCGCTTCCCGATCGTATCGGGCTTGTTGGTGCCGTGAATTCGATATTCGGTATCACCCAGATACATCGCCCGGGCGCCGAGCGGATTGGTGGGACCGCCCGCCATGAACCGCGGCAGATAGGGCTGACGCACAAGCATCTCGGCAGGCGGGCGCCAATCCGGCCATTCCGTCTTGCGGGCCACGGTCTGTTCGCCCGACCATGTGAACCCTTCGCGGCCGACTCCGATGCCGTAGCGCATCGCCTGGCTGTCGTTCAAGACGAGATAGAGGAATGTGTTTCCGGTATCGATGATGACGGTGCCCGTCGGCTGGCGACTGGCGTAATCCACGACCTGCCGAGCAAATCTTCCGGGACCATCAGCGGCTCTGGGCGGCTCGACCAGAGGCGCCGGCGCCGGGACTGGAACCGGCACTGCGGCCGCGACTGGAGCCGGAGCCGACGCCGCAACACGAACTGGAGTGGGTATGTGAGCTGGCGTTGACGGCGCCGTAGCTTGCTGCGCGGACGGTTTGCGTATCGGTTGAACGCTCGCCGGGCGAGACAGCAAGACGTACCCCACGGCGGCAGCGGCGATGACGCCAACTGCTACTCGTCCAGCCACCGGGAGTGCGAGCGCCTCTGTCTTTCCACGTTTTGCCCGCTTGGCCATATCTTTCCCCGGATTGCTTTACCCCGCGGAGGTAGCCAGCAGATTTTAATAAATTCCGAACCGATTTCACTCCGGTTGAAAATCGCCGAGCGTCGTTAACGCCAACTCCAAGCGAATGACGTGGACCACGCACTCCGAAGCGCCCCTGGCAGAGCCGGCCGCAGTCCCCGGCCTTACGGGGATCGCGCGGTTCCGAGCGTATCAAACAGCTTTTGCTGCCACCAATCGCTCTCAACCTGATCGAGCACGGCAAGATCCAGCTTTGAGCGCATGGCGCTGTTTCTCGGCAATGCGATCGCATAGCTCTCGCTGCTGAAGCTGGTATCGACGATACGAACCAGGCTTGAATAGTCGTTATGCACCATCCAGGTCAGCAGTGGCTTGTCGTGGACGAACGCATCGATCTGGCCTTGCGCCAAGGCCGAGAGGCCGCTCTGAATGTCGGGAAATGCCCGGAATGACAGCCTCTGATGACTGAGATAATCGGTCGTCGCAGAGTTCTCGACCGCCCCGACACGCACTGAGTGCAGGTCGTTGAAGCCGTGCACAGCACCTTCGAGCCCTCTCCGCGTCAGAGTGGACGTGATGCCGGCCGTGAAGACGGCAATGGCAATGACCGAGGCGATCATCCACCCCATTGCGATGATCCGGCCCGGAAGCGTGGTGGGCGCATTCTGGGCAGCTCCGGCCTGGGTCATCGCGATGGTCGACCACCAGAAGCTGGAGGCAAGTCCCTTGGCGCCACCGGCGAAATGTTCGGTCTTGTGACGCTCGAACATCCAGATCAGAAAGCCGACGGTCATCGCAATGCACAGCAGCACGCCGACCGCCTGAAAGAAGCTGAAGGAAAGCAGCGCCCGGCCGATCGAGACCCACGGATTTTCGTTGATCGGGACGGCGATTCCGAGACCGGTATTGTAGAATGGCTGGGTGAAGTCGACACTGCGTGCACGCGCTGCGGTCACGGTGACGGCGGCAACACCGGCATCGAAGGTGCCGTTGGCCACGCCATCCAGCAATTCCGGCACGCTCTGGGTCTCGACCAGGCGATAATGCAGGTGCTCTTTGTCGGCGATCCTCTTCCACAGAGCGATGCTGATGCCGCTCCATTCTCCGTCCGGCTGCTTGATTGCAAAGGGGGGCGCCGCCTTGGTCGCCACCACCCATTCCCGATCAGACGTGGACTTCTCCTGAGCGTGAAGCAAGGCGGAGTTCGACCCCAGCGCAATCAGCAGAACGAAGCACAGCAGTGCGGGCCAAAGCGAAGACACCAACCGCTTGAACTGCGACATCCGAACTCGCGCGTTCACTCGCGCGTTAACCTGGGCCGCGTGAGCCGGACACGAAACGTCCTTCTTGCGACGAGTGCCATGCGATACGGGCGCGAGCTCATCCAACCGCTTCATTGCTGTCCTCGCTGTCGAATTCAACGCAAGGCAAAGCACCTCAATTGGGCAATTCCGCGGAAGCCGGCCATCTCCGCCTGGCTCCTGGACGCAGTCGTCCCTGAGTATCGAGCCCGATCGAGATTTGCGGACCTCAGATCGACCGCATCAATCCGCCATCGACGCGGATGTTCTGGCCGGTGATGTAGCCCGCGCCGTCGGAGACCAGGAAGGCGATGGTCGCGGCGATCTCTTCCGCCTTGCCGTAGCGCTTCATCGGAACGCTGTCGCGGCGTTCGTCGGTCGCCGGCAGGCTGTCGATCCAGCCCGGCAACACGTTGTTCATGCGGACATTGCTGGCGGCGTAGCTGTCGGTGAACAGCTTGGTGAACGCGGCGAGCCCGGCGCGGAACACCGCCGACGTCGGAAACATCGCGCTCGGCTCGAAAGCCCAGGCGGTGGAGATGTTGACGATCGCGCCCGACTTCTGCGCCTGCATGTGAGGCGCGACCAGACGCGTCGGGCGGATCACGTTCATCAGATAGACGTCGAGGCCGGTGTGCCACTGCTCATCGGTCAGTTCCAAGACGCCGGCGCGCGGGCCATGGCCGGCGCTGTTGACCAGGGCGTCGATGCGGCCCCAGCGCGCCATCACGCCGTCGACGGCGCGCTTCAGATCGTCGTTCGACTGGTTCGAACCGGTGAAGCCGATGCCGCCGAGTTCACTGGCCAATGCCTCGCCCTTGCCGGACGACGACAGGATCGCGACGCGAAACCCATCGGCAGCCAACCGCCGCGCCGCCGCCGCGCCCATGCCGCTGCCGCCCGCGGTGACGAGTGCGACCTTCTCCGAAGCCATGATCTGATATCCCTGTTGATGACGAAACCAACATCTATCATCAGGAACTGCGCGGCGCGACACCCGGCGAGCGGAGCTACTTGCGGAACACCTGCTTCGACTCGGCCTCGAACCTGGCGACCGGCCGGTTCATCTGCCACAGCTCGATATCGTGATGATCGACAAGACGGCTGGCCGACGTGATCGCCGCATTGTCGTCGCTGCAATCCATATTGACCACGCCGATCGATCGGCTGTGCGGTCCAACGATATAGGCGCGATAGGTCGTCATCTTCGTTCTCCGGCTGCCGCGGTTGTCGTCCGCAGGAATATCCGGCGCAAACATGAGCACGAGCGCGTATGAATGCGAGAAGGGTTGCTTCGTGATCTTATAGGGATGAAATAAGCGCCTGCCGCGTACCCCGGCACCGCGCGACAGGCCGATCGAAAGGCGCTCAGGCCTGCGCGCCGCCCTTGACCAGCTTCGCCACGGCCGCGACCAGTTCGTCCGGCGAGAACGGCTTGTTCAACAGCACGCTATCCGGCACACCCCGGGTCGGCCACTCGCCGCCGCCGCCGCCGGTGATATAGAGCACCGGGAACGACGGATCGATCTCGCGGGCGCCACGCGCCACACGCCAGCCGTCGAGCCGGCCGAGTAGGCGGATGTCGGTGACGAGTGCGCTGTACTTGGTGCGAAACGCTTTCAGCAGCGTCAACGCCTCCTCGCCGGAGCCCGCGATCGCCGGCTCATAGCCGCCGTCCCTCAGGGCGTCCTCGACCATCATCTGAAGATCACGATCGTCTTCGATGACGAGAATGATCGGCGCGTCTTGCAAAGCTATCCCCCAGAAAATCAGCCGGGTGCGCCCGGCTCAGCGAGCATATGCAACAAGAAAATGGCTACCGTTTGCACGGCGCCACCCAGTAAGAATACGGGTATCAGACGCGTCCTATTCGTCGGCGAATTCGTCTTCTTCGTTGACCCCCGCTTTACCCCGCGGAGCCGGCTTTCTGCCGCCAAGCGATCCTGTGACATAAGGTTCGCGCGTTGCATAGGGGTTACGTCCGCCGCCAGCGCGCGCCGCGACCTCCTCGCCGGAGACGGCGGCCGGCTGGCAGATCAAGCGCCGGCTGGCCCGGCGCATCAGGTCCACATGAATGTGGTCGTAGTGGTAGACGTTAGAGCCCGGCGCCAGCACCGTGGTGAACTGCTGGCAGGCGGCGGCCTGCACGTCGCGCAGGAAGCCCTGCTCTTCCGGCAGGCCCTTCCAGCCATCCTTCACCGAAATGCGGCGGCCGTCGGCGAGCGTGAACGCCGCGATGTCGAGTGCATTGCCGAAGGCGTGCTCGGAAATATGCGCGTGCGAATTGCCGTTCATGCCGCGGCAGGAATAGGCCGAGATCTGCTTGATCTCGACGACGCGCGCACCGAACCAGCGCTGCGCCGCCGGCTGCACGGAATCGGCGAGCCAGCGCTCGAGCACCGAGACGATCGGACAGGCGAGCGTCGCCGCCGGCTTCACCGCGACCGGACCGACCGCCATCACCGGATTGCCGCCCGACGGACCGAGCCGTGGCGGCAGCGCCGCGCCCGGTTGCTGCGAATAAGGCGCCGGTGAATACGGCGCGGCCGCGCCCTCACGCTGCGGGTTGGAAGGCAGGCCCGGATAATAAGGACGCTCGCCGCGCGCATCGGGCGAGCCTTCCGGCGGCAGGTCGATCTCGCCCTGCTGCGGCGGTACGCCGGGCGCCGACAGTGACACCGGCCCGTTCGGCTGGCCCCCATAGCTCGGCTGGCCGACGGCCCGATCGGAATACGGCGCTTGCGCGGGCGGCGGGCTCGGCTGCCGGTTGATCGGCCAACGCGGCTGGCCACCGACCGACGCCGGCGGACGCAGGCTGTCATCGGCAAATCCGTAAGCTGAACTGGCTTCGCCGAGCGCGGCGACCTTGAGCGGGAACTCGGCACCGCAAACGCCGGGCCCGGAAATCGGATCGATGCGGACCAGGTCGGGTCCTTCCTTGACCGAACCTGACTTCAGGCATGCGGCCTCGGCCTCGGCCCGCCACGGTTCACGCTCGGCAGTCTGGAACAGACCGCGGCCACAACCAGCCAACGACACAAGGACAAGGGAGCCGACGAGATACAAACGAACTCCACGCGTCATGGCGCGGAGGTTCTGCGAATTTGATTAAAGACTCTTCAACGCATTTCGACTGAATGATTTCAGGCGCTTTTAACCATGCGTTGGAACCCGGCGGTGCAACGCGCACTGCCGGGATTCAATCGCCGGAACCTTGTCTGCATCACCACGCGTAGCGGACGACGCCCTTGCCGCCATAGGACAAGGTGACGTCGGAGAATTCGCCTTCGAAAGTGAGCGCCGCCGACCAGCCGCTGGTCCAGTTCATCGCCGCCGTCGCCGTGGTGAGCACCGCGTCGCTTGCAGGCGCGGCGCCGTTGACGACAAAGGACGCGCCTGGCAACGACTGGAAGGTCGCGGCGACAGCACGATCGGTGTTGTAGTCATGCGCCCAGGCAAGGCGTCCACGCAGGCTGAGAACGCCGTCCTGCAGCGCGATCGAGCGGTCGCTGCGCACGCCGAGTTCGCTGCGCGTGGCGGTGACGGTCTTCGCCGCATAGGACAAGGCGAACGCGCCCGAGCCGGACAGCACCTGCTCGGCATAGCCGGGCAGGTCGTAACTCGTGACCTGTCCGGCGGCGTAGGGCGTGAGCGCGAGCTGCCACGGCGTGATGAAGCGATAGCCGCCTTCGATCCGTCCCGACACCGCATTGGCATTGAACTGCGCGCGCAGCCGGTCGACACCGGCGATCGTCACGGTGCGATCGGTGGTGACGTCCTGCCAGCCATAGGCCAGCGCGCCCGAGAGATAGGCCGGGCCGAATCCCTGCCGGACGAAGGCGCCGGCCTGGAACAGGTCGGAGCGTCCACCGCCGAGCGTATTGGCCACGGTGAAGTTGGTGCCGCCGCCGGCCAGCGCGAAGCCCGCGACCGTCTCGGGCGCAATCCGGTAGTCGGCACCGACGGCTACGCCGAAGATGCGGCTGGTGGTCGAATTCGATCCGCCGACCGTGTTGCCGTCGGTGTTCTGCCCCCCGCCGAAGCCGGCCGCCCAGATACTCCAGCGCTGCTCGAATGTCTGCTGCGGCGGCGCGTTGCGATAGATCGCGGCATAGGCGTCGCGCGCGTTGCTTGCGCGCGACATACTGGTCGACGCGTAGCTCATGGTGTCGTCGGCGAATTGCGATGCGTCCCCATTGGCGGCGATGCCGCTGCCGCGGCCCTCGGCGAAGGGATCGGCCATGACGCCGAGGAACATGTTCATGGCGTCGAACGTGGTCTGCTGCGAGCCGGCGCCGAGCTCGCCCGATGCCTGCGTCAGCCCCGCCGGTGCCAGCGCGCCGAACGCGCCCGCAATGCTGCCGCTGTTGTTGAAGGCGCTGGCGACCGCGTTGCCGACCGCGGCCTGATTGCCGTTGAGCTTCGCGGTCGCGGCGAAGTTCAGCGCGAGGTTGAGGTAGACGTTGTTGGCGTCATAGCTCAGGCTGGAGGAGAAGTTCGATGGCAGGTTGCTGTTGACCGGACCTCCGAACGTGCCGCTGACGCCGCCGGCCGCATTGAGAATGGTGTACTGTTTCTGGAAGGTGTTGCCGGTGAAGGATGCGTTGACCGTGGCGCCGCCGAGCGTTGCCGCGCCGCTGACGTTGGTGCGGTCGGAAGCCGTCGCCGACACTTCGACCAGATAGGTCGATGCCGTGGTGAAGGTGAGGCTGCTCTGCACCGTCAGCGTTCCGATCGAATTGCCCGGCGACAGCGTGCCGCCATTGATCAGCAGATTGCCGACGCTGCCATTGCCGCCGAGCGTGCCGCCGGCATTCACGGTCACCGCATTGCCCAGCGAACCATTGACCAGCAGCGTGGCGCCGGAGCCGACGGTGGCGCCGTTCTGGTAGCTTTGCGCATCGGTGACGGTCCAGACGCCGCCCTGCACGTTGAGCACCTCGAAATTGATCACGTTCGAGAGCGTGCCGGATCCCGGACCGAACAGGTTGATGGTGTCGGTGCCGACGCCGCCGTCGATCCGGCCCACGATGCTCGAGCCGCCATGGAGATTGAGCGTATCGTCGCCGCCCTCCATGCTGATCGCGCGTCCGCTGTTGCCGATGATCGTGCCGTAGTTGGAGAGAACGTCGTTGCCCTCGCCGGTCTGGATCGCGGCGCCGTCGCCGCGGATGAAGCGGGTCGAGCCGGTGCCGGTATAGGTCACGCCGTTGAGCGTGCCGACCGAGCCTGGATCCGGCGTGCCGTTCTGCAGCAGCGTGACGCCGTTCGGATCGGGAATCGTGCCGTTGCCGATGATGGTGCCGTAGTTGACGATCCTGTCGTTGTCGGCGGCGGTGCCAGTCTTGTTCTCCGAGCGGATCGCGTAACTGTTGTTGCCCACGATGGTGGCGCCGGCATAGTTGACCAGATCGAGCGCCGCCGTGCCGCTGCGCGAATTGTCGGGATTGGAGTCGTTGTTGACGACGATGCCGGCCGCTGCGCCGCTGATGGTGCCGTAGTTGCGGATGGTGCCACCGCCGATCGCCAGGCCCTCGCTGTTGTTGAAGCGGCCGCCGTCGTCGGCGCCGGTTGCGCCGATGCCCTGGACGGTGCCGTAGTTCGTCAACGTCAACACGAAGTCGATATCGATGCCGTCACCGTCGCCGCGGGTCGAGACGCCGTCGATCGCACCGGTGATGGTGCCGTAATTGGTGACGATGGCGTTGCCGCCGCCGACGCCCGCACCGTTGCGGCCGATGATCGTCGCGCCGGCGTAATTGTTGACCGTGATGGTGCCTGCATCGCCAGACGTGCCGTTCTTCGCGCCCGATATCAATCCGCCTGCATAATTGTTGACGGTGCCGTTATGGCCGCCCTGAAGGTCGATGGCGTCGGCGCTGGGCCGGCCGGTGACGGGATCAATGGCGCCGTAGGCCGTGATCTGCCCATAATTGTCGATCGTAAAATTCTCGCCGGGACGGATCGCATCCGAACCGGCCGACGTGATCAGGCCGGTGGCACGGTTCGTGATGTGGACGCTCGCCGCGGTCGAGGTGAGATTGTCGAAGTCGATCGCCTGCCCTGTCGCCGAGCGGATGGTGCCGGCATTGTCGATCGAGAACCTGCCGGTCGTCGTGCTGTTGGTCGCGCCTGAGCCGTTGATCTGGATGGCGTCGTCCGCAGACTGGATCGTCGCGCCCGATTTGTTGACGATCGACAGCGAGATGACG
>CALRXG020000269.1:0-9448 GCA_943372075.1 Bordetella parapertussis | reverse complement strand
GCGTGCTGAAAGTGCAGCGCATGGCGCGGCAGCAGGGCCGCATCTATCATTTGGGCGGCCCCGCGGCGATCGCACGCGATCTCGCGATCCGCGCCATCGGTCCACAACGCATGCTGGCGCGGCAGGACTGGATCTACGACTGGCGGGCTTGAGAACCGCGTCGAGCGAGCCCGCGCGCCAAGATCGTCAGTGAACGAGCCCCCGCGGCGCCCGCGGGCCCTTCGCGGCCGGCGAAGGCGCGGCGGGTGTTGCGGCCGCGGGAGTATCCGGCGCGCTTTCATGGCACCTGTTCTTGCGCCAGGCCTCTTCCAGGAGCTTCTGCTGGGCGTGGATCGAGATCAGCTCGTTGCGATAGACCATCTCGGAGACCACGGTACCACCGACTCCGGTCTGCGCCTTGGCCATCAGCTTTTCCTGATCCGTCGCGCGGGCCGCGAGGCTCGCGCGTTCGGCCTCGAGCTGCTTGCAATCATAGAGCTCGTATCTGGCGGGATCGGCGAACGCCGACGGCACGCTGTCGCCGATCTGTGCGCAGCCGGAAACGCCCGCGGCGGAGGCGAGCAGCACAATGATGGCGACCGCGCGCGACAGCTTCGGGCGGCGTGGGAGACGAACAAGCATTCGGCGTTCTTAGTCCGACAATGTTGAGATTGGCTAAAGCAGCCGCCGGTGTCCGGATTGAGGCCCAATCGCGGCGACGGCTGCTTATCCCAATGCGGCGAGCTCAAGGCAAACGGAATTGCGGGTTTCAGCATAAGCCTTTGAAACCGCGCCTGTTAGCACCGGATAATGGGAATTCCACTCGGCTTCCAAACGCGCTAGATATCGGCGCGCCTGGCGCAACGCGGACGTGGCGGAACTGGTAGACGCAAGGGACTTAAAATCCCTCGATGGCAACGTCGTGTGGGTTCGAGTCCCACCGCCCGCACCAGGCGCGCGATGCCGCTGCATCGCGCGGTCAACGCGGATCATGGTCGTGATCGCATCATCGCGTGAGGTCGCTCCTTTCCGGCATCAAAGACGCGTCAGCCATTGGCATCAGCGCGGCCCGTAGCCGGATCGGTTTGATCGGCTTGCGAGGGACCGGGATTCCGAGGTCCTTCGCTCCTTCCGACAGGGCGGAATTGTCGATGTCGCCGGTCATCAGCACCGCCCTGATCGTGGCGCCGAACTCCCCGCGAATGCGCTCGATCACGGCGAGGCCATCGTCCTGGCCGGCGAGCCGGTAGTCGATCAGCAGAATCACTGCGCGCGGGTCGTCGCTTGCGCGCAGGCAATCGATCGCCTGGTCGGCCGATCGGCAGGACATTGCCGACCAGCCCCAGCCTCGCAGCAATCGTTCAAGCGAGTCGCAGATGAAGTCGTCGTCGTCGATGACGACTTTCGAGGACTGGCCGGGCGACGAAGCGATCTTCAGTTCAATCGAATCGTCGAGCGAGCCTTCCTTCCCAATGGCGGCGGAAGCATCGTCGATGGCGCCGGGGGCTCGAACGTCTATACCGGCGGCACGATCTACCTCGAAGTCTCGAAGGTGGGGAACGTCTACACGTCCTCTTACAGCAGCAACGGAATCAACTGGACGACGCTGGGGTCTGAAACAAACACCGCGGCCTACACCGAGATCGGCCTGTTCACGCTGCGACAACCCTGGGACGGCGTCGCGCTCGCTTCAGTGGCTTCGTTCGACTCGTTCAACGTCAGCAGTGCCGTTCCCGAGCCTTCCACCTGGGCGATGATGATCCTCGGCCTGTGCGGCCTCGGTTTGCTCGCCGCGCGACGCAAGCAGCCGATCGGCATTGCCGCCGGCTGACATCGACGCTGCAAGTCAAACAAGCCCCGCCGGATTCGGCGGGGCACGGCTTTGCCGTGTCGTCCGCGCGAACGTAGCTCGTTCGCTGCCGGCGCCGATTGGGGGACGTGCGCACCGACGGCACGGGCGCCTACGCGAACCCCAGTCCGATCCGCCTCTCCCTCTTCCAGATCACATGGCACGCATGCCGCTCACCGTCGACGGCGAGGACGAAGCGCTCCGGAAACCACAGCGGCGAGTTGACTTCGATACAGGCGCCGCTGGATGAGAGATTTCGGACCGTGCAGGGAATAGCCTCGCTGCCGAACTCGATCGCGCCCGACTTCAAGACGCGGCGACGCGCGCCGGCTCGCCGCTCGTTGGTCGGCAGTGCTTGTTGTGTGCTGGCTGGTGCGGGCCTGTGATGGTCGTCGGCCATGACCCCGTCGCGTCACGGTAGATACCGAAGCTGGTGGCAAGGTTACGACGCAATGCTGACGAGAACCTTAAGACTAGCCTCACTAATTTGGCATGCCAGGACGTAGCCGCGATCTGAGCAGGCAATTGCGGTATCGCAATGCCTAGATCACCTCATCGTGTTCTCCGGCGATGCCGGTTCAACCTGATCTCATCGCGCGGCCGACGAACGACGACGCCAAAGAAAAATGGCCGGGACGACGCCCGGCCATTGGTGTTGCGTGAAGCGACAAGCCTATTCGGACTTGTCGATATTCCAGAAGATCGGCGTCGCCGGGCCGTCGAGCACGCCCGACAGCGACTTCCGCCACGCGCTCGGGCCTTGGTACTGACCGAGCGGGATGTAGATGACCTGATCGTAGGCTTCCTTCTGGATATCGGCCGCGATCTTCTTCTGATCGTCGAGCGACGTCGCGCGAACGAAGGCATCCTTGAGCTGCTCGATCTTCGGATCTTCGGCCCAGCCGAACCATCCGCCATTCTTGCCCTGGCCGCCGATCGAGAGATTGGCGATCGGGTTGGAGACGTCGGCGCTGACCCAGTTGGTGAAGAACATATTCCAGCCGCCGTCCTTCGGAGGCTTCTGGCTGGCGCGACGGGTCACGACGGTCTGCCAGTCGGTCGCCTGCAGGTCGACCTTGAAGCCGGCGTCACGCAGCTGCTGCGCGACGACGACGGGCTGCGCCTTGAGCGTGGTGACATCGCCGGGCGCCATGATGACGACCGGCGTGCCATCATAGCCGGACTCGGCGAGCGCCTTCTTGGCCGCAGCCATGTCGCCACCCTTCAACAAGGTCTCGCCGCCGACATTGGTCGCGAACGGCGTATCGCAGATGAAGAAGGCGACGCAGGTCTTGTAGTATTTGGGGTTGCCGACCAGCGCGTCGAGCACCTGCTTCTGGTTGATCGCCATCAGCGCCGCCTGGCGAACCTTGATGTTGTCGAACGGCGGATAGAGGAAGTTCATGCGGCCGAGCGTCTGGAAGCCGAACTTGTTCAGCGTCTCGACCTTGAGGTCCTTGTCGCCTTCGAGGATCGGCAACATGTCGAACGACGGGTTCTCCAGGAAATCGATGTCGCCGGACTGCAACGCATTCATCGCAGTCTGCGCGTCGGCCATCGTGACCCACTCGACACGGTCGACCTTCACGACCTTGCCGCCCGCGGTCCAGCTCGCCGGCTCCTTGCGCGGCACGTAGTCCTTGTTCTTGACGTAGACCGCCTTCACGCCCGGCTGAAATTCCGCCTGGACGAATTTGAACGGGCCCGAGCCGATCTGCTCCGGAATCGGCTTGTCCGGCGGCGTCTCGGCGAGCCGCTTCGGCATCATGAAGGCGACACGCGATGACGGCTTGCCGATCGAATCCAGCACCAGGCCGTAGGGCTCCTTCAGCTTCAGCGTGATCGTCTTCGCATCGGTGGCCTCGAGGCTCGCCGTGAAGTCCATCAGCTTCTGGCCCATGCCATCGACCTTGGCCCAGCGCTTCAGCGAAGCGACGCAATCCTCGGCGGTCACCGGCGTGCCGTCATGCCACTTCAGGCCATCGCGCAGCGTGAACGTATAGGTGAGCTTGTCGTCGGACACCTTCCAGTCCGCCATCTGCGGCTGGATCTTGAAGTTGGAGTCGGTCGCCACCAGCGTGTCGTAGACCATGTAGCCATGGTCTCGCGTGATGTAGGCCGTGGTCAGGATCGGATCGATGACGCGCAGATCCGAATGCATCACCGCGGTGATGGTCTTGTCCGCGGCCATGGCATGTTGCGTAAACGACAATTGCTGCGGCGCGAACGACAGCGCGGCCGCCGTCAACGCCGCCGCGAACGTGCGGCGCTTCCAACGCGAGATAGGGAACATGGAATCTCTCCTGACGTATAACTGGTCAAAGCCGGCTTATTCGTTATGCACGCGGTTCTTTATTTAGGCGAACTAACATGCTGTATGGCTTGTGAAATCGAGACTTGCACCAAGCGCAAAGCGCGTCAATCGGTTTCCGGCAGGATCAAACGTATACGAACGAATGAACGAGAAGCCTGGCGCATTTTGACTTTACAAAGTCGTCGCCTGAGCTTTTCGTGCGATCCGCATGCGCGCAGGTACGGATATGCGCAGTCATGCGATCAAAACAACAAGAGAGAAACGACATGAACCCAGCCAATCTTCCCTTTGATTCCGAAGCGATGCTGCAGGGATTGCGCAGCTGGGTGGAATGCGAGAGCCCGACCTGGGACGCTGCCGCGGTCGAGCGCATGCTCGATCTCGCCGCGCGCGAGATGGCGATCATGGGTGCGACGATCGAACGCATCGCGGGACGCCAGGGCTTCGCGGGCTGCGTCCGCGCTCGTTTTCCGCATCCGAAGCAAGGCCAGCCCGGCATCCTGATCGCTGGTCATCTCGACACCGTGCACCCGGTCGGCACCATCGAGAAGCTGAAGTGGCGGCGCGAAGGCAACAAATGCTTCGGGCCCGGCATCTTCGATATGAAGGGCGGCAATTATCTGTCGATCGAGGCGATCAGGCAATTGGCGCGCGCGTCCTTCACGACCCCGCTGCCGATCACCGTGCTGTTCACGCCCGATGAAGAGGTCGGCACGCCGTCGACGCGCGACATCATCGAGGCCGAAGCCGCACGCAACAAATATGTGCTGGTGCCCGAACCCGGCCGGCCGAACAATGGCGTCGTCACCGGCCGCTACGCGATCGCGCGCTTCAATCTGGAAGCCATCGGCAAGCCCAGCCACGCCGGCGCGACGCTGTCTTCCGGTCGTTCCGCGATCCGGGAAATGGCCCGGCAAATCATTGCGATCGACGGCATGACCACCGAGGACTGCACCTTCTCGGTCGGCGTCGTGCATGGCGGCCAGTGGGTCAATTGCGTTGCCACGACCTGCTCTGGCGAGGCGCTGAGCATGGCCAAGCGCCAGGCCGATCTCGACCGCGGCGTCGAGCGCATGCTGGCGCTGTCAGGCACCGCCAACGACGTGACCTTCAAGGTGACACGCGGCGTCACGCGCCCGGTGTGGGAGCCGGATGCCGGCACCATGGCGCTTTATGAAAAGGCAAAGGGCCTCGCGGCCGCGATGGGCTTCGATCTGCCGCACGGCAGCGCCGGTGGCGGATCGGACGGCAACTTCACCGGCGCGATGGGCATCCCAACCCTCGACGGGCTCGGCGTTCGCGGCGCCGATGCGCATACGCTCAACGAGCATATCGAAATCGAGAGCCTCGCCGAGCGCGGACGCCTGATGGCGGCACTGCTCGCAACGCTGGACTGACCTCGATTGCACTGCACAACACGTTGGCACTGCCGGACCGAAATTTAGCCTTGTCCAGTTTTGAGGCTTCGCCTACGGTCCGGCCGTCCAATACGACGATGCGGGAGAGATCGAAGCGACAACATCAATGTTGTTGGCTTCGGCGCCGACGGAGCAACCGCCCCGGAAACTCTCAGGCAAAAGGACTGTATCGTCAGGACGATCTGGAGAGAGACGAACGCGGCCACAGATTGAGGCCGTGACGTCCACCGAAGGGGATAGTTCGCACTGGGCCAGCGCCCGATGCGGATCAAGCTCTCAGGTACCGTGACAGATGGGGCGCCGATGCCGGTTTCACCGGCGGTTCGGCGACTCTAACCCACGGGAGCCTGAAGACCACCATGCCACACATCGCGATCATTGGCGCCGGCATCACCGGCGCGACGACGGCCTATGCCCTGCTCGAACGCGGCTACGAGGTGACTGTCCTCGACCGGCATCGCTACGCCGGGATGGAAACCTCGTTCGCCAATGGCGGACAGCTGTCAGCCAGCAATGCCGAAGTCTGGAACAGCGCCGCGACCATCCTCAAGGGTTTGCGCTGGATGCTCAGGAGCGACGCGCCGCTCCTGATGAATCCGAAGCCGAGCTGGCACAAATATTCCTGGATCGGCGAGTTCTTGGGTGGCATTGCGCGCTATCGCGCCAACACCATCGAGACCACGCGGCTCGCCATCGAAGCCCGCAAGCATCTGTTCTCGATTGCCCAGCGCGAGAACATCGCCTTTGACCTCGAACGCCGCGGCATCCTTCACGTCTATCACGACAAAGACGGCTTCGACGCTGGCCTGCGGGTCAACACGCTGCTGCAACAAGGCGGGCTCGACCGCCGGCCGGTGACGGCGGACGAAATCCGCAGCATCGAACCGGCGCTGCAGACCGCCTGCTATGGCGGCTTCTTCACCCCGTCGGATGCGACCGGCGATATCCACAAGTTCACGCGCGGCCTCGCCGACGCCTGCACCCGCCGCGGCGCGAGCTTCGTCCAGGAAGCGGATGTCGACACGATCGCGCGCGGCGATGACGGCTTCCGTATCGGCTGGAACGAAGCCGCTTCAGAGCTCGCGACACGACATGAACTACAGGCGGACGGCATCGTCATCTGCGCCGGCGTGGCGAGCCGCCACTTCGCGAGCCTGCTGAACGACCGCGTCAATGTCTATCCGGTGAAGGGTTATTCGATCACGGTACAGCTCGATGCCCCGCGCAGCCGGGATGCCGCGCCGACCGTCAGCCTGCTCGACGAGGCCGCCAAGATCGTGACCAGCCGGCTCGGTGCCGACCGCTTCCGCGTCGCAGGCACGGCCGAGTTCAACGGCTTCAACCGCGACATCAGGGCCGATCGCATCCAGCCGCTGGTCGACTGGGTGCGGCATCATTTCCCAGGGATCGACACCTCGAAGGTCGTGCCATGGGCGGGCCTGCGCCCGATGATGCCGAACATGATGCCAGTGGTTCGGGCCGGACGCATTCCGGGCGTGTTCTACAACACCGGCCACGGCCATCTCGGCTGGACGTTGTCGGCCGCGACGGCGCAGATGATCGCCGCGGCGATCGATGACTGGCGCGACCTCGACGCACCTTCAATGGTGCCGTCGCAGCTCGATGCGAACGAAACCGCCCGCGCAGCTTTCCCCCAATAATCCTGCTGGAGAGGAAGAATATGAGCGTATTTGCGTGTGGCCAACTCGGAATTCGCTGAGAAACGTCGTTTGACAAGGACTAGCGTTATGATGAGAAAAAAGCTTCAGCGCGGGAGGGGACAATGCGCATCGAGCTAATGGGCACGCGCGGCAACGCGGTGCGTCGCGCGAACGTGGACGGCACGTATGTCGACGGCGGTCGCTTTCGCGGAAGAATATCTAAGCTCGCCACCGGCACGCATTTCGCTCAGCTGTGCCGCTTCTCCGAATCGCTCAACGCTCAAGCTTACGCACCGGGCTCAACGAAAGGCGCAGCATGACAACCGGGACGTTGACCAAGCCGGATCAGATTGCCGCAGAGCTGTGCGCGACCGTCGACCGAAACTTCGACGATCAGATCGCGTTCCTGTCGCGCATGGTCCAGTTCCGCAGCTTGCGCGGACAGGAAGCGCCGCAGCAGCATTGGCTGGCCGAGCAATTCGCAAAGCGCCGCTACGACGTCGATACGTTCAGCCTTGCGGACGTCAACCTGATGAGCCACCCGAAGGCTGCACCCATGGACGGCATCGATCTTGCCGGATCGCAGCAGGTGGTTGCTTCGCTCGACAGCAAAGGCGGCGGGCGCAGCCTGATCCTGCAAGGTCATATCGACGTGGTGCCGGAGGGACCCGCCGACCTTTGGGACCAGCCGCCGTTCTCGGGCGCCGTGCAGGACGGCTGGATGTTCGGGCGTGGCGCGCAAGACATGAAGGCCGGCGTCTCGGCCATGATCTTCGCGCTCGATGCGATCCGCGACGCCGGGTATGCCTCGGCCGGGCGCATCCATCTGCAGACCGTGACCGAGGAAGAGAGCACCGGCAACGGCGCATTGTCGACCTTGATGCGCGGCTATCGCGCCGACGCCTGCCTCATTCCCGAGCCGACCGGACATACGCTGACGCGCGCGCAGGTCGGCGCCGTGTGGTTTCGCCTGCGTGTCCGCGGCACGCCGGTGCATGTCGCCTATTCGGAAACCGGCACGAGCGCGATCCTGTCGGCGATGCACCTGGTGCGCGCGTTTCAGGATTACACCAAGGCGCTCAATGCCAGGGCGCTCGACAACAGCTGGTTCCGCGACGTCAAGAACCCGATCAAGTTCAATGTCGGGATCATCAAGGGCGGCGATTGGGCCAGTTCAACTGCGGCCTGGTGCGAGCTGGATTGCCGGCTCGGTCTGCTACCGGGCGAAACACCGCAGCAGGCGATGCGTGGCATCGAGGAATGCCTGACTGAGGCGCACAAGGCCGACGAGTTCCTGTCCGGCAATCCGGCCGAGCTCGTGTGGAGCGGCTTTCAGGCGGACGCAGCAGTGTGCGAACCCGGCAGCGAAGCGGAAGCAGCCCTGTCTGCGGCCCATCACTCCATCTTCCAGGCTCCGATGCGGGAGCGCCTGTCCACGGCCGTCAACGACACGCGCTACTATTGCGTCGACTATGGCATCCCGGCGCTTTGCTACGGTCCTTACGGTGTCGGCCCGCACGCGTTCAACGAACGCGTCGAGCTCGACAGTCTTCGCAAGACAACGAAGAGCATCGCGCTGTTCGTCGCCAATTGGTGCGGCGTGATGAGAGCGTGAATCGACGTGCCGTTTCAGCTCGGTGGCACGTGACGACAAGTGCAATTCGAAATAGCAGCTTCAGACGAAGGGAGGCCCCCAACGGCCTGAACCGCGCCTTGATATAACGTCGCCATTGGCACAGTATTTGCCTGTAAATTCATCACGTTCGCGCTAGCTTGAGACGAGACGCAGAAGCGCATGAGACACATCACGGGGACACCATGAGTATGATGCGGCCCAGCCTTCGCTTCGCACCATCCGACGGCAGGAGATAGCGATGATCGGCTATCTCATCCGCCGCATCCTCGCCGCCATTCCCGTGATGGGCGTGGTCGCGCTGTTCGTGTTCCTGTTGCTGCGACTGACGCCGGGCGATCCGGCGGCGATCCTCGCCGGCGACAATGCGACGCCGGAACAGCTCGATCGCATCCGCACCTCGCTCGGTCTCAACGAGCCGATCTACATCCAGTTCTACACCTGGGTCGCCAAGCTGCTGCATGGCGACCTCGGCGTCTCCCTGATCTCGAACAAGCCGATCCTCGAGATGATCGGCCCGCGCCTCGAGCCGTCAATCTCGGTCGCGCTCGCCACCATCATCCTGTCGATCCTGGTCGCGGTGCCGCTCGGCGT
>CALRXG020000268.1:0-9534 GCA_943372075.1 Bordetella parapertussis | reverse complement strand
GAAGAAGCTCATCATCAGGCCCATCAGATCCGCGAAGGTCACGAACCAGCCGTGACCTCCACCGTGGGCATCGCCGCGCTTTTTCTTCGCCATCGATCAGATCTCTGCAGCGCCCGCGCCGGCCGATCAGGCCGGCACCGGCTCGCCTTCCTCGTGGCGATGCTTCTCCGGCAGATAGGCCAGCAGCATTTCGCGCACCAGCGCCGGGCTCTTGGAGTCGCGGATCATCAGGATGCCGTCGATGATCAGCGTGCGGTTGGTCTCCTCGTCGAGCAGCTTACCGTGCAGCTTGTCGGCGATCGGCAGGCAGAATAGGTTGGCGACCAGCGCGCCATACAGCGTCGCGAGCAGCGCGGTCGCCATGAACGGGCCGAGCTTGGAGGGGTCGGTCATGTTGGCGAACATCTGCACCATGCCGATCAGCGTGCCGATCATGCCGAAGGCCGGCGCGCAGTCGCCGATCGCGCGGTAGATCTTGCTGCCTTCGTCGAGATGCATCAGGAAATTGTCGCGGTCGCGTTCCAGGTTGTCGCGGATGAATTCGAGATCGTAGCCGTCGGCGACATAGCGAATCCCCTTGGCGAGGAACGGCTCGTCGGTCTCGACCTTCTCGAGGCCGACCGGGCCCTGCTTGCGGGCGATCTCGGCAATGCGGGCGAGTTCGTCGACCAGGTCGCGGGCCGACAGCCGGCTCATGGTGAAGGCAAATTTGGCGCCGAGGGGCAGGCCATGCAGCATCACGCCGAGCGGAAAACGGATCATGGTTGCCGCGATCGAACCGCCGAAGATGATGATCATGGCATGTTCGGAGATGAACATGTGCAGGTCGCCGCCCATGAACATCATCACCGCGATGACGATGATGCCGGCCAGCAGCCCGGCGCCTGTCATGATATCCATCGGAGACTCCAACGCGAACGCGACACCCGCCTGTCCTGGACGGCGCACGGCCCGAGGTGGGCCGCGTGGAAAAACCCTAACGTTAATGCGCTTAAGGACGCGTTACCGAATTTGGTAGGGATAACAACGGGTAAACGCCGGCAATTTCGCGATGTCGTTGAAGATGTTGGCTTTCTGCTCAGACCGCCGCCGCGCCATGCGCAAAAGCCCTCCCCGTAGAACAACGGACATGAGATACGTTTGCTGGAAGCGTTTTCGCGCGAAAGCCTGTCCCGGACTCGATCCGGATGGCTACCGGCTTGCGTGAGGAAAGCGCGTCGATACAAGAATCGAAAGCCTCGTTCCGTTTCAATCGGAACGGAAGCGGCGCGAGAGGAAGCCAACCAGTGAGCAGGGCAGGATGAAGGCGGTCGTCGTCGAGCAATACACACCCATCGATCGCATCGGGCTCAAGGAGATCGCCACCCCCGAACCCGGTCCCGGACAGGTCCGCGTCCGGGTCCATGCAGCCAGTATCGGCTTCGTCGACGGACTGAAGGTCGAGGGCCGCTACCAGACCAAGGATCCTCTGCCCTTCACGCCCGGCGCGGAATTCGCCGGCGTGGTCGATGCGGTCGCAAGCGATGTCGCCGGCATCACGCCGGGCATGCGGGTGATGGGCGCGGCGCGCTCGGGCGCGCTGGCCGAGCACATCGTGGTGCCGGCCACCGCGATCGAGGTCATGCCCGATAGCCTGTCGATGGAGGCAGCCGCCGCCTTCCGCACCAACTACCTCACCGCGCTTTATGCGCTCGGCGAGCGCGGCGCGCTCAAGGCTGGCGAGCAATTGCTGGTGCTCGGCGCCGCCGGCGGCACCGGCATCGCCGCGATCCAGGTCGGCAAGCTGCTCGGCGCCCGCGTCATCGCCGCCGCCTCGACCGAGGAGAAGCGCGACTTCGCCAAAAGCTTCGGCGCCGACGCCGTCGTCGACTATACGGCGCCAAATTGGCGCGATGCGCTGAAGGACGCGACCGGCGGCCACGGCCCCGACGTGATCTTCGATCCGGTCGGCGGCGAGGTCTCGTTGCAGGCGTTCCGCTCGATCGCGTGGAACGGCCGCCATGTCGTGGTCGGCTTCGCGGCCGGCCAGATCCCGGCCCTGCCGTTCAACCTGCCGCTGCTGAAGGGCGGCCTCTTGATCGGCGTCGATGCCGCCCAGATCGCGCGCCGTGAGCCCGAGGCCCAGGGGCGCGTCATCACGCAATTGTCGGCGTGGCTGAACGACGGCCGTCTGACGCCCGTGGTCGGCAAGGTGTTCGCATTCGACGATTTCCGCGAAGCATTCACCACCATGCAGACCCGTGCCGCGCTCGGCAAGATGGTGGTGCGGATCGGCTAGCGAAAGAGCCGAGCCACGCTCCGCGCGACGTCCTCGCGTAAGCCGATAGCGAACCGAAAGGGGAGAGACATGCAGACGCTTCGAACACCGGACGAGCGCTTCGCCGGACTGCCCGGATTTGCCTTCGCGCCGCGTTACATCGAGATCGGCCCGCTGCGCATGCACTATCTCGACGAGGGCATGAAAACCGCGCCGGTGGCGCTTTGCCTGCATGGCCAGCCGACCTGGGCCTACCTCTACCGCAGGATGATCCCGATGCTGCTCGGCGCGGGTTTCCGCGTCGTGGCGCCGGACTTCTTCGGCTTCGGTCGCTCCGACAAGCCCGTCGACGAAGCCGTCTACACCTTCGACTTCCATCGATCCTCGGTGATGTCCCTGATCGAGGCGCTCGACCTGCGCCGCGTGATGCTTGTGTGCCAGGATTGGGGCGGATTGATCGGATTGACGATTCCGATGGACATGGCGGACCGGTTCGACCGGCTGCTGGTGATGAATACGATGCTCGGCACGGGCGACGTGCCGTTGGGCGAAGGCTTCCTGGCGTGGCGAGCCTTCTCCAACCGCAGCCCGGACATGGATATCGCAGCGCTGATGCAGCGAGCAGTCCCCACTCTCGCAGGCCGCGAAGCCGCCGCCTATGCCGCGCCCTATCCGGACGCGCGATACAAGGCCGGCGTCCGGCGCTTTCCCAATTTGGTCCCGGATCGACCCGACGCCGGTGGTGCGGCGCTGTCGCGGCGCGCGCGGGACTTCTGGTCGCAGCACTGGAGCGGACAAAGCTTCATGGCGGTCGGCATGAAGGACCCGGTGCTCGGGCCGCCGGTGATGGGCCAGTTGCGGCAGGTGATCCGAAACTGTCCGCCGCCACTCGAACTGCCCGACGCCGGGCATTTCGTGCAGGAGGCCGGCGAGATCATTGTGGTGGAGGCGCTGAAGAATTTTGGTCCGGTGCGCTGAAGCACGCAAATATCCGCGGTCTTGCGACATGATCTGCCCGAGGACGAAGGCGCAATCTGCTTCGTCGGATGCCGGCGGCAAATTATCACACGTTATTGTCGCCGGGGTTCTCGCCGCCTAGCGTTTGTCGAAGACATCGGGGACAGCAAAGATGCAGGACATGCTGACGCATCTCGAGAAACTTCGCACCGATGCTGCGGAGTGCGCTCTGATCCGCGACCTGACCACGGACATCAAGAAGCGCGAACTGTTCGCCAAGCTTGCCGAGCACCTTGCCTCCCTCGCCGCCGAAGTCGAAAAGGCCGTCGCCACGGCGCGCAAGGCGGGCAACGCGACGTAGTGCAACACGCGCCGCTTGGCCACTCTCGCAGCTTCGGACGGCCAGAAAGCCGCAGCGCCGGATCGCGGGAACCAATTGAGCGGCGGCGCATTGTCATTCACCCATCGGTTGAGAGATAACAACTCGCCAGCATCGGTATGCGTGCCGATGCTGTCGCGTGGCCTCCCTGCCGAGCGGCCATTCAGTCGGACGCTTTTGCATTTCAGGATCTTTCGTCGTGGCACTTTTTGCATATCGGGCTCCCAGCAGGCCCTCCGGATCGCGCAGCTGGACCAGCGCCGCCAGCGAGGCGCGATGAAGACCGACAAGGCCATCTGGTACGTCTCGTTTGCCGTGAGAAATCCCGACGCCGGACACCACCGCTTCGCGCGCCAGACCCGCACCTTCACCACCGAGCAGGACGCCAAGGCGTTCGCACGCACCCTGCTCGTCCAGACGCAGGATGTCAGTGCCGGGACGATCAATCCTCACATGCCCCGGCGCGTGATCGCGCCGGCCGCGATCGCCGCCTGGGCCGGCGACAGCTGAGGTCCGCGCCGACGCGGAGAATGCCGGGAAGGCATCCGGCGGCAGCCTGGCTGGATTGCTTCCAAAATCGTTTGGCGGTCG
Source organism: Bordetella parapertussis (assembly GCA_943372075.1). GTDB lineage: Bacteria > Pseudomonadota > Alphaproteobacteria > Rhizobiales > Xanthobacteraceae > Bradyrhizobium. The sequence goes on along the minus strand of CALRXG020000268.1, from coordinate 5,350 downwards.
TAGATCGGTCATTGACGCCGCGACGGAATTGACGCATTCCCATCCGCCCAATTCCAGCCGGTCAAACCGTATGAGCGAGCCCTTCCCCAGAGGCCCGGTCGCCGAGATATTCCGTGCCTATTGGACGTCCGACCGATGAGCGCTGCTGCTGGTGGCGACGACCGTGTTCTTGTCGAGCGCGAGCGGGATCGCAGCTCCTTACCTGTTCTCTCGCCTGATCGATCGCCTGACCAGCGAGACCGTGGTCTCTGACCTGATTTGGGCGTTCCTGGTCTACGCCGCCCTGGTGGGACTGGCCTCCGCGCTCCAGCGCGTGGTGCAAAGCCTCGCGGTGATCACCGCCGAGAACCTCGGCTTCATCGTCAGCACGCAGTTCTTCGCGCGCGTCCTGCGGAAGCGATCCGACTTCTTCATCGAGCACAACGCGGCCGAGATCCAGACCGCCGGCACCCAGGGTCGCGGTGCGATGACCACGATCCTGCAGATCGCGCTGATCGTGTTCATCCCGGCTGCGACACAGGTCACGCTGACCCTCGTTACGTTCGGCGCCCTGCTGGACAAGCAGATCGTGGCGATCGTCGCCGGTTACGGCGCCCTGGTGCTGATCCTGACCTATCTCTCGACCAGCCGCTCGCAGATGCTGCTCGATCAAGCCGCATTGGCCTCACAGGACAACGCTCGCTTCGTCGGCAATGCAATGAACGCGATGGAGACCCTGCGTCACCTCGGCAGCCACGCCTGGATGAGCAACCGCTTCGCCACCAAGGCCCAGGCGGTCAAGGACAGCTGGCGGGCTTACATGCTGCGTCGCGCCTATGCGCTGGCGCTGCTCGGTCTGGGGCTCTCACTCCAGTTCGCGGTCAGCTTCCTGCTATTGCTGCCCCGCTATCAAGCCGGGGCAACGACGATTGGCGACATCGTGCTGTTCAACACCTGCTGCTTCAGCTCAACCTGCCGTTCGAAATGGTTTCCCAGACCATGGACAGTCTGGCGCGCGCCCGTGCGCAGCTGATCCCGCTGGCCAGGATGTGGCAGGCGCCGGAGGAGGACCAATCGCCGCACGCACAGGGCTTCTTGCCATCCGAAGGGCGCATCACCTTCAACAACGTGGGCTACGCCTACGGCAATGGCCGCGGCATCGACCGGATCAGTTTCGCCGCGCACCGCGGCGCCATCACGTTCATCGTCGGCGAGACCGGCTCCGGCAAGTCGACCATTTTCAAGCTCGCGCTGAAATCGATCGAGCCGGATACGGGCCGCATACTGGTCGACGACGTCGATCTCGCGCAGATCGCGCGTGCCGATTGGTACGGCACCATCGCGGTGGTCCCCCAGGACGTCGCGCTGCTCAACGAAAGCCTCGCTGACAACATCATTCTAGGCCGCGGACACGACGGTGCGCGGCTGCGCGAGGTCGCCGAGAAGGCGGCCATCCTGTCCTTCATCGACGCGCTGCCGGACGGCTTCGAGACCACGGTCGGCGAACGCGGCCTGAAATTGTCGGGCGGCGAGCGCCAGCGGATCGCGATCGCCCGCGCCCTCTACGGCCGACCAACGGTGCTGTTCCTCGACGAGGCGAGCTCCGCGCTCGACGATGCGACCGAGCGCGACATCATGGACCATGTGCGTACCCTGGTCGACGACGTTACGGTGCTGGCCATCACGCATCGACGCGCGATCCTCGCCGATGGCGACAATGTCGTCGATCTCAACGAGACGCGGCCTGTCCACGACGAGCCTCCCGTGCAATAACTGACCGGGCCGAGCCCCGCGGCAGAAGAATGGTATGCCGATCCCATCGGGCCCATGAGCAAGATTGTGTCGGAGCCATCGCACACCACGCCGTTCGCCCCGTTCGAATGGATGCTCTCGGCACGCTACCTGCGGGCGCGGCGCCGGGAAGGCCTCATCTCGGTGATCGCCGGATTTTCGTTCCTCGGCATCATGCTCGGTGTCGCCACGCTGATCATCGTGATGGCGGTCATGAACGGCTTTCGCAAGGAACTGCTGGGCAAGATTCTTGGCCTCAATGGCCACATTCTGGTGCAACCGGTGGAAAGGCCCCTGGCCGACTGGCAGGATGTCGCCGAACGCATCAGCCGGGTGCAGGGCATCCGACTCGTTGTGCCGGTGGTCGACGGCACTGCGCTGGCATCGTCGTCGGAGGCTTCCGGCGTCCTCGTCCGCGGTATCCGCGCCGCCGATCTCTTGCGCCTCCCCTCCGTTGGCAACACCATCAAGGGGTCGATCGAACATTTTGACAAGGGCCAGGGGATCGTCATCGGCCGCCGGCTCGCCGATCAGCTCTCGGCACGCGTCGGCGACAGCATCACGCTGATCGCGCAACGTGGTGCGAGCACGCCGATGGGCGTCATGCCGCGGATCAAGAAGTATCAGCTCTCGGCCGTGTTCGAGATCGGCATGTCCGAATATGACGCCGGCCTCGTCTTCATGCCGATCGCGGAGGCACAGGCTTACTTCAACCGCGGCACCAACGTCACCGGGATCGAGGTCTTCACCGCCGATCCGGATCACATCGACCAGTTTCGCAAGGCGGTGCTGGAGGCAGTGGAGCGGCCGGTCTTCCTGGTGGATTGGCGTCAGCGCAACACGACCTTCTTTGGCCTACTCCAGGTCCAACGCAACGTGATGTTCGTGATCCTGACCATGATCGTGCTGGTGGCGGCGCTGAACATCGTGTCCGGACTGATCATGCTGGTCAAGGACAAGGGCAGCGATATTGCGATCCTCCGCACGATGGGCGCGTCACAGGGCTCCATCATGCGGATCTTCCTGATCACCGGAGCTTCGATCGGCGTGGTGGGGACGCTGGTCGGCTTCACGGTCGGCCTTATCGTCTGCCGCCACATCGAAGCGATCCGCCAGTCCCTGTCATGGCTGACCGGCAGGCAGCTGTTTCCACCCGAACTCTACTTCCTGTCAGAGCTGCCGGCGGAGGTCGATGTCGTGGAGACCGCCACAGTCGTGATCATGGCACTGACGCTGGCGTTCCTCGCAACGCTCTATCCATCGTGGCGCGCTGCGCGGCTCGATCCGGTCAAGGCATTCCGGTAACGCGGCTTACCTGGTCTAGAGGAAGCGCTCAGGCGCGAACGGCGCGAGCGGAATCTCCGGCGGCTTGCCGCTCAGCAGTTGCGCGACCAGCCGGCCGGTGCGGGCAGAGCCGACCAGGCCGACGTGACCATGACCGAACGCATAGACCACGTCGCGCGAGGCGCGGCTATGGCCGATGCAGGGGCGGCCGTCGGGCATGCTCGGACGATGGCCGAACCAGGTCTTGATCCGCGATGGCGGAATATCCCGCGGCAGTTTCGGGAACATGCTGAGCAGATGTTCGCGCAGGATCTCGCCGCGCTGCCAGTTCGGTTCGGCGTCGAGTCCCGCGATTTCCACCGTGCCGGCGGCGCGCAGGCCCTTGTCGGTCCAGTTGACAACCATCTTGGCATCGGACGCCATGATCGAGTTGCGCGGTCCGGACTCCGGATGTTCGATCATGACGTGATAGCCGCGCTCGGTCTCCAGCGGCAACCGATCGCCGATCGAGGTGGTCAGTTGCTTCGAGCGCGCGCCGGCGGCAACCACCGCGGCGTCGCAGGGAATTTCGCCGCTCTCGGTAATCACGGCGACGAGCCTGTCGCCGGACAGCTTGAGGCCCGTGGCCTTGGCAGCGACGCGCTCGGCTCCGTTCGCGATCGCATGCGCGGCGAGCGCCGCGACATAGACGCCGGGATCGCGGCAGCGGCCCGCCTCCTCCACCACCACGCCGAACTTGTAGCGCGGATGCAGATCGGGCTCGCGTTGGCGCATTTCGTTTTCGTCGAGCTCGAGCCATTCGATGCCGACGCGCTTGCGGATGCGCCAGCCGAGATCCTTGTCAAACGGCGCGCGCGAGGGAAACGCGTGCATCACGCCGCGCCGCTCGATCAGCTCGGGAACGCCGGCTTCTTCGGCGAGCTGGCGGTGCAACAGCGGCGCGTCCTTGAGCAGATCGCGCATCGCGCGCGCGGTGGCTTCGACCTGCGCCTCGGTCCGGCTCGACAGCAGGTACTTGACCAGCCACGGCAGGGCTTTCGGCAGGTATGACCAGCGGATCGCCAGCGGCCCGAGCGGGTCCATCAGATAGCCCGGCACCTTCTTCCAAGTGCCGGGTTCAGCCGGCGGGATCACCGAATGCGACGACAGCCAGCCGGCATTGCCATAGCTCGCCGCCTGGGTGCCGCCGGGCTCGCCCGGATCGATCAGCGTGACGCGATGGCCCTCGCGCAGCGCCTCGATGGCGCTGATGACGCCGACCGCGCCCGCGCCGATGATCGCGACGTGACGGCCGGCCGGCTGCACCATCAGCGCGCCGCCTGCTCGGGTACAAAATCCTTGCCGACCGACAGCGCGCGCTGATCGACCAGGCAGTGCAGGATCGCGGGCTTGCCCGAGGCCAGCGCGCGCTCGAATGCCGACGCGAAATCCTCGGTGCGTTCGACCCGCTCGCCATGGCCGCCGAACGCCTTGGCATACAGCGCGAAGTCCGGGTTCTTGAGCTGGGTGCCGACGACGCGGCCGGGATAGTCGCGCTCCTGATGCATGCGGATGGTGCCGTATTGCGCATTGTCGATGATGACGACGATCAGCGGCGCGTCGTACTGCACAGCGGTGGCGAACTCCTGCCCGTTCATCAGGAAGCAACCGTCGCCGGCGAACGCGACGACGACGCGATCCGGATGCTGCCGCTTGGCCATCACGGCCGCCGGCACCCCATAGCCCATCGAGCCCGAGGTCGGCGCGAGCTGCGCGGCGAAGCTGTGGAAGCGATGGTGGCGGTGAATCCAGCCGGCGTAATTGCCGGCGCCGTTGCAGACGATCGCATCCTTCGGCAGGCGGTCGCGCAGCCAGGTAACGACCTCGCCATATTGGAAGTTGCCCGGCAGCTCGCGCGGCTTGTCGGTCCAGGCCAGATAGTCCGCATGCGCTTTCGCCGCCTCGCCCTTCCAGGCCGGCGCGCCCGATGGCTTCATGCTCTCGACCGCAGCGGCAAAGGCCGCGGGCGTCGCCTGGATCGCCAGCGCCGGCTGGTAGACCCGACCGAGCTCTTCCGAGCCGGGATGGACATGGATCAGCTTCTGGTTCGGCACGGGAATGTCGAGCAGCGTGTAGGACGATGACGGCATCTCCGACATGCGACCGCCGATCAAGAGAATGACGTCGGCGCCGGTGATACGGTCCTTCAGCTTCGGGCTCGGGCCGATGCCGAGATCGCCGGCATAGTGCGAATGATCGGCGTCAAACAGCGAGGCGCGGCGGAACGAGGTCGCGACCGGAAGATCAAAACGCTCGG
>CALRXG020000267.1:0-9552 GCA_943372075.1 Bordetella parapertussis | reverse complement strand
GTAAGGAAATCAACGATGAGAAAATCGATGTTTCGCGACCGGGATGATGACGGTTTCCGGTTTGGCTTCTTCGCCATGGGACGGCACGGCAGAGGCGGCCATCGCTTCGGCCGCGGCGGCCATGGCTTCTTCGGACGGGGTGGCGGCGGCGACTTTCCGGGATCGCGGCGGCTTTCGTCGCAGGATCTGCAACTCGTCATCCTGGCGCTGCTCGGCGAGCAGCCGGCGCACGGCTACGAGCTGATCAAGAAGATCGAGGAGCGATCGGACGGCTTCTACAGCCCGAGCCCGGGCGTGATCTATCCGGCGCTGACCTTCCTCGAGGAGATCGGCCACGCCAGCGTCACCCAGGATGCGGCTCGCAAGCTCTACAGCATCACCGAGCAGGGCAAAGCGCATCTCGCCGAGAACCGCGCCACCGCGGACACCATTCTCGAAGCGCTGTCACGGATCGGCCGCCGCATGGAGGAGGTGCGCGAAGCCTTCGCCGGTGTCAGCGATCTCGACAGCGAGGGGTCCGACGATTTGCACCGCGCCCGTCACGCGCTGAAGAGCGCGCTGCGCCAGAAGCGCGGCTGCGATGCCGCCGAGGCGCGGCGGATCGCGAAGATCCTGGACCGCGCCGCAGCCGAAATCCTCCAGCAATGACGCGGCCGCAAGGGAGACCCTTCATGTACAACGCCGAACCGCACAGCGCGATCGTCGATGGTCGCGTGACCGCCGTCATCGAGCGCCTTCAGGCCACGCGCCGGGCGCCGGCGAGGGGCAATCCGATGCAGAGCGGCAGCCGCGATCCGCACGACTATGCGGAGCAGGGATTTTCGATTCACCCGGAGCAGGGTGAGTTGATCTATCTCCTGTGTCGTGGGCTGCGCGCAAAGCGCGTCGCCGAGTTCGCGACCTCGGTCGGCATGTCGACGCTGTATTTCGCGGCCGCGATGCGCGACAATGGCGGCGGCACCGTGATCGGCTCGGAGATCGTGCCGGCCAAGGTCGCAACCGCGAAGCGCCATCTCGCGGCAGCCGGCCTTGCTGATTACGCCGAGATCCGCCAGGGCGACGCGCGCAAGACGCTGCGCGATCTCGGCGGCCCGGTCGACTTCATCCTGATCGACGGCTGGCCGGGCGACAAGGGACCGACGCTGGCGCGCCAGGTGATCGAGATCGTCGCGCCACAGTTGCGGGTCGGCGGCTATGTCATGAACGACAATGCCGAGGCGGATTTCCTGGGGTTCGTTCGTGATCCCAAGAATGGCTTCGTGTCGATCACGCTGCCGCTCAAGGGCGGCACCGAACTCTGCCTGAAGGTGGCGTAGGGGTCGGTTTCTTCTCGAAGATAAGTCCTGCTGGCGTGATTGTGAGCCGTCGTGGCATCACGCCATGCTGGATTTTGTCGGCGCTTCTTGCTCTGCTCCGGAAAAATCAGGAGCGAAGCGCCGCATGTCCGACATCCCGCCTCATCATCCGCTCGATCGTCCGATCTGGAGCGCGCTGACCACAAGACAGCGTGACCTCGCGGAAGGCGGTGCCGATGCCCGACGCTTCCCGCTCGCGATCGCACCCTTTGCCGATATGGCCGACATGTCGCCGCGGAGCTTCGCTGCGCTGGGTGCGCTGCTGTTGGGACCTGATATCGCGGTGCTGTTCACGCGGGAGCGTGTCGCTGTGCCGCCGGAGTTCAAGGTGTTGCTGGCCGAGACCGGCGAGCAGATGATCGGAACGCCGGCCGACTATGACGCGTCCGGCGTCGAGATCGTCAGGCTCGGCGTCGCCGACGTTCCGGCGATGGTGGCGTTGACCGAACTGACCAAGCCCGGACCCTTCAGCGCAAGGACGCATGAGCTCGGCAACTTCTTCGGCATCCGCGTCGGCGGCGAACTGGTCGCAATGACGGGCTAACGGATGAAGCCGGGGAACCATACCGAGATGACCGCGGTCTGCGTGCATCCGGACCATCGCGGCCGCGGTTATGCGCAGGCGCTGCTGTCGGCAGTCGGCCGCCAGATCGTGGCGCGCGGCGAAATTCCGTTCCTGCATGTCTTCACCAGCAACGTCTCGGCGATCGCGCTGTACCGCCGCCAGGGCATGGAGATCCGCCGCCGTCTGCACATCACAGTGTTGCAGAAGCAGGGGTAGGGCTGGGCTGGAGGGAAGCTCTCTACTCAAATAGATGGGGACGAAACAGTTCAGTTCAAGAATTGTCAGGTGCGCCTCCCACCGCGTATGTCCCGCCTCCCTCAAAACCTGGGGATGGAGCGGGGAGCACAGCGATGGCAATTGCGACTTCAGGCGGATTTGCCCACGAGCGGTTTTCGGCGGCGCGCGAGGCGTTCGAGGCCAATTTCGCCGAGGGGGAGGAACTCGGCGCATCGTTCTGCGCCACGATCGATGGCGAGACCGTGGTCGATCTGTGGGGCGGCTTCGCCGACGAGGCGTGCCGGCGGCCCTGGACACGCGACACCATCGTCAACGTCTATTCGATCACCAAGACCATGACCGCGCTGACTGCGTTGTGGCTTGCCGACCGCGGCCAGCTCGATTTCGCCGCACCCGTGGCGCGCTACTGGCCGGAATTCGCGGCGAACGGCAAGGCCGGCATCACCGTGGCGCAACTGATGAGCCATTCGGCTGGCCTCTCGGGCTGGCATCCCGCGATCAGCGGCGAGGACTTCTATGACTGGGAGAAGGCGACCTCGACCCTGGCCGCGCAGGCGCCGCTGTGGGCGCCAGGCACCGCGTCGGGCTATCACGTCTACACCTTCGGCTTCCTGGTCGGTGAGGTTGTGAGAAGGATCACGGGTAGGACGCTCGGCACGGTGTTCCGTGAGGCGATCGCGGCGCCCTTGCATGCAGATTTCTGGATCGGCCTGCCGGCCAGCGAAGACCATCGCGTCGCCGACCTCGTGCCGTTCCTGCCGTCATCGGCCGCGACCGGCGCGGAAATGACGACGATCCAGAAGATCACCTTCAGCGACACCCGCACCGACGTGCCGTCGACCCGCACTCGTGCGTGGCGCGGTGCGGAAATCCCGGCGGTGAATGGTCACGGCAACGCCCGGTCGATCGCTGCGATCCAGACCATCCTGGCGACCGGTGGTGTTGCGAATGGCCAGCGATTCCTGTCGGAGGCTGGCTGTCGCAAGGCGCTGGAAGTGCAGGTCGACGGGCCGGACCTCGTGATGCGCGGCATCTCCGTTCGCTTCGGTCTCGGCTATGGGTTGCCGAGCCCGATCCTCAGCCTGGTGCCGCCCAATCCGAACACGCTGTTCTGGTCCGGCGGCGGCGGGTCGTTCGTGCTGGTGGATACCGATGCGCGCATGACGTTCGCCTATGCGATGAACCGGATGCAGCGCGGGCTGGTCGGCGATGCCCGCTCGTTCCGGATCATTCGTGCGATGTGGCGGGCGCTCGGGATGATGCCCTGACCGGTGATGCCGCGCGCTCAAGCCAGCCTGTTGCCGGCCAGATGCACCGTGCGCTTGTCGCAGCTCGAATCGATCGCGACCGCATTGGCCGCGATGCGCCCGCGTGCGGCGACGTTGTTGCTGATCTCGACATTCCTGGCGCGGCCGATATAGATCGCGCTGTTCGGCTTGATCCGATAGTAATCGCCTGCACCGAATGTATTGCCGCGAATGAAGGTCTGGCCGATCACATTGCCGGCGATCCGGACGCCGTCGGCATTGCTGACGAAGATCGCGTAGATGTAGGAATCGTCGATGTGGTTGCCTTCGATGATGACGCGCCGGTTTTCGAAATTGCCCTGGAATCCGTTGGCGCCCTGCGGCGGCACCATGCCGACATAAATCGTGCCGAGGGTTTCGCTGCCGCTGGTCAGCTCGTTGGCGCCGTTGATGCAATGACTGAAGCGGTTGTTGCGGAACACGAGGTTGTCGGCAAATCCGGATTCCGACCAGAAGCCGATGTCGCTGCCCGCCTGCAACGCCACGCCGGTCGAAAAGGTGAACTGGCAGTTCTCGACGATGGCGTTCGGCGCCTTCATCAGCACGCGGCCGCAGGCGTGGAAACTGCAGCGCAGCACGGTGGCGCCGGATCCGATATGCGTCAGCGAGGTGATGGCATCGCCGACCTTGATCGGCAGGTCCTGTTGCAGCACGACGTCGTAGATCAGGTCCGGCTGCGTGGTCGGGCTCCTGTTCTTCCAGAGTTGGGCGATCTTCGCCTTCAGCTCCGGCGCGTGACGCTTGGTGAATTGCGCGACCTTGCCGCGTCCGAGCGATCGGAACGTCGCGTGATCGCAGCTCTCGATGTCGTCGCCGGCCGCAAGGCCGATGTCCCATTTCGGGCTGAGCAGGAACCGCCGAGGCGCGGTCTTTGCTACGACATAATAGTAGAAGCCGTGTACGTTGATGGCGTCGTCGGAGGTGTTGGCGAAACTGCAATCCTCGATGGTCGGACCGTGCGCGACCGCAGTGAAATGCGAACCATCGGAATTGGTCGAGATCAGGCGGTCGGTCGTCGCGCCCTTTGGCCGCGGCCCGGGGACCACCGAGACCTTTTGCAGCATCATCGTGCCTTCGCCGCCGTTCTCGATGATGCCCATGCCCGGCGAAGCCAGCAGCTTCAGGTCGATCAGGCTGGTGGCGACGCTGGAGTCCACCGCGATGGCGTGTGCGCCGCCATTGGCGATGGTGACGACGTCGCCGACCGCGACCGGCAGCTGGCTCGGGAAGCGATCGTTCGCGCTCCAATGCAACTGCACCTTGATCAGGTCTTCGCTGAGGCGCGTGGCGTGGGCCGGTGAGAGAAAGTCGCGCGCGCCGGTCTTCAGCGTCCGGTTGTGGCGGTCCATCACCTTGAAGAAGCCGTCGGTGAAGGCGGCGAGCAGCACGGCATCATCGGGATAGCCGGGGTCGACCTTCACCGTGATCTCGACCGCCTTCTGGTCGAAGGCGGTGATCGTGCCCTGGGTGAAGGGCAGCGGGTCGTAGTCGATGGTGAGATCGCGGATGGTGAGGTGGTTGCAGCCGGAGATCACCAGCGTTCCGCTACGCGTCGTGTTGATCAGCTGCGCGCCGTTGCCGTTGAGCTCGAAGCCGTGCAACTGCCGGAATGCCAGCGGCCGCTTGATCCGGTAGCTGGCGTTCTTCTCGAGGTTGAGGACGATGTGAGCCGGTCCGGCCTTGGCGGCCTCAGCCGCTGCCCTGGCGATTGCGGCCAGCGCCTTGGCGAACGCCGCGTCGGCATCGCCGCCGGACGTCGCCGTGAAGATTGCCATGTCGAAGCTGGCCGCGCCGGGAACCGATGCCTGCTCGGCGTGGCCTTCGGTCGGGAGCAGCGGGCTCGCCACGAAAAGCGAGGCAAGCGTCAGCGCTCGCCGGCGGCTGATCGGCATGGTGCAGGGCTCCTGCGCGACCGGAAGCGGTCGTGCGCATGATCGGTCAGCGGAGATGAACCGCAGCGAAACAACAGCAGGCGACGGCGCTTACTCTCGATGTCGTGAAGGCAGGCGGCTGGCTCTCGATCGGCGCTTCCTTGCCGCCTTCGCCTTGGTTTCCAGCTTGCCACCTTGCGCGGCGATCCGCGTCAACGCATCGGCAAACGCGCGTGCGGCCGGGCCAAGCGGGTCGTCGAGCCGGCGGGCGAGATAGGCCTCCATCGCAACCGCGGCGTTGCGGCCGAGCGCGCCGGTCTCGACCCGCACCAGGCGGCGTTCTCTCAGGTCGCGCGCCACCTGCCAGAGCGGCAGGCGGCCCCAGCCGAGCCCGGCCAGGATCATGGCGTGCTTGGTGTCCTGATTGCTGACCCTGCAAATCTGCGGCGAGAGCACGCCGAAGCTGCGGCCTTCCGACAGCGGCGTCGGATCCGACAGCACGATCTGTAGATGATCGGCAAGATCGGCAACGGTCTTGCGGCCGCGACGCGCCAGCGGATGGCGTGCGGAGGTGACGGCGACTATCTGCACGGCGCAGATCGCATCGAGCGCGAGGCGGGGATCGCGGAAATCCTCGCCGACCGTCACGGCGAGCGCACTGCGCCGCTCGGTGAGGGCGGCGATTGGGCCGCCCATCGGCTCGACCGCGAGCCGCACGCTGACCGATGGATAAGCCGCCCGCATCTCGGTCAGCGCCGCGCCGACGGCGGCGATCGGAAACAGCGTGTCGACGACAACAGCGAGTTCCGACTCCACCCCGTCGCCGAGGCCATGGGCCCTTGCCCGCATCGCATCGACCCGAAGCAGGAGGTCGCGCGCGTTGCCAAGCAGCGCCTTGCCTTCGGCCGTCAGCACCGGGCGATGGCTGCTGCGGTCGAACAGCATGATGCCGAGTTCGGCCTCGAGATTGGCGATGGCATGGCTGACCGCGGATTGCACCCGCGCCAGCCTGGTCGCGGCGGCGCGAAAGCTGCCGCTCTCGGCGATGGTGACGAAGACGCGGATCTGATCGAGCGTGAGGTTGTCGAGCATGATCTATGAAATCGATCAAAGAGATGCAAAACATATCACTCCTGTCGATGACCGCGAAACGCTATTTCTGCTGGCCTTGAGGCGAGGTGGACGCATGACGATCGAGACGGCCGTGGTGCAGCAGAGCGAGGCGAAGCGATGGGCGACGGTCGCGATCGTGATGGGCTGCGGAATCGGCGCCGCCCTTCAGGTCGGCAAGGTGCCGATCGCTGCGGCGATGCTGCAGCAAAGCCTCGGGGTCGACCTAGCGGCGGTCGGGACGGTCGCCGGGATTTTTGCCGTGCTGGGGCTGTTCGGCAGCGTCCCCGCCGGCGTGGTGATCGCCGCGGTTGGCGCGCGCAGAGTGTTGCTGTGCGGCCTCGCGGCGATTGCGCTCGGCGCGGCGTCCGGCGCGCTGGCGCCGCAGCTTGCGGTGCTGCTGGCATCGCGCATGCTGGAAGGGCTCGGCTTCCTGCTGGTGATGGTCGCATGCCCGGCGCTGCTCGATCGCGTCGCCGGTGCCGGTGCGCGCGATGTCACCATGGCGGTGCGGAGCTGCGTGATGCCGTTCGGGATCGCGCTGGCCCTGGTCGCAGGGTCGATCTTCGATGGCTGGCGTGCGATCTGGTGGGCCAGCGCGCTGCTTGTCGCCGTGCTGTTCGTCCTCGCCATTATCATCGTGCCGGGCGTTCCGTCGCGCACCGGCCCGACGCGCGCCGGCCTGATGCAGCAGGCCGCGTCGCTCGCGCGGCGCCGCACGCCGGCGCTGCTGATGCTGCTGTTTGCACTCTACAGCCTGATGTTCTTTGCCGTGTTCAGCTTCCTGCCGATCCTGCTGACCGCGCGTCTTGGCGTATCGAGCCAGGGCGCTGGTGGGCTCAGTGCGTTGGCGGCCGCCGGCAACGTCCTCGGCAATCTCGTGGCCGGCAATCTGCTGGCGCGCGGCGTGCGCCGGCCCTTGCTGATCGCGGTGGCGGCCTTGGTGATGGGCGCATCCGCGCTCGGAATCTTCCTGCCCGTGCTCGGCGGCTGGGGCGCGTTCGTTCTGTGCCTGCTGTTCTCCGCGACCGGCGGCCTGATCCCGGCGACCTTGCTCGCGACCGCGCCGGCGGCAGCGGGCTCCACGACGATGGTTCCGGTCATGATGGGACTGTTGATGACGGGCAGCAATTTCGGCCAGGTGACCGGGCCGATCGCGGTTGGCGCAGTGGTCTCGGCGTGGGGCTGGGGCGCAGCCAGCATCATGGTGGTGGCGGCGGCGATCCTGGCCGGCTTGGCGGCGTGGCTGCTCGCACGCAATCACGTCGGCGTCAGCGAGGCGAGGGGTGAGGCTTGACGTGGCGCGCGCCGGGGTCGAAGGAGTGAGGGTCTCTCACGCCAACGACAACAGGAAAGTTTCATGACACGCGTGCGCTGTATCACCGAAATGGGCATGGGCGTCGACGTTCATGGCCGTGACGCCACCAAGGCTGCCAAACGCGCGGTTTCGGATGCGATCCGCCATTCCAGCCTCGGTTTCTTCCGCATGCTCGGCAAGACCGCCAACGACATGTTCGTCGACGTCACGATCGCGGTGCCTAATCCCGAAGACGTCGATACCGCAGCCGTTGCCAAGGAACTGCCCTATGGCACGAAAACGGTGAAGGCGATTGCAGGCGGGCTCGAAATTCCGTCCGATCTCGGCAGTGACCCGATCCTGATCGCGAATGCCGCCGTCATCGTCAGCTTCGACGACGGCAAGAACGGCTGATCGGCTGGACGCGCGTATCGGGCTCACCGGCAAGCCCGCAACAATCAATGAGAAGGTGGAAATCATCGTGACCCAGGACAGCACGATCAAAGACAGCACGATCAAGGACAGCAGCGACTATTGGAAGCGAGCCCGCGTCGAGTTGCGCGCGGCAGGCTTCGAGCCCGACCGCGCCATCGCGACCAACGCCGTGGTCACGATTGCGAGTGCCTACACCAACGCGCATCGCTGCAACAACCGGGTGCGGACCATCACCGATCTCCTGGTCGAGCTGCTCGCCGAGCTCGGCGGGCAGGGGCTGATCGTCGGTGCGCCGGCGGTGTCGGATGCGCTGACCCAGGGATCGCCGACGGCTGGCTATAGCCTGGTGTCGCGGGACGTCGTCGCCGATTGCTTCGAGATCGGCCACTATGCGCATCACGGCGATGCGATGATCGTGATTTCCGGTTGCGACAAGACCGGCGCCGCGGCGCTGATGCCGCTGGCGCGCACCAATGCATTTGGCCTGGTGCTCTATCCCGGCACCAGCTCGCCGGGGCGGGTGTCGTTCGGCGCCTGGGCCGCCAAGGGCGAGAACCTCACCATCATGGATTATGCCGAGGGCCGGGCCGCGCACGAGGCCGGCCGGATCTCGGCGGACGAGATGCTCGAGCTCGAGCGCAATGTGATGCCGGGCAGCGGCACCTGCGGTGCGATGTTCACCGCCAACACCATGAGCACGATCGCGGAGGCGATCGGCATGATGCTGCCGCGCGGCGCGTCGCATCCGGCCGACTACGGCGCCGGCAAGGACATTCACGCCGACGTGCGCGCCCAGGCGCGCGCCTCGGTCGATGCGCTGTACCGGCTGATGGCGGCGGGCATCCGGCCGCGCGACATCATGACCGAGCGCGCCTTCGAGAACGCGATCGCGACCGTCTATTCAATGGGCGGCTCGACCAACATGTACCTGCATCTGCTCGCGGTGGCGCGCGAGGCACAGGTGCCGATTACGATCGAGCGCGTGCAGGCAGTCGGCGAGCGGATTCCGTTGCTGGCAAACTTGCAGCCGCATGGTCCGTTCGCGATGGGCAGCCTGCATGCGATCGGCGGCGTGCCCGTGGTCATGAAGGAGTTGCTGCGCAACGGCCTGCTGCATGGCGACGTCATGACGGTGACCGGCAAGACGCTGGCGGAGAATCTCGCCGCGGTGCCGACGCTCGAGGAGATGGCGCGTCAGGACGTCGTTTCGCCAGTGGCGAGTCCGATCGCGCCGCCGAACCGGCATATCAGCGTGCTCAAGGGCAATATCGCCCCCGAGAGCTGCCTGTTGAAATTGTCCGGCAAGACGCTGGACAAGGGCGTCTTTCTCGGCACCGCACGGGTGTTCGACTCCGAGCCCGATACCATGGCGGCG
>CALRXG020000266.1:0-9556 GCA_943372075.1 Bordetella parapertussis | reverse complement strand
GGGACCCAGCGCAGGCGAATGAAATGCCGCATTTTGACCCCTCCATCCTGTCGATGACTGGAGGCCATGGTAGCTGCGACCACTCCCCGATGACAACCGGGCTTATTGGTCATGGACCGCGCTGCAACATCCAGGGGCGCAGCAGCGTCCATCGCGCAGCGAGAGTGAAGGGTGTTGAGTAGCTGGCGGACACGAACGCACCGGTAGAGCACCTTCCTGCGTGCTCAACCACCGTGTCCGCTTGGAGGCAGGGGCGACATCACCGAGGTCGGATCGGGCTTTGCTTCGCCACCTCAAGCGTTCCCCAAATTGCAGTGGAGTCCGCCCTACTCGCCCCACTCGCGCGCCATGGTCGCGAGCGCGCAGCCTTCGCAGTAGCGGGCGTCCTTGAAATCGATCCAGTTGTGCGCGTAGACATGATCCAGCGGGATGCCGTAACGCGCGCGCAGCACCTTCACCAGCACGCGCCAGGCCGAAACTTGCGCCTCGGTCGGCCCCTTGGTGACGTCGGGATAATTGCCGGCGAACTCGACGCCGATCGAGCTGTCCTTGTTGACCTGATGATAGGTCTTGCCGTTGTCGATGTATTTGTTGTCGTTGCGATCGGCGCCGTCGGTGTGGGTCGGCACCAGATTGTCGGCGACCGCCCAATAGACCGTGCCGTCGGTCTCGACCCAGACCATGACGCCGCGCCGGGTCGGCTTCTTGTGCTGCTCGGCCGCGCCGTTGCGCGCCGAGCCGGCCGGCCCCTCGGTCTGGTGAACGATGATGTTGCGCCAGCGATGGGCCTTGGCGACATCGCCCCAGGGTGACAGCCAGACCATTTTCAATCCGGGAATCTCCGGCGTGCCCTGCGACCGGGCGATCACGGCAAGATCGGGCGTTTCGGCGAATGCCGGGACGGACAGTACCAGCGCAAGAAGTGCGATGAGCAGGCGAGGCATCATGACGGCAGGATCCAGTGTCACGCTTGAGTTCAGCAACGGCCACTTCTCACCTCTCCCCGGCGGGGAGAGGTCGATTTGCGCAGCAAATCGGGTGAGGGGCCGCGGCGCTAACGAGAGACCGTGATCCCTCACCCGACGCTGCGCGCCGACCTCTCCCAAGAGAGGTGAAGCCTGCCGCCGCTCCAGCTCAACATGGTCTCACCCCACTCCAGCACGTTCAGGCGCGGCGCAGGCCCGCCTGCATCGGTTCGAGCATCTCGGGCGGCAGCTTCGGCTGGCAGGTCGCGTAGCCGTTCTTGCCGCCGTTCTTGGCGTCGTAGAGTGCGTGGTCTGCGGCGGCGATCAGGCGGTCGGGATGCAGCCCGATCTCGCGGGTCCATTGCGCGACGCCGATCGAGACCGCGATCGGAATGTCGGCGCCGGCGCACTGCTCGGCATCGGCGCGGCAGACCTCCAGCACGCGGCGGGCGATCATCGCGCCCTCGCGCAAGGTCGAGGACGGCAGCACGATACAGAACTCGTCGCCGCCGGTACGGGCCAGCATGTCGCCCGGCCGTAACCTGGTCTGCGCCATCAGCGTGAAATGCTGCAGGCAGGCATCGCCGGCGGCGTGGCCGTGGGTGTCGTTGATGCCCTTGAAACCGTCGAGGTCGATCACCAGCAGCGCGAATGCCTCGCCATTGCGGTCGGAGCGCGCGCATTCCTCGGTCAGGCGTTGCAGCAGATGGCGGCGGTTGCCGACGCCGGTGAGATCGTCGAGCAGCGCGAGGTCGGCGACCTCGGTGCGCAGCCGGTCGATCGCCATCAGCAGGAAGCCGAAATTGAGCGCCATCGACAGGAACACCATCAGCAGGATCGCCAGCGACTGGCCCGCATTGAAGCGGACGAAGGAGAATTCGCCTGGATGCAGCA
The DNA here is from genome assembly GCA_943372075.1 of Bordetella parapertussis. Taxonomy (GTDB): domain Bacteria; phylum Pseudomonadota; class Alphaproteobacteria; order Rhizobiales; family Xanthobacteraceae; genus Bradyrhizobium. The sequence continues at coordinate 7,697 of CALRXG020000266.1, read as the reverse complement.
GGGCGCCGACCAGGCGCAGCGCATAGATGCCGATCAGCACGGAGGCGACGATGCCGGCAAGCCGGGCGCCGGCATTGACCCGGCCGTTCTCGCGCGACAGCAAAAGCTTCAACGTCAACGCGAACGGCATGACCTGCGCGACCGTGTAGACCAGAATGCGCATCGGCACGCTGTCATAGGCGAAGATGAAGACGCCGAGGCCGACGAAGGCGAACGCGCTGCACAGCGCGACGCTGCGCCAGCCGACCGGCTTGCCGTAGAACCGCTCGATGCCCATCGCGGCAAGGCCGGCTGCGAACACCATCAGCGTGCCCGCCGCAATCAGCGGCAGGAGCGAGTCCGTCATCATGACGCGGAACATCGCGCTGGAGGCGCCGGCGGATGCGACGAAGGCCGACGCGGTCCAGAACCGCGCCGCGCCGAAAGCTGGATAGCTGTGCGCGACATAGGCCCAGATCAGGCCGAGCGCGAGAAAATTGATAACGAATACCGTCCAAAGCGTCGGAACGCTCAACATCGCCCCTGTTCGAGACCGTATTGGCCTCGCCTCTCCTGAAATGACTTGCCGCCCCTGGAGCATGATCTTTCGGAAAACCGCTGCGCGCTTTTCCGGATCATGCCCGGGGCGTTTCCTCCCAATGACAATCCCCGTTGTCTTACGGGAGAGGATGCGGCCGCGCCGCTTAACGGACTCTCACCCGCGCCCCGTCAATCCGCGCCGTGGTTTTGAATTGATGAAGATGCGCAGGTCCGGCATTTGCGTGCCGTTAAGCATGGCGACGCGATGGCGTGGCGACGCGCGGTAGCGGCAAAGCCGCGGAAAAATTGGCGAAAACACGTAACAACTGTGGATAACACGATGACAGCGTCGTGACAGCACGCGGCAGCGGCCTCCGAATCTGCTGAGTTTGATACTGAGGATGTTGCGAGGCTGGCCCTCCGCCAAGCATGCCTCGGAGTCGCGTTCAATCCATGAAACCCTGAGAGGATACTATGGCTAAGAAAGCGAAGAAGGCGAAGGCGAAGAAGGCCCCCAAGAAGAAGAAGGCCGCCAAGAAGAAGTAACCCGTTTCTCGCCCGGGTAGCGGCTCAGCCCTGCCCGGGCACCCAGACTGGAGCGACCGGTCGACGAAGCGTCAACTCGAAATTCACCAGTCGAACAGCTCGGCCCCGGAAAGCGGGGCGCAACATGGCAGGCGCAAGGCCTGCTTTTTTATTGCCTGTATTCGGCGAAGGCAAAGACGCCGTCAGCGCTCCGCGAAGGCGAGCTTGGCGCCGAGCACCGCAAAGCCTGCGGCAAAGCTCCGCCTGAGCCAGGCCATCACCTTCGGCCGGGTGATGACGCGGTCGCGCACCGATGCCGCGAACAGCCCGTAGGTCGCGAACACCGCGAAGGTCATCGCCATGAACACGCCGCTGAGCTCGACCATCCGCGCCAGCGGATGGGCCTCGTCGACGGCGATGAACTGCGGCAGGAAGGCCAGGAAGAAGATCGACAGTTTCGGGTTGAGGATGTTGATCAGGATCGCGGTCAGGATCACGCGGCCGTTCGAGCGCGGCTTGATCTCGGTGTCGACGGCGAGCGCGCCGCGCTCGCGCAGCGCCTGCCAGGCCATGTAGAGCAGATAGACCACGCCGCCCCATTTCAGCGCCGCGAACGCCATGGCGCTGGTGTGCAGGATGGCGGCAAGGCCCAGCATCGCGGCGATCATCTGCGGCACGATCCCGAGCGTGCAGCCGAACGCCGCCGCCACGCTCGCCCGCGAGCCGCGGGTCAGCGCCACCGCCAGGGTGTAGAGCACACCGGTGCCGGGCGAGGCGACCACGATCAGGGTGGTCAGCAGGAAGGACCAGGTCATTGCAAATCCTCGATTTCAAACCTTCGGCGGCGCGTCATTCCAGATGCTGCTTCAGATAGTCCAGCACGCGCGGAAAAGCATCCTTGCGCGCCTCGGGATCGGTCCCGATCACGGGAATGGCGCCGTCCTGCATCGTATAGGCCGGCAGCTCGGTGCGCGGCAGGTTCGGCGCATCGAAGGCATGCACCGCGCCGGGGTAGCTCTTCAGCTCGACCGGATTGCCGCGCGCGTTCGCCGCCGCGATGAAGGCGTCGCACGGCTTGTACGGCGTCCACACGTCGGCCTCGCCGATCAGCACCAGCAGCGGCACCCGGGTGGTCCAGCCGTTCGGCTCCACATTGGTGAAGGGCCTCGATTGATAGATATCGGCGCAGACGCCGGGATAGAACGCCACCGCGACCCTGAAATCCTGGGTAAGCTCGGCCGGCCGACCGATGCTCCTGTCGCTGATCGAGAGCAGCACCACGCCGCCGCCCTGCGACCAGCCCATCAGCGCGATGCGGTCCGGCTTCACGAAGGGCTGCGCCTGCAGATAGCGCAGCGCGCCATAGGCATCCTTCGGCCGCTCGCGCCACATCCTGCGGCTGTCGGGCCCGCGCGAGCAGGTCTGGCCGAGCCCGCGCGGCGTCGCGCTGTCGACGATCAGGGTGACATAGCCTTGCACCGCGAGCGCCCGCGCCCAGGCGCGATAGAGGCCGAACACGCGGCCCTTCTTGTCATTGAGGCCGGAGCAGCCATGCATCAGCACCACCGCGGGCCGCGGCGTGTCGTCCTCGCGGCGGTCGAGATGGCCGATCAGATCGGTCGTGCCGTCGAGCGAGGGAAAATTGACGATCGTCTCCGCCGCGGCGGGCGCCGCGGTCGCGAGCACGAACCAGACCAGTCCGATGATCGGCCACGGGCGGAGCATCAGCCGCCAATATCATGTCGACCTGACGGGCGGAAGCGGCCGCCGGCCGCCCGCCACGCATCGGCGCTGACAAAAGCGTTATGAAGGCCTCGACCGGCCGCCCGGCAATGTCGACGCCTTGGTCTCGGCGAGGCGGATCACATCCAGCGGCGCCCAGGGCTTGGCCCAGAACAGGGCGCCGTCCGGCAGCCGCTGGCGCAATGGCTTGCCCGAGGTCACGATCACGTCGAGATCGGGCTTGTGTTTCTTCGCCGCATGGGCGAGCTCGACGCCGGTCATGTTTCCGGCGAGTTCGACATCGGTCATCATCAGCACGACGTTGTCGCCATTGCCGAGCAGCACCAATTCCGCAGCCTCCGCGCTCTCGCAGGCGATGACATCGAAATCGCTTTCCTCCAGCAGCAAGCCGATCATCTCGCGCTGCATCGGGTCGTCCTCGACGACCAACGCCTTCGCACGATAGGGCCTCGATTGTCCCATGGTGTGCCTCCTCTGTTTTGATCGCCTTGATTGATCGCCGCGTGAAAACGAACACAGATTAAATGCCTAAAATCACTGGATGGTTCAGTTCCAATTTGAGAAAAGCGGGGAACCGCCATGTTCCCGCATGGCAACCACCACCCCTCGTTGAGATGGAGCTGACCCGACATGACCGCGATCTCTGGATCCGCCGCCGCCGTGACCGGAGCCGCCAGCGGCATCGGCCGCGCGCTCGCGCTTGAACTCGCACGGCGCGGCTGCGACCTCGCACTTGCCGATCGCGACGAGGCCGGCCTGCAAGCGACGGCCGCCGAGATCTCGAAAGCGAGCCCGCGCAAGGTCACCGTGCATCGCCTCGACGTCGGCGAGCCCGACCAGATCACGGCGTTCGCGGCGGCCGCCAGCGCCGCGCATCCCGCGCTCAACATCGTCGTCAACAATGCCGGCGTCGCCCTGCTCGGCCAGTTCGGCGAGATCGAGCAGGCGCAGATGGAGTGGCTGTTCAACATCAATTTCTGGGGCGTGGTGCACGGCACCCGCGCCTTCCTGCCGCATCTCGCGCGACAGCGCGAGGCACACATCGTCAACATCTCCTCGATCTTCGGCATCGTCGCGCCGCCCGGCCAGAGCGCCTATTGCGCGGCCAAGTTCGCGGTCCGCGGCTTTTCGGAGAGCCTGCGCCACGAGCTCGCGGTGGCGAACAGTCCGGTGCGGCTGTCGGTGGTGCATCCCGGCGGCGTCGCCACCAACATCGCGCGCAATTCGCGCACCGGGGCCGGCGTCACCGACAACGCCCGCCGCGTACAGTCGATCGAGCGCTTCGACGCGTTGGCCCGGACCACGCCGACCGCCGCCGCGCAGCGCATCATCACCGGCATCGAGAAGAACCAGCCGCGCATCCTGATCGGCAACGACGCCCGCTTCATGGACCTGCTGCAACGCTTCCGCCCCGGCACGTACTGGAAGGTGCTGCAACGGCAGATCGAGAAGGCGACGGCGAAGGTGGCGGGGGCCAAATAATCGGTGTCATCACCCGCCAAAGCGGGTGTGTTGCACGATCGGGAAGCCTCAACCCAGCTGCTTCTTGACCCCAAGCGCCAGCCGGAATAGCGGGTCGCTCTTCTCCGACGGATACAGCGCGCTCCGCGTCACCTGCGGGAAATTGTCGTTCTTCCAGAACGACGCCGGCGCGAACGAGAATTTCGCGACCAGCCGCCGGCCGAAATCCATCTCGTAGGGGAAATAGTTGTCCTTCTGCTCGGTGCCCGACATCTCGGGATATTCGCCGAGCAGATAGCCCTCCTGGATATGCGGCCGCACCGCAGAGGGCGGGCAGACGCTGGAGAGGCGCACGATCTGCAGGCCGGCCTCCGCGCTCGCGGTGATCGCGCCAGAGAGGTTCGGCACGCCGAGCACATAGAGGAAGGCGGTGCCGGTCGCGGCCAGCGAGGCGAACGACGCCGCGATCCGGATCGAATGGGTGACGTCGAGCAGCGGCGTGGTGCAGACCTCGTAATGCTGCAGGATCGACCAGCGCAGGATGCGATGCCGCTTCAGCCGCTCCAGCCCGAGCAGCTTTGCTTTCGCATATTCCGCGATCAGGACCTGCTCGGCGCTGTGCAGGGCCTCGAAGCGCTGCACCAGCGTCGCCTGGTCGGGATTGCCGCGGCCGCCGCGAAACAGCGTCGGCTTCAGCGACGAGTTGTTCTTGATGTTGCGGTGATCCGCGCCCTGGCCGCGAAACAGCAGCACGTGGTCGCGGTTGAGGAATTGCAGCTCGGCGATCTTGGTGGCGAGCTCGAGATAGGAGCCGACGCGATGGCCCGCCCCCTCCCGCACCGCCGAGTTCTTTGCGACCTGGCATCCGCGGCGGTCGAAGAACGACCAGATCTTCTGGCTGCCGATGGTTTCCATGGGCTTCGAGCTCTCAGTTCGTCATTCCGGGCTCGCGCAGCGAGAGCCCGGAATGACGACGTGGATGCGGCGCGGCCGCCCTCACCGCCCGACGAGCTGATCGGCAAAATACCCGATCGTCTTGCGATAGATCACCGCCCTGTTCCACTCGCGCATCGCCTCGAAATTGGCGCTGCCTTCGCCGTAGGGCGCGCCCATCTTGAAGCCGTTCGAGTGCAACAGGTTCGCGGTCGAGGCCAGCACGTCGGGCACCGAATGGCGCAGATCGACATGGCCGTCGCCGTCGAAATCGACGCCGTATTTGATGTAGGACGACGGCAGGAACTGGGTCTGGCCGATCTCGCCGGCATAGGCGCCGATCATGTCGTTCAGACGAAGGTCGCCGCGTTGCAGGATCTTGAGCGCGGCGAGCAACTCGCCCTGGAACAGGTCGGTGCGGCGGCAATCATGCGCCAGCGTGGTGAGCACGCGAAACACCGGCAGCTTGCCCATGTCGCCCTTGCCGAAATCGGTCTCCAGCCCCCAGATCGCGACCAGGATCTGGCGCGGCACGCCGTATTGCTGCTCGATCTTCGACAGCAGCGCGGCGTGACGCTGCAACATCGCGCGGCCGCCATTGATGCGCCCGGGCCCGACGCGGGTCGCGACATACTGCTCGAAGGTCTTGTTGAAGGTGTAGCGCTGCCGCCGGTCGAAGGCGAGCACCCCGCCATCCTGCTGCACTCCGCCGAGTGCCTGCGAGATCACATCCTGCTGGATGCCGGCGCTAGCTGCCTCCTGCGAGAACGACTGGACGAAGGCCGGAAAACTGCCGCCGCAGCGGGCGGCATAGGAGGGAGTGGCAAGCAGCAAGGCGCCGAACACAACCGCCAAACGACACCTGAGCATGCAAACATCCCTCCTGCTTCGAATGGCCGATCATGCCATGGAGCAAACGAGGCAGTCAAAGCATCGGCACCGACATTCTGTCCGCGCGCTCGTCGTCCCGCCGGCGCGCACCAGTACCCGCGCTCTCGCCTTTCCACTTCCGCGGCGCATTGACCAGGCTGACCAGCGTGTAGCTGATGATTACGAGCAGGAACCAGGAGCCGAGCTTGTCGATCGCAACCATCGACCAGCCGAGCCGCTGCGAGGGATAGAGCCAGGTCCTGGTGAAGGTGCCGATGTTCTCGGTGAACCAGATGAACAGCGACACCAGCACGAGGCCGAGCAGCAGCGGCATCGAACGATGGCCGGTCCAGACCCTGAAGTGGACGCTGGTGCGGCCGAACAGCCAGATCGCCCAGGCGAACAGCCCCCAGCGCAGGTCGATGACGTAGTGGTGGCTGAAGAAGTTGATATAGATCGCGACGCTGAGGGCGATCAGGCCGAGGCGGCGCGGATGCTGCGAGAAGCGGAAGTCGAATAGTCGCCAGCAGCGGCAGATGTAGCTGCCGATGCAGGAATACATGAAGCCCGAGAACAGCGGCACGCCGCCGATATGAAAGATGCTGGGCTCCGGATAGATCCAGGAGCCGACCCGTGTCTTGAACAGCTCCATCGCCGTGCCGACGACATGGTAGATCAGGATGACCCTGGCCTCCTCCCATGTCTCCAGCCGGCCGGCGAGCAGCACGAACTGGACGGCGAGCATGGAGAGAAACAGGAAGTCATAGCGCGCCAGCGCCGCATCCGGCGGATAGAAGCGCCAGGTGCCGATCATCAGCGCGACCGCGATGCCGCCGAACAGGCAGGCCCAGGCCTGCTTGATGCCGAAGCGCAGGAATTCGTAAGGGCCCGCGGTCCAGCGGCGCTGCGCCATGACGAGGCCGAGGCGATGCTCGCCGGCGATGAAGCGGCGCAGCGGCGGCCAGTTGGCCGCGGCGCTGGCGACGGGTTTGGTTTGACGTGTCAGCCTGTGATGCACGCCGCGCAAGGTCGCGGCGGATCACGGTCGCAGCGCGGCGGAGTTGTGCAGATTTCCCTCAATCCCTGAGCTGCCGCTCCAGCCCGGCAAAATCGATCTCGGCCCAGCATTCCGAGAGCTTGCCGTCCCGGATGCGCCAGAACGTCATGCCGCGGAATTCGACGTGGCGGCCGGTCGGGGCAATGCCGCGCCACGGGCTGCGGTGGCGGCCGCGCCAGACGAAGCGGCCGGCGACCATGTCGCGCTCGGCCACCAGGCATTCGGCCACCGCGGACAGTTCGGCAAAGGTCTCGTGCATCGCCGCCGCCTGCGCGAGCACCTCCTCGGCGCTCAGCCGCTTGCCCGCGGCGTGGTCGAAGAAGTCGGACGCCAGCTGCGCGCGGATCGCACCGGCATCGAGCCGGTTGGTCACGGCGTCATGATGCGCGAGCACCAGCGCCTTGTTGGCCTCGAGGGTGGCGTGGGACATCGGCGGTGGCTTCTCGAAAAGGGAGAGTTGTAGAAAAGGAAGGATGCGCCTCATACGCGAATCGCACGGGGCAATGCAAGTGACGATGGTCAGAAAAGCCTGGGCTTTCGCCCGCCCTTCGTTTGAACGGTGATCCGAAAGACGGCTGTCATGAGCTGG
>CALRXG020000265.1:0-9556 GCA_943372075.1 Bordetella parapertussis | reverse complement strand
TGCGACGTCGTTGGCCAGCTTGGCGTCGGCCCGGTTCGGCAGCATGTGCAGCGTCTGCCGCGCCGCGACCTCGGCAGCGGTGAGCACGTTTTCGTGGACGGTCAGTTCAGGAAAGACCTCCGTGGTCTGGAACGTGCGTCCCATGCCGAGGCCGACCCGCCGGTGCGCCGGCACATGCGTCACGTCCTCGCCCCGAAAGAGAATCGATCCCTTCGTTGGCGGAAAGTAGCCGCTGATCATGTTGAAGAAGGTGGTCTTGCCCGCCCCGTTCGGTCCGATGATGGCACGCAATTCGCCCGCCTTCACCGACATCGATACATCCTTCACGGCGACCAGGTTACCAAAACGCTTCGTGATGTTGCGAACCTCGAGCATGGTCACGCCGATCCGCGCATACGCCGCATGCCGAGAAGGCCACGCGGAAAGAACAGCACAACCAGCACGAAAATCGCGCCGACAAAGGACATCCAGTTCACGGTCATCGACGAGATGTAGTCCTGCAGCACCACGAACAGCGTCGCACCGACCAGCGGTCCCCAGAACGTTCGCATGCCACCCATGACGCACATGACGACGAAGTAGCCCGACAGCGAGTAGTGTAATGCCAGCGGATCGGCAAAGTTGTTGAGCAAGGCATAGAGCGTGCCCGCAAGCGCGGTGAAGAAGCAGGAGATGGAGAACGACAGCCAGATCTGGCGTTCGACGGGAATCGCCAGGAAGCGCGCGCGGCGCTCGTTTTCCCGGATCGCCCGCAATGTGTGGCCGAACGGAGAGCGGACCAGGAGGCCCATCAGGGCCACGGCGACAGCGAACACCGCGAGAAGAAAGAAATAGAATCGATCGCCGCCCTGCGTGATGTCGAGCGTCAGCTTCCCGAACCCGATCGGCTCGCGGTGAAAATCGCGCAAGCCATCAAAGCCCCCGGTGAAGTCGTTCCAGCTATAGGCGAGGTAGTACCAGAGTTGCCCGAATGCGATCGTGCACATCGCAAAATAGACGCCGCGCCGGCGCACAATCAGAAGGCCGAACAGCGTGCCGGCCAGCCCGCCGAGCAGCGTACCGAGCAGCATCGCCAGCGGCGTGCTGTGGGCGAGATAGCGCAAGGTGAGCCCGGCGCCATACGCGCCGAGTCCGAAATAGGCGGCGTGGCCGAAGCTGAGGACGCCGGTGAAGCCCAGCAACAGGTTGAGCCCCATCGCAGCAAGCCCGAACACCAGCACACGCCCTGCCAGCGCGGTATAACCGCCAAGCAACGGAAGCCAGTAGGGAACGGCGATGAGAAGCGCCCAGACAGTGGCAAGCAAGACCCACCGCGGAACGGCGGGCGCTCGCCCCGCCTCGACGGAGGTGACCGCCGCGCTCGTGCCAGCGTCTGTACTCACGCCATCATTCCTTCTTCGCCCATGAGACCTCGCGGACGGACGAGAAGCACGATCATCATGATCGCATAGATCACGGCCTCGCTCGCGGTCGGAAAGACGGCAGTCGTGAGCGCCGCCGCCACACCGATCAGCAGCCCGCCCAGAAGCGTACCAATCAGGCTGCCGACGCCACCGACGATGATCGCGATGAAGCTCGGCATCAGCAGGTCGTCACCCATGTTGGGATTGAGGCCGATCTGGCCGGCAGCCAGCACCCCGCTCAACCCGGCCAGCAGGCAGCCGAGCGCGAAATTGAACGTCCGCAACAGACTGATATTGACCCCGAGAGAAGCCACCGTCTCAAGGTCGAGTGTGCCGGCCCGGATGCGTATGCCGACCTGGGTGTAGCGCAGGAACGCGAACAGTCCGAGCACGGCGATGATGACGACCGTGACCATGAAAATGCGATACCAGGTGATGAAGAACAGCGTGGAATTGATCGGTTGCGACAGGAATTCGGGCAATCCGAGCGGCAGCCCATTGGGCCCCCAGATAAAGCGCGCGGCATCCTGCATCACGAAGGCGAATCCGAACGTGAGCAGCAGGCTGTAGACCGGATCCCGGTTGTAGACCCGCCGGATCATCAATCGCTCGACCGCCAGTCCGATCAGCGCCGTGATGAACGGCGAGACCAGCAACGCTCCCCAGTAACCCAGCGCCGGCGACAAGGTGAAAGCAAGATAGCCGCCGAGCGCCAGGAAATTGCCGTGCGCGAAATTGATCACGTTGCTGAGGTTGAGGATCAAAGACAGACCCAGCGCCATCAGCACATAGAACGCGCCGATGATGAGACCATTGGTGACGTTGAACAATATGACCTGGAACATGCCGTCCTCGGTGTTGCCGATGGATCCGTCAGCGTTAGGCTGGCTCCACCATCTTGCAGCCGGTCTCCGCGACCGAGCCGGCCGCCTCGTCGCCGGGAACGAGCGTTGCGACGGTGAAGACGTCGTCGGCGCCGGATTTCGGCGGATGCGCCTCGCCGACAAAGATGTTCGGCATCAGTTCATGGTCTCCGGCGCGATAGCGCACCTTGCCAGGTTGCAGCGCCACGTCCGGCGGCAGTTCGAGGTCCTCGAGCGCCTTCGCCATCTTGGGGCCTTCGAGCGACTTGGCCTTCTCCGCCGCAAGCCGGACCGTGTGCATCGCCACGTAGCCGAACCAGTCTCGCGCGGACGGCGTCTTCTGCGTCGCCGCGCGGAAGTCGGCCACGAACTTGACGACCTCGGGTACGTTCGGCTGATTCCACCACCATTCCATCGTCCACCAGCCGGCCTGCGCATCGGGCGGGCAGCCCTTGATGCTTTCCAGTTCGAACAACGCCCCGCCGAGCGCCATCTCCTTCTGCATTCCGAACTGGGTGAACTGCTTCATGCAATTGATCTGCGTCAGCCCCCCCATGTTGTTGAGCAGGACGTTCGGCTTGTAGGCCTTCGCCTTGATCAGCGTTGCCGAGAAATCCGTGTTGTTGATCGGGAGCATATCGCCCTCGAATGTCCCACCGGCCTTCTTCAGCGCCTTGACGAAGGCGTCCTGCAGGGTGTGACCGTACGCATAATCGGGCGTGACGAAGAACCACTTCTTGCCGAACTTCTTCACCAGTTCGGGCGTGACCGCGTTCGCATCCATCGTCGTGGTGTTGCAGATGCGGAAGACGTTCCATTTGCAGTTCGTGCCGGTGATCGGGTCGGTGTGACCGCCCGGAACGATGTGGAAGACCTTCTTCTCGTTGGTCACTTGCGACATCGCGTATGCGATGCCGGAGTTCACGTCGCCGAGGATGACCGCGACGTTGTCGCGATCGATCAGCTTTCGCGTTTTCTGTACGCCGGTGCCGACGTCGTTTGCCGAATCTTCAACGAGGAGCTGGACTTGGCGGCCCAGAATGCCGCCCTTCTTGTTGATATCGGCTTCGGCATATCTGGCGCCGTCGACCTCGCTCTGAGCCAGCGCAGACAGGACCCCGGTCAGGGGATTCACCATTCCGATCTTGACCGGTTCGTCCGCGAACGACTTGACGACGAATGGCGCGCCGATGACCTGACTGCCAGCCAAAGCAATTCCGGATTTAATGAGCATGCGACGATCGATCGAAAGCCGAATCGTAGCCATTTCAGACCTCCCGGTTTTGTCGTTTTCCGCGAACGCTTATTTCATGAAGACAAACTCATTCCTGCTGCCCCAAATGATCTCGAAGAGATCACGAGTTTCGGAGACCAAGGCGATTTGACATCGCTGTTAGGAATTTGGGCGCGCGGCGCGGCTCTCTGTTCTTCCTGAATTGCAGGATGGCAGCCGCGGCACTCCGATGCGACAGATTGCCTCACTCCTTCCGCGGCACAAATTCGCAATTCGTCTAACCGCGATGCGACCGCCGGTCCCGGTCAGCCGCCTTCGGCTTGCTGCCACGCAACATCCGACCTTCCCCAAGTAACATTGGCCAGGCGGAAAAAATGTGAGGTCTTACGGAGAATGATTCCATCATCGCCGGCGGCGTACCGGCGATCGCGCTTGCGCTAACCGGTCTGGCGCGCCCGCCTCGCTTTACTTGGACTGTGCTTCCTGGTCGCGCGCGCTTTCCGGACGGACGGTCGCTTGGCGGCGGGCTTGTTGACCGGCTCTTTGCTCGCAACTTTCTTTGCACGAAGTTTCGCCTTCTGCGTCCGCGGCCGCTTGCGCAGCGCGGCGCGCTGCGCCGCACCGAGTGCCGCGCGCGCCCAGACCGCGAGCTCCTCGGCATCGTCGAACAGCCGCGCCGGCAGCTGCCAGTACGAATTCACCGTCACCGTCTTGGCGCGCGTCTGATAGTGGAATGGCCCGCAACCCTCGGCCTCGAATTGCGGGATGGTCTGGTCGTCGGCACGGAAGTAAAGCCCGGCGCGCAAGGCGAGCGCAAAATTGGTGCCGTCGGCCGAGATGCCGTAGCCGGAGAACATCCGGCGCAGCGTGACCGGGCCAAAATCGACAAACAAGTCGGTCAGGAATTCACGGTCCACGTGCTTACCCCCGTTCGAGCGGCCAAACCTGTCTGCCGCAGCCTGTTGACTGCGCAGTATGGTCGACGACCGCGCCGACACGCAACGATGGTGGAGGTCGGATCAAAAGTGCGAGCGCGAATGCGCCCGCGCAACGTGGCAGCGTCAGACCGTGGCCGGCTTGAGCTGCACGGACTCGCCGCAACCGCAGGCGGAGACCTGGTTCGGGTTGTTGAACACGAACTGGGCCTGCATCTTGTCGGCCACGTAGTCCATCTCGGTGCCGAGCAGGAACAGCACGGCCTTCGGATCAACCAGGATCTTCACGCCCTTGTCCTCGACGACCTCGTCGGTCGGACGGATCTCGTGGGCGTATTCGACGGTATAGGACTGCCCGGCGCAGCCGCCGTTCTTGATGCCGACGCGCAGGCCGACGATCTCGGAATCAGCGCGCTGGGTCAGCTCGGTGATCCGCTCCGCCGCCGCGTCGGTCAGCCTCATGACTTGCGGGCGCGGCCGCTTCGGCTTGGCAGGGGTGGGGGAAGCTTGGGTCATGTCACTCATGTGGTCAGTCCCGGCGGCAAATCAATTGCCGATCTTCTCGAGCCTAGATTCAAAACCTTACGCGCATCACCACATATTGAGGACGAGGCGCGCCTCGTCCGACATCCGGTCCGGCGTCCAGGCCGGATCCCACACCAGATTGACAGTTACGACGCCGACGCCGGGAACGCTGGCAACCGCATTCTCGACCATGGTCGGCAGTTCCCCGGCAGCCGGGCAGTTCGGCGTGGTCAGGGTCATCAGGATGTCGACGGAGCGATCATCCTTGAGGTCGACCTTGTAGATCAGGCCGAGCTCGTAGATGTCGGCCGGGATTTCCGGGTCGAACACCGTCTTCAGCGCCGCGACGATCTCGCCGCTCATGCGCTCGGTCTCCTCCGCCGGCAGCGCCGAGGTGGTTTCCATGGAGGCCGTCTTGACTTCGGCTGTATCGGTCATGCGAACAATTCCCGCGCCTTGATCAGCGCCTGCGCCAGCTGGTCGACTTCTTCCCTGGTATTATACATCCCGAACGAGGCGCGGCAGGTGGCCGTCACGTTGAACCGCTCTAAAAGCGGCATCACGCAATGGGTCCCGGCGCGCACGGCGATGCCCTGGCGATCGATCACGGTCGCGACATCGTGGGGATGCGCCCCGTTCATCTCGAACGAGATCACCGGACCCTTGTTGCGGGCCGTTCCGATCACGCGCAGCGAGTTGATCTCGCGCAGCCGGTCCTGCGCGTAGGTGAGCAGTTCGTGCTCATGCGCAGCAATGCGCTCCTTGCCGATCGAATTGACATAGTCGATCGCGGCGCCGAGCCCGATCGCCTCGACGATCGGCGGCGTGCCGGCTTCGAACTTGTGCGGCGGGTCGCCATAGGTGACCCAGTCCTTGGCGACTTCGCGGATCATCTCGCCGCCACCGTTGAACGGCCGCATCGCGACCAAGTGCTCATGCTTGGCATAGAGCGCGCCGATGCCGGTCGGCCCGTACACCTTGTGGCCGGTGAAGGCATAGAAATCGCAATCGAGGTCCTGCACGTCGATCGGCAGATGCACCGCGCCCTGCGCGCCGTCGACCAACACCGGGACGCCGCGGGCATGCGCCAGCCGCACCACCTCCTTGATCGGGACCAGGGTGCCGAGTGCATTCGACATCTGGGTGATCGCAACGATCTTGGTGCGTGCCGTCAGGAGCTTCTCGAACTCCTCGATCAGGAAGTTGCCTTCATCGTCGACCGGCGCCCATTTGATCACGGCGCCCTGGCGCTCCCGGAGGAAATGCCACGGCACGATGTTGGAGTGGTGCTCCATGATCGAGAGGACGATCTCGTCGCCTTCCTTGATGTTCACCCCGCCCCAGGACGATGCCACCAGATTGATCGCCTCGGTGACGTTGCGGGTGAAGACGATCTCTTCGTTGCGACGCGCATTGACGAACTGCGCGACCTTGCCGCGGGCGCCCTCATAGGCCTCGGTCGCGGCATTGGCGAGATAATGCAGGCCGCGGTGCACGTTGGCGTATTCGCTCTTGTAGGCTTCCGTCATGCGGTCGAGCACCGCATTCGGCTTCTGCGCCGAAGCCGCGTTGTCGAGATAGACCAGCGGCTTGCCGTAAACCTGCATGGCGAGCGCCGGAAAGTCCTGCCGCACCAGGGCGACGTCGTAAGAACCGTTCGCGACCGCCTTGTGCATGCTCACGCCCTCGCCTGAAGCCAGCGCTGCGCGGTGGCAATCGCGACCTCGCGCAACGTGTCGCTGGCAATCGTCTCGATCGCCTCGCCCACGAAGGCTTGGATCAGCAGCGCCTGCGCTTCCTTCTCCGGCAGTCCGCGGGCACGCATGTAGAACAGCAGGCTCTCGTCGAGCGCGCCGGTGGTCGCGCCGTGACCGCAGGTGACGTCGTCGGCGAAGATCTCGAGCTCCGGCTTGTTGTCGGCCTCGGCGTCGTCGGACAGCAGCAGCGCGCGGGTCATCATCTTGGCGTCGGTCTTCTGCGCGTCCGGACGGACGATGATGCGGCCCTGGAACACGGAATGGGCGCGGTCGTCGACGACGGCACGGAAGATCTCGCGGCTCGCGCAGTTCGGCACAGCGTGATCCATGAACAGCGTGGTGTCGGCGTGCTGCTTGCCGTTGATCAGGTTGACGCCGTTGGTCTCGACCTTCGAACCTTCGCCGGCGCACGTCACCGTCAGCTGATAGCGGCTGACATGGCCACCCGAGGTCAGGCCGAACGTGTTGAAATGGGCATGAGCGCCGAGCGAAATCGTTGCCGAGGAAATGTTGAAGGCATCGATGTTGTCCTCGACCAGGCGCACATGATCGAGCCGCGCATTGTCGCCGATCGCGACGATCAGCCCGTCATAGGCCTGGTAGGCCTTGGCGCCCTCGGCTGCGAGATAGCTCTCCACCAGCGTCACGCCGGCGTCGCGGCCGAGCCGCAACAGCGAGCGCGTGAACATCGAGGCCGGCGCAGCACCGGACGCCACGTGCACGATATGCAGCGGCTGGGCCAGCATCGTGCCGTTGGCGATCTCGATCACGACACCATCGGTTGCCATCGCACCGTTCAGCGCGATCATCGGGTTGGAGATGTCGGAAGCAACCACCTCCGCGGAGAGCGCGCCATCACCGGCGTCGAGCACCTCGCGCAGCGGGCGGATCACAAGCCCCTTCTCGAGGCTTCCGAGGTCGGACAGATCAGGCGCAAAAGCGCCATCGACCAGCACCAGACGGCGCACGCCGTCGATTGCCCGCAGCTTGGCGACAGCGGCAGCGCGGCCCAGCGCCACCGCATCCGGCGCCGCCGCCAGCGGCAGCACCTCGCGCATCAGCGCGCGCAAATCGGTGTATTTCCAGTCCTCGATCCGGCGATGCGGCAGGCCGGTACGTTCATAGGCCGCGAAAGCCTCACGGCGCTGATCGGCGATCTTGCCCTTGCCCGGCAGACGGTCGCGCACGACGGCGAATGCGTCGCCCAGCGCGCGCCCGGTCTCGGTTTTTGCAACTACGTTCATCTCAAACCCGCGTTTGTCAGGCAGCGTCTTCGAACTGCGCGTAGCCGGACTCTTCCAGCTCCAGCGCCAGCTCCTTGCCGCCGCTCTTCACCACCCGCCCCTTCGACATCACGTGCACAACGTCGGGCACGATGTAGTTGAGCAGTCGCTGGTAGTGGGTGATCACGACCATGGCGCGCTCCGGCGAGCGCAGCGCGTTGACGCCGTCGGCCGCGATCCGCAGCGCGTCGATGTCGAGACCGGAATCCATTTCATCGAGAATGCAGACAGCCGGCTCGAACAGCGCCATCTGAAGAATCTCGTTGCGCTTCTTCTCGCCGCCGGAGAAGCCGACATTGACGCCGCGCTTCAGCATGTCCTGCGGGATGTTGAGCGACTTGGCGACCTCGCGGACCTTCTTCAGGAACGCCGGCGACGAGATTTCGTCCTCGCCGCGCGCCTTGCGCTGGGCGTTGAGCGCCGCATGCAGGAAGTTCCAGGTGGTGACGCCGGGAATCTCGACCGGATACTGGAACGCCAGGAACACGCCCTTGGCGGCGCGCTCGTTCGGCGCCATCTCCAGCAGGTCCTCGCCCTTGAACAGGATCTGGCCGCCGGTGACCTCATAGCCCGGCTTGCCGGCAATGACGTGCGACAGCGTCGATTTGCCGGAGCCGTTCGGTCCCATGATCGCGTGCACCTGGCCGGCGTTGACGGTGAGTGACAGCCCGTGGAGGATCTCACGCTCCTCGACACGAACCTGCAGATCTTTCACTTCAAGCAGAGACATCTGATTTTTCCTGAGCATCATCCCGGGGCGCGGCGGCCGCGCCCTTGCACGGGATGGATTAGCCAACCGAACCTTCAAGGCTGATCGAGATCAGCTTCTGCGCTTCCACCGCGAATTCCATCGGCAGTTGCTGCAGCACATCCTTCACGAAGCCATTGACGACGAGGCCGACGGCTTCCTCCTGCGAGAGCCCGCGCTGGATGCAGTAGAACAGCACGTCCTCGGAAATCTTCGACGTCGTCGCCTCGTGCTCGAACGTCGCCGAGGAATTCTTCGCCTCGACATAGGGCACGGTGTGCGCGCCGCACTTGTCGCCGATCAGCAGCGAGTCGCAGGCGGTGTAATTGCGTGCGCCCGTCGCTTTACGATGCGCGCTGACGAGGCCGCGATAGGTGTTCTGCGACTTGCCGGCGGCGATGCCCTTCGAGATGATCCGGCTCGACGTGTTCTTGCCGAGGTGGATCATCTTGGTGCCCGAGTCGACCTGCTGGAAGCCGTTCGAGATCGCGATCGAGTAGAACTCGCCGCTCGAATTGTCGCCGCGCAGGATGCAGCTCGGATACTTCCAGGTGATCGCCGAACCAGTCTCGACCTGGGTCCAGGAGATCTTGGAGTTCTTGCCGCGGCAGTCGCCCCGCTTGGTGACGAAATTGTAGATGCCGCCCTTGCCCTCGGAATTGCCGGGGTACCAGTTCTGCACCGTCGAATATTTGATCTCGGCATCGTCGAGCGTGACGAGCTCGACCACGGCGGCGTGCAGCTGGTTCTCGTCGCGCTGCGGCGCGGTGCAGCCCTCGAGATAGGAGACGTAGGAGCCCTTGTCGGC
>CALRXG020000264.1:0-9673 GCA_943372075.1 Bordetella parapertussis | reverse complement strand
TTCGCTCGAAAGCCAGAAATCCATCGAATGCCGCGCCATTTCCTCAAACGGCATGTTGGGGACCCATTCCAACCAGCCCGGCAGCGCCTCGCCGCGAATTTGCGCGCCGTGCGAGGTTGCGCACATCTGGATCAAGCCAAGCGGAAATTCCCAATCGTCGGCTCCGAAATAATAGTCGCTCACCGCCAGCGTTTTCTGGAAAATCGTGTCGTTGGGTTCGCGCATCAATGCCATCAGGATCGACTGGTTATGGCGCATGTAGTTGCGGCCCACTTGGCCCGAGCCGTTGGCCAGTCCATGCGGATGCTTCTCATTGGCAGACCGCAACAGCAGCAGCGCCGACGATAGTGCGCCGCAGGCGACGACCACAATATCGGCCGAGAAGACCTGCTCACGGCCGTCTCTCGTCACCCGCACGCTCTTGATGCAATGGCCGCTCTCATTGGTCTCCAGTCTCGAAACATAAGCTCCGGTCAATAGCGTCAGGTTGGGATGCGCTTTCAGCGCCGGATCGACGCACATCACCTGCGCATCCGCCTTTCCGTTCAACAGACACGGAAAGCCGTCGAACGCATCGCAACGAATGCAGATGCTGGTAGGCGTCGCCTTGCCGTTCTTCTCATCGAGGAGGATGCCAAGCGGAAGATGAAACGGTTGCAGGCCGTCCTTTGCCAAACTCTCGCTCAGCGCCTGGATCGCCGGCTCGTGCGAAACCGGCGGATAAGGAAACGGCCCGCTGGAGAACGGCTCATTCGGGTCTTCTCCGCGCTGCCCATGAACGTGGAACAGCCTCTCGGCCTCGGCATAGTAGGGCTCGAAGATCTCGTATTTCAGCGGCCACGCGGGAGAGACGCCATCCTTGTGAACGATCTCGTCGAAATCCCGCTCCCGCATCCGAAACAGTGCCGCGCCATAAACCTTGGAATTGCCGCCGACATAATAATGGAGGCCCGGATGAAAACTCCGTCCGTCGGCTCCGAACCAGGTTTCCGGCGCCTGGTAGGCCGCGTCCACGAACACGGCCTGCGAATCCCAGTTCGCTGGCGACCGCGGCAGGTAGTCGCCGCGCTCCAGCAACAGGATTCGTTTACCGGTCGGAGCCAGCCTATGGGCGACTGAAGCTCCTCCGGGGCCGCTTCCGATGATGATGACGTCGTAGTGGTCGGACATGGCCGGATCCTCACCCGCCCGTGGCAAAACCGGGGTACAGCGTCATGCCGCCATCGACGAAAAGCGTCGTGCCGACGACATAATCCGAATGATCCGAAGCCAACCATACCGCCGCACGTGCGATATCCTCGGGTTCGCCAATGCGCCCATAGGGCACAAGCGTCATCAGCCGGTCATACGCCGCCTTGGTATTCCAGGCCGCGGTGTTGATCGGTGTACGGATTGCGCCTGGAGCGATGGTGTTGACCCGAATCCGCTTCGGCGCGAGTTCCTGCGCCATGCTTTCCATGAGCAATTTGATGCCGCCCTTCGAAGTGGCGTAATTCGCGTGTCCCGCCCATGGAATCTCCTGATGGACCGAACTCATGCAGATGATCTTTCCGGCTGCGCTCGAGACAGACGGAACAACACCGCGCCGCAGGAATTCCTGCACCGCTTCGCGCGCGCACAGGAATTGTCCGGTCAGGTTGACGCCCAGCACCTTGTTCCACTTCTCCAGCGTCATCTCGGAAAATACCGAGTCCCGCTGCAGTCCGGCATTGTTGACAAGGATATCGATGGTGCCGAATTCCTTGATCATCCGGTCGAACATCGCTGCGACCTGCTCTTCCGACGAAACATCGGCCTTGTGGGCAAAAGCCCTGACGCCGAATTTTTCGATTTCCACCACGACGGCATCGGCCGCATCGTCCCCTTCCACATAGTTGACGACGACGTCGGCGCCGGCCTCGCCCAGGGCGATCGCGACGCCTTTCCCGATCCCCGAATTGGCGCCTGTGACCAGCGCCTTCTGACCGCTAAGAAGCTTGTGAACGGTGACTGGCGGCGCCGTAGATACGGCTGACCTGGCTTCCGTCGATGCAATCATCATTGAGACTCCGGATTGGCGTTAACCGGCGGTAAGCCGGCGGCGCTGCTATCGGCATTTGCTGGATCGAGCACTCCCACGAATTCGACCCGCATCAGATGATGGCAGCCGGGATCAGTGAGGTTTTGTGAACCGGGGTCACAGCGACGGGCGCGCCGTTCCGAGCACGATGGCAGGGATCCGGGCGCGATGAACGCACCCGGATCAATTCCGCTTACATCTTATTGGAAGCCCACCGGCCCGTATATTTAAATTCAGGCGCAGCCTTCAGCTGATCCGCAGTAGCATTCATATCTGCGTGCCACTTGCTGTCCTTATAGCTGATGGTTACGGCCTCCGGATTCACCGCGACGTAGTGCTCGCCCATCCCGAGAAAGCCGCCAACCGATACGATATAGGCCGAAGCACGGCCGTTCGGGTCGAGCGCGATATCCTTGATGGTGCCAATGTCCTTGTTGTCCTTGTTGTAGATATCCAGGCCGACGACCTTGGAGCTGGGGTCATCGGTAGCCGGCACCGTCACGTAAGTGTCTGAGCCGCTGTTTGAACCAACGGTATTTGTGCTCGTGTCGCTTCCATTTCGAGCGGAGCTGTCGTTGACAGCCGTCAGTTCGGAAAAGCTATCGGGACTAATGGACATCACCACGGCATCCCCATTCTTGTCTTTGGCACGGACCATGAAGGACGTCGGGGCAACGCGGATATCGGTATATCCGGACTTTTGCAGCATCTGAGTCAGCTCCTGCCGAGCTTTCCCAGTATTCTGGCTGGCTCTGCCTGCGCCGTTGTCGGAAGCGGCCCAAGCGGCTGTGCTCAGCGCGATGACAGCCGTGCTCGCGAGCATAATAGTGCGCATTTGTCGGTCTCCTTTGAAAGTATCCCTGCCTCTAGGAAGGAACCGGCTGCGCGAGCCAACGTTGCATGAAACTTTGAACAGATTCATAGCCTATTAGTCTGGTACGGGGCTTTGATCACGCGATGCGAATGCGTTTTCCGCTCTACGCTCAGCGCATCAGCACGTTGCATCACCGCCAGTCGACTTGCGTTTTCGCTCGATAGGGTTTCGGCGCATGCGAGGGAGGTCGGGCGGTCGTAGAAGAGGTGAAGTCGCTCTCCGTCGCCATGGCGTCTTGCATTCCAGGAGAATCAGACCGACGAGCGGAGTGATACTCCTTGACGGAGTTCGGTATGCTAAAAAGGGCCCATTAGCGGCACGCCCGCGTCCGCCCGACGCGCATGGGCGCGCTCACGACGCCCAGACCCGATGTTTGCCCATGGCGACGAGACTCTTCGCAGCATAATCGGCCACCCGTGTCGCTATTGGCCCATCGGTCCTGGGCCGTGCTAATACAACCGCATCACTCGCGAAAATCCGATCGCGCCCGAATTGCAGGCAGGCGCGTCAACTGATGCGCCATTCCAGCGCGAAATGAAAATGCATAGGAGCCAGTGCGAGGGAACTTTTGACGCTCTTGGAAGGTTGGCGGTGGGATGATAGTCAGCTTCGGTCGGTGTCCAGTCTAGGGCGCGTACTCATAAATTGTCGATGATGTCCGCTTCGCCCCGATACCGCCCCTCTGCGCAACCGCAGCAAATGACGCGAAGGGCCAAAAACCGAAGTCAGGGCGAACAGCGCGCCGCACAAACATTTTTCTCAGTAGCGCAACCTGCCGCCGGGCCGCCTCACGCTTTCCCATTCTCTTTTGCCCTTTCGGCGCCGCGCCGGGTAGACACGCCGCGCCGCTTTTGGGATCGGCCGGCCAAAATGTTACACTGCGTTCAGACCATCGATTCTCGAAAGAAAGGTCTTCAAAATCGGGGATGCATTGTCCCGGCGAAAGCCGACCGTCACGTCTATGGTGGGGGCGTCTCCGTCCAGCGGGCGGCTGACGACCGACCAGGGCAAAACATTCTTGGCCGAGGCGGGCAGGATCGCAACGCCGCGGTTGGACGCGACGAGCGAGATCGCCATCGCGTAATTGTCGATTTCGAATGCCGGCGAGATATCGACCCCGCTGCGCTCCAAGTAGCCGGCGATGAGCGCGCGCAACACCCGAGGTACTTTCGAGATGCCGATGAAGGTCTCGCCGACCAAATCCTTCGGATCGAACGTCTTGCGCTGCGCGAGCCTGTGATCGCTGGGTAGTACGGCGATGAGCGGTTCTTGGGCCACGACCTTGAATTCGACGTCTGGAGTAGGCTCCGCGCGCAGGAAAGCCACGTCAAGTCTGCCGTGCGCGAGCTCCTCCGCCAGCGTCGCCGAGTGATCGCTGGATACCCGGATTTCAAGGTCAGTAAGTTCGTTGCGCAAGAGCCTTGTGGCGCGCGGTAGCCAGTCGACCTCCTGTCCAATGGTAAAGCCTATCGTGAGCACCTGCTTGCTCGGCTGGGACGCGCGGCGAGCACCTTCAACCGCGGCGTCGGCCTGCATCAAAACCAATCGAGCGTGGTCGAGAAAGACCCGGCCAGCCTCCGTCAACTGGACGCCATGGACGCCTCGGGTCAAAAGTGCCACGCCAACTTCGTGTTCCAGGTCCCGGATTTGCCGGCTAAGCGAGGGTTGCGCGGTATGAAGGCGTTTCGCGGCCGCCACGGTGAGACTGCCTTCTTCGGCGACGGCGACGAAATAGCGGAGATGGCGAAGCTCCATGCGCATGTCCTAGTTAAATTGACGGCGATTAGAGCCTGAATCGTGCCATTTGGCAAAAACCGGAGAGCGTACGGCGCTGACAGAAGGCCCGCTCCAAGCTACACTTTGGCAATGCTCGAGACATACGAATTCGGAGATTTTCGCCTCGATCCGGCCAAGAGGCTACTGACCAAAGGTGGCTCGGTGGTGAAGCTCGGAAGCCGCGCGTTCGACCTTCTCGTGGTGCTGGTCCAACGGAGTGGCGCGGTCCTGAGCACGAACGAGCTGTTGGCATTGGTCTGGCCCAACATTCACGTCGAAGCCAACAATCTGCGTGTCCATCTGACTGCGCTCAGGAAGGCTCTCGGAGACGAACCGGGTGGTACCGGATACATAGCGAACATTCCGGGTCGGGGTTACAGCTTCTCCGCCACCGTCAGCGCGCGCAATACGGCAATGCGTGAGTCCGCCGACGCGTCGCCAATGTTGAGCGAGGCCGTCGTCGGACGGGCCGAAATCGTGCATGAGTTGGGTCGGCTCCTGGAAACGCGGCGGTTCATCACGCTGATCGGGCCGGGCGGGATCGGCAAAACCACGGTTGCGCGGGAGGTCGCCAACCAGCAACGCGCCGAAAGGCAGATCGCTTTCGCGGACCTCGGCGATCTCTCGCATCCTGGCCAAGTCGCCGGCGCGATCGGCTCGGCTCTAGGTTGCGCGCTCCGACCTTCGGACCCGATCGAGGACATCGTTGCCTTCCTGGGAGATCGTCCGGTCCTGCTAGTCCTCGACAGTTGCGATCATGTGATCGATGAGACCGGGCGGTTGTCGAGCTTGCTGCTGGCGCGACTTCCCGGACTTTCGTTTTTGGCGACCGCCCGTTCTCCGCTCCGGCTCAACAACGAATGGGTCCAACGCCTTGGCCCTCTGGACCTGCCGAGGGAGGAAAGCGTCGGACAGGCCGACGTGGCTCTGCAATTCTCGGCGGTCGAGCTCTTCGTCAAACTTGCCGCCGCGAGCATGGGGGGATACGCGCTCGGCGATACCGAGGCGCCGGTAGTGGTCGACATCTGCAGGCGGCTCGACGGAATACCCCTCGCGATCGAACTTGCGGCGGCGCGAGCCGGCGTCGCCGGCATCAACGCCTTGGCCAAGTCTCTGGCCAATCCGGACCGGCTGCTGTCGCAGACCCAGCATGCAGGCGCGGCCCGCCACCGAACCCTGCATGCCACCTTCGACTGGAGCTATAGCCTGCTCTCGGAAACGGAGCGAACGGTGCTGAGGAGGCTCGCCGTCTTCCTGGGGGGCTTTTCGCTGGAGTCCGCCTGCGCCGTCGTCGCCGAAGGCGCCCTTGCGAAATCGGACGTGGAAGATGCATTGCTCACACTCGCCGAGAAGTCGCTGATCGCTCCATTTCCCCATACCGTCGCCGTGGCTTACCGTCTTCTCGACACTGCACGCGCCTTCAGCCGCAATGCCCTCATCGGGAGCGGAGAATTGCGCGAGCTCGAGGCGCGGCACGCCGCGCATTACCGCGACCTGTTCACGTCGGCAGGACAGGATTGGGAAAGATTGCCGACCACGGAATGGCTGGACCTGTACGGGTGGCAGGTCGGCAATGTCCGCGCCGCCCTGGACTGGTCCGGCTCCGATCATGGGGACCCCGGTCTCTGCGTTCAGCTGACCGCCGCGGCGGTACCGTTGTGGATACAATTGTCATTGATCGACGAATGCCTGGAACGTGTCCGACTCGCACTCGACATCGCGAAACAGACTCCCGGGTTGGATCCCCGCATCCGCATGCGGCTTCTCGCCGCGCTAGGTTGGCCACAGATTGCTGCGATGTCCGGTAGGTCGGGGCTCGCCGCGTCATGGCAGGAGGTACTCACGATCGCCGAGCAGGTTGGCGACGTCGATTATCAGTTGCGAGCCTTATGGGCGCTTTGGGTCGATTGCAAAAACCGCGGCGCGCCGAAGGAGGGTCTCCTGCTCGCGGACCGCTTTTGCGCGTTGGCACAGCAATCCAGCGAGCCGCTCGATGCGATGGTCGGAAAACGCCTGCGCGGATCGTCGCTACACGTTCTCGCGCGGCATGACGAAGCGCGCGAAGCCGTCCAGGAGATGCTCCGGCAATACGTCGCTCCGCGTCGTCGTTCGCACCTCATCCGCTTTCAATTCGATCAACGCGCGGCCGCCTTCAACGTCTTGGCCCGCGATGCTTGGCTTGCCGGCGACTCGCGACGTGCCAAATCTCTGATCGACGAAAGCCTCGCAGCAACAAGCCACAAATTGTCGCGCAGCTTCGTACTCGCCGAAGGAGCCTGCCCCACGGCATTCCTGATGGGCGACGTCGAACTCCTCGGTAGGTATACGGATCTGCTCGCCTCGGAAACCCGCGCGCAGGCGCTCGATGTATGGCACGGTTACGCGGAATGCTTCAGGGGCGGCTTGATGATCCGCGAAGGCAGGGCGGCCGAAGGAGTCTCCATGCTGACCGAGGCAATCGATGGTCTCAGTCGGGCCCGGTTCGTATTTAATCACCCGATGTTCACCGGCGCGCTTGCCGCAGGTCTCACCGAGATCGGTCACGATCTGCAAGCGCGTCAGATTCTGGACGCCACCGTCGCAAATTGTGAAGAGAACGGCGATATCTGGTATGTGCCGGAGCTTTATCGGCTGAAGGGATGCATCGGTCCCGAGCGATTCGGGGGCGGTGCCGACGACTCGGTGACGCTTCTCAGAACATCCATCCGAATCGCGCAAGAACAGGGGGCCAAGGCTTTCGCCTTTCGGTCAACGACTTCGCTGGCAAGGCTTCTCGCAGGCCGCGGGGACAAGCGGAAGGCTCGTGAACTTCTCTCGCCGCTCTTGGCCGAATTCGCCGACGATCCGACGGCGGACTTTCTCGCGGCCTCCAAACTGCTCGCCTCGCTCTGAGTCTCGACCCAAGCGGGCGGTCGGAAATTAGCACCGATTAGCAACGCTTGCGTCGATTAGCCCGTCGATCCTGCGGCATGGTGTCCCTCGAAGTTTCCAGGGATTTCCAGCCATGATCGACCGCTTCTCGGAAGAGTCCAACAAGTACCTCGTGCTCGAGGCTTTCGACACGTTGTTCAACCGTCGCGACTACGAAGCCGCGGAGTGCTTCTGGTCCCCTCACTACGTCCAGCATAGCGCCCATATTCCGCCCGGCCGCGAAGGCCTTTTCGATCTCGTCAGAAGCCTGCCGCGCGGTCTGCGTTACGAGCCGGGCCTCGTCGTAGCCGAAAAGGACATCGTCATGGTCCATGGCCGTTTCAGCGGCAATGGTCGTCCTCGCGCGTTCATCGCGGTCGACATTGTGCGTCTTACCGATGGCGTCCTCGCGGAGCATTGGGACGTCCTTCAGGACGAGGCATCGCAGGAGGACTCGAAAAGCGGCATGCCGATGTTCGGTAGCGCCTTCCCGACATGACGTCACCA
Organism: Bordetella parapertussis; assembly: GCA_943372075.1. Classification (GTDB taxonomy): domain Bacteria; phylum Pseudomonadota; class Alphaproteobacteria; order Rhizobiales; family Xanthobacteraceae; genus Bradyrhizobium. The sequence continues at coordinate 1,547 of CALRXG020000264.1, read as the reverse complement.
CTCTCATACCCGCGAGGCATGGGGGTAAATCAACAAAGTCTTGGCGAGGGGCGAAGGCCATTCCTACCTCGCGAGAGGAAGATGCACGCCGGTCTCGCGGTATCGAGACGAGCAAGACCGCAGAGGAGCTAACATGACTACACCGATCGTATTGATCACCGGCGCTTTGACTGGCATCGGCCGCGCCACCGCCATCGCTTTCGCCAAGCAAGGCGCAACCGTGGTCGTGTCGGGACGTCGAGAGCCCGAGGGGCGCTCGTTCGAATCCGAGCTCCGTAGCTTCGGCACCGAAGCCGTCTTCATCCCCGCCGACGTGCGCCGCGAAGACGACATTCGCCGCCTGGTCGACCAGACGGTCGCACGCTTCGGCAGGCTGGACATCACCGTCAACAACGCCGGCACTGAAGGCAAACCCGGACCGCTGACGTCGACGACGCTGGACAGCTATCTGGCGATGTTCGACACGAACGTGCTCGGCACCCTTCTCAGTCTCAAGCACGAGCTCAGGGTCATGCAGCCGCAGGGCGCAGGCAGCATCATAAACATCTCTTCCACCATGGGCGAGCGCGGGGCGGCCAATCTGTCGCTTTACGTCGCGAGCAAACACGCCGTGGAAGGCCTGACGAAATCCGCGGCGCTGGAAGCCGCGGCTTTCGGGGTCCGCGTCAACGCGGTCGCGCCGGGACCGACCGACACCGCGATGCTCGATCGGCTGACGGGCTCGCCGGACAAGAAGGCGGCGTTCTATGCCGCCGTGCCGCTCAAGCGCGGCGCAAGGCCCGAGGAGATCGCCGAAGCCGTGACCTTCGTGGCGTCGGAGAAGGCCTCGTTCATCACCGGACAGATCGTGCGGGTGAACGGTGGCAAGACCGCAAGCTGAATCCGTCACATCAAAAAAGAGGAGTTTCGCCATGACGACCTACACCCACCAGACCGCGCCTACGCAATTCGTCGAGGCCAACGGTATCCGCTTCGCGTATCGCCGCTTCGGAAAGACCGGCGGCGTTCCGATCGTGATGAACATCCATTTTCGCGGCACCATGGATCATTGGGATCCGCTTGTGACCGACGGCCTGGCCGCGAAGCGCGAAGTCATTCTCTTCGACAACAGGGGCATCGGTGCAAGCTCGGGCGAGACGCCGGACAGCATCCCCGCCATGGCCACGGACGCTATCGCCTTCATCAAGGCGCTGGGAATCAGCAAGACCGACGTCCTGGGGTACTCGGTCGGCGGCAAGGTCGCCCAGGAAATCGTCGTGCAGGCACCCGACCTGGTGCGCAAGCTGATCCTGGTCGGCACCGGACCGCGCGGGGCCGACACCGCCGCCAGCAAGTCTGGCGAGATCTTTTCGGCCACCTACGACCCGCCGGAGCACCTCTGGATCGCCGCGCACTTCCTGCCCAACGCGGCGGGCCGCGCGGCCGGCCTCAAATACCTCGAGCGCAAGTTCCTGCGGCAGGACCGCGTTCCCGAAGTGAGCGAAAGGTCGGCCACCGCGCAGTACGCGGCGATCGTCAAATCGAACGAGAAGAGCGACGGCGTCTGG
>CALRXG020000263.1:0-9675 GCA_943372075.1 Bordetella parapertussis | reverse complement strand
CGGATGCAGCACGCTGAAATCGGTCGAGGTGAAGCCGCGACCCTCGAGCAGCGCGATCGCCAGCGCGTCGCCGAGCGCCAGCATCATCAGCGACGACGTGGTCGGCGCAAGATTGTGCGGGCAGGCCTCGCGGGCCTTCGGCAGCGTGAGCTGCACGTCGGCGGCCTTGCTCAGCGTCGAGTCCTTGTCGGCCGTCATCGCGATCAGCGGAATGCCGAAGCGCGCGGCATAGGCGATCAGATTGCGCATCTCCGGCTGCTCGCCGGACCATGACAGCGCCATGATCGCATCGTCGGCGGTGATCATGCCGAGGTCGCCGTGGCTGGCTTCGGCGGTGTGCACGAAGAACGCCGGCGTGCCGGTCGAGGCGAAGGTCGCGGCGATCTTGCGCCCGATATGGCCTGATTTGCCGAGGCCGGTGACGATCAGCCGGCCCTTGGCGTTGCGGATCAGTTCGGCCGCCGCCACGAACGCTGTGCCGAGGTCGGACTTGAGTGCCGCCGAGAGAGCTGCGACGCCGCTCGCTTCGGCATCGAGGGTGCGGAGCGCCGACTGAACGGCGCCGTCATCGGGGCCGGATGATTTGGTCATCAGCGGTTTCGGTTTGGCCATTTCGGATTCCAGGGGAGGGGTTATGCACCCGGGCGTCTCCCTTAGCACGTTCGATTCCGCGATGCGACGCGCGGCCGTCGGTCCTCAACGGCTCATTAACCATAATTGTTTTAACTCCATTAACGACGTTTTCCGCCGCCCGGCGGGATGCGCGTGTCAAGTATATGAATTCGTTGGAGTATTTCCATCGTGTTGCGGCGGCCAGCAAGCGGCCCAAATCGGCGTGGATGCCTCATCCGCGCGGTTTTGCCGTGTCCTTTGCTGATTGTTCTTGCGCTGACTGCGACCACAGGGCTCGCCCAGGCCCAGACCGTGACGCCCGACCTGTTCAGCCCGAACCGCCAGAGCCAAGTGATCACGCCGGATTCGCCGCTGCGGCGGACCCCGGCCGATGCGATGGATCCGCTCAACGGCCTGAAGCTGCCGGATCCCGATCCCAGCCGGCGGGCCTCGCCGTCGACGACATCGGATCGCGTCGGGCAAATCCCGACCTACGGACTGCCGGCTGCGAACGGCGCCGCGACGTCGGGCTATGACTCGCTCAACCGCAAGCGCCAGAAGCCGAAATATTATCCCGGCCAGGCCAAGCCGAAGCCGCCGCCGGGGCCAGGTTCGCCTGCGCCCACGCCGCCGCCGGTGACGCCGACTGGCGATCTGCGCCTGTCGATTCCGCCGTCGACCACCGCCAACAAGACGCCGCTGCCGCCGGCGATGGCCGGCACCATCGTCGGCCAGCCGCCGCGCAAGCGGCTCAAGATCGACGACGATCCGTTCGGCGCGGTCGGCGATTATGCCGGCTCGTTCCTGATCAAGACCGCGGTCGAAGTGATGGGCGGTTACGACTCGAACCCGGGCCGGCTGAACTCGCCGCAGGGCAGGGGGCTCTATGTCGTCGCGCCGGAATTCCTCGCGGTATCCGACTGGGAGCGTCACGCCGTCGTCGTCGATCTGCGCGGCTCCCTCACCGGCTATGGCTCCGAGCTGTCGCCCAATGCCAATGGCACGCCGCTGTCGGCGCCGCTCGACGTCGACCGGCCGAGTTTCACCGGCCATATCGACGGTCGTCTCGACGTCTCCAGGGACACGCATCTGACGGCACAGGCCCGCCTGCTGGTCTCGACCGATAATCCCGGTAGCCCGAACGTGCAGGCCGGTCTCGCCAAGTTCCCGATCTACACCACGGTCGGCGGCACCTTCGGCATCGACCAGAATTTCAACCGCCTGCAGGTCTCGCTCGGCACCACCGTCGACCGAACCGATTACCAATGGTCGAAGCTTACCGACGGCACCTCGACGACGAACGACGACCGCAACTTCACCCAATATGGTGGCGTCGGTCGCGTCAGCTACGAGCTCAATCCGGCCGTGAAGCCGTTCGTCGAGGTACAGGGCGACAGCCGGGTCCACGATCTCTATCTCGACCGCGCCGGCTACGCGCGCGATTCATCGGGCGGCTACGCCAAGGTCGGTACCTCGTTCGAGTTCACGCGCATGCTATTCGGCGAGATCTCGATCGGTTACGCGATGCGCGATTACGCCGATACCAGGCTCAACCGGCTCGAGGGCCTGCTCACCACGGCTTCGCTGACCTGGACCGCGACGCCGCTGACCACGGCGAAATTCTATTCCGACACCCAGATCGGCGAGACCACGCTGCCAGGCACCTCGGGCGTGCTGTCGCGCACCTACACCATCGAGGTCGACCACGACTTCCGCCGCTGGCTGACCGCGATCGGCAAGTTCACCTACGGCACGCTGGAATATCAGGGCGACAACCGCAACGACACGATCTATTCGGTCTCGGCCGACCTGATCTACAAGATGACCCGCAGCCTCTGGATCAAGGGCACCGTGCGCCGCGACTGGCTTGACTCGAACCAGCCGTTGCAGAGTTCGGCATCGACGGTGGTGATGCTGGGCGTGCGGGTGCAGAACTAGAGCATGATCCGGAAAAGTGAACCCGGTCGGGAGGAATGAGGACGATGCGCAAATTTGCTTTCGCTGCGGCAGCATTGGTCATGGCTACCGGAGCAGCCCATGCCGATTCGATCGACGGCGCGTGGATCACCGCGCGCGGCGACACTGCCGTTATCTCCGGCGGTACGATCACGCTGAAGACCGGGAAATTTGCCGGCAAGACCATCGGTTCGATGAAACCGGCCGGTGATGGGACCTATTCTGGCACGATCACGGACCCGCAGGACGACAAGACCTATTCAGGGACGGCCAAGCTCGCCGGCTCCACGCTGGAGCTGACCGGCTGCGCGATGAGCGTGTTCTGCCGGTCCCAGACCTGGAAGAAGAAGTAGGGCGAAATCGCCCTGTTGCCGTCACGGCGAGAGCAACCGCCGATCGGACCAGCACATCGCGCCTTGTCCGCTTCAACCCAAAAGGGGGCCGCGAAAACTGGAACGCCCGCTTTCGCGGGCGATCACGGTTCTCGTGTGGCGACAGCTCGCCGAGATAGCCAGGGCTTTCACCCCGGCAGGTCGGTCTTGCCCATCAGGAACATATCGATCGAGCGCGCGCACTGGCGGCCTTCGCGGATCGCCCAGACCACGAGCGACTGGCCGCGGCGCATGTCGCCGGCCGAGAAGATCTTGGCGCGCGAGGTCTGGTAGTCCTGCAGGGACGCGCGGACGTTGCCGCGCTGGTCGAGCTCGATGCCCAGCGTCTTGAGCAGGCCCTCGTGCACCGGATGCACGAAGCCCATCGCCAGCAGCACCAGCTCGGCGTCGAGCGTGAACTCGGTGCCGGGCAGCGGCTTGAACTTGTCGTCGACCTTGACGCAATGCAGCTTGGTGACCTTGCCGTCCTTGCCTTCAAACTTGGTCGTCAGCACGGCGAACTCGCGCGCCGCGCCTTCGGCCTGGCTCGACGAGGTCCGCATCTTCAGCGGCCAGTTCGGCCAGGTCACGCCCTTGTCCTCATGCTCGGGCGGCGCAGGCATGATCTCGAGCTGGGTGACGGACTTGGCGCCCTGCCGGAACGAGGTGCCGATGCAGTCCGAACCGGTGTCCCCGCCGCCGATCACGACGACATGCTTGCCGTCCGCGAGGATGTCGGCGACGCCGTTCAGCGGCTCGCCGGAGACGCGGCGGTTTTGCTGCGGCAGGAAGTCCATCGCGAAGTGGATGCCGGCGAGGTCGCGGCCGGGGATCGGCAGGTCGCGCGGGGCTTCCGCGCCACCGGTCAACGCCACGGCGTCATATTGCTTGGCCAGCTCCTGCGGATCGATTGCGCCCGGGGTCGCGCCACCAACGGCCTTGCCGTAGTGGAAGGTGACGCCTTCGGCTTCCATCTGCGCCACGCGGCGGTCGATGACGTCCTTCTCCATCTTGAAGTCAGGAATGCCGTAGCGCAGCAGGCCGCCGGCCTTGGCGAACTTCTCGTAGACATGCACCTCATGGCCGGCGCGCGCGAGCTGCTGGGCTGCGGCCATGCCGGCGGGGCCGGAGCCGATCACGGCGACCTTCTTGCCGGTCTTCTGGGGAGCGATCTCCGGCTTGAGCCAGCCATTGTCCCAGGCGCGGTCGACGATCGCGCATTCGATGGTCTTGATGGTGACCGGGTTGTCGTCGATGTTGAGCGTGCAGGACGCCTCGCACGGCGCCGGGCAGATCCGGCCGGTGAATTCCGGGAAGTTGTTGGTCGAGTGCAGGTTGCGCGAGGCTTCTTCCCAGTTGCCCTGATAGACGAGGTCGTTGAAATCGGGGATCTGGTTGTTGACCGGGCAGCCCGGGGTGCCCGGCGCGGTCGAGCCGGTGCCGTGGCAATAGGGGATGCCGCAATTCATGCAGCGCGCGGCCTGGTCGCGCGTGTCCTTCTCGCTCAGCGGAACGACGAATTCCTTGAAGTTCTTGAGCCGCTCGGCGACCGGCTCGTACTTGCGGTCGTGCCGCTCGATCTCGAGGAAACCTGTGATCTTGCCCATTAAACCCGATGCCCCTGCATCATGTGTTCGTCCAAATTTGTTCAGTCAGGTCCCGTCATTGCGAGGAGAGGAGCGACGAGGCAATCCATCTGTCCGCGGATGGACTGCCTCGCTGCGCTCGCAATGACGAGCTCGCGTCGTTACGCGCCGATCGCGATTTTCGGCTCGGCGTCGGCGTTGGCCTTCATTTCCTTCAGCGCGCGGCGGTACTCCACCGGCATCACCTTGCGGAACTTGGGCAGCCAGGTCTTCCAGTTGGCGAGGATCTCGGCCGCCTTCTTCGAGCCGGTCAGCTTGGCGTGACGCGTGATCAGGACGTGCAGCCGCTCGACGTCGGAGTCGAGCAGGTTCTGGAACACGTCGACCCGGCCATGCGCCTCGAGATCGCCGGAGTGGTGATAGGTGCCTTCGTTGATCATCTCTTCCGACAGCACCGGCTCGAGTTCGACCATCGCGAGATTGCAGAGCTTGCTGAAGTCGCCGGCCTCGTCCAGCACATAGGCGATGCCGCCGGACATGCCGGCCGCGAAGTTGCGCCCGGTCTTGCCGAGCACCACCACGATGCCGCCGGTCATGTATTCGCAGCAATGATCGCCGGCGCCCTCGACGACCGCGACCGCGCCGGAGTTACGCACCGCGAAGCGCTCGCCGGCGATGCCGCGGAAGTAGCACTCGCCCGCGATCGCGCCGTACATCACGGTGTTGCCGACGATGATCGACTCTTCCGGCACGATGCCGGAGATCTTCGGTGGCTTGACGATGATGCAGCCGCCCGAGAGGCCCTTGCCGACATAGTCGTTGCCTTCACCCTCGAGCTCGAAGGTGACGCCCTTGGCGAGCCAGGCGCCGAACGCCTGTCCGGCGGTGCCCTGCAGGTTGACATGGATGGTGTCGAGCGGAAGGCCGGCATGGCCGTAGATCTTGGCCACCGCGCCCGACAGCATCGCGCCGGCGGAGCGGTCGGTGTTGTTGATCTCTTCCTCGATCCTGACCGGCGCGCCGCGATCGAGCGCGGCCTGCGCCTTCTCGATCAGCCGGCGGTCGAGCACGGCTTCCAGATGATGGTTCTGGCTCTCCGAGTGGTAGATCGTCTGGCCCTTTTCCTCCTGCTGCCGCACGAACAGCTTGGAGAAATCGAGGCCCTTGGCCTTCCAGTGCGAGACCAGCGCGGTCTGGTCCAGCATCTGGACCTGGCCGACCATCTCGTCGAACGTCTTGAAGCCGAGCTGCGCCATGATCTCGCGCACTTCCTCGGCGACGAAGAAGAAGTAGTTGATGACATGCTCGGGCTGGCCGGTGAAGCGCTTGCGCAGCACCGGATCCTGGGTGGCGACGCCGACCGGGCAGGTATTGAGGTGGCACTTGCGCATCATGATGCAGCCCGCCGCGATCAGCGGCGCGGTGGCGAAGCCGAACTCGTCGGCCCCGAGCAGCGCGCCGATCACGACGTCACGGCCGGTGCGGAAGCCGCCGTCGACCTGAACCGCGATGCGGTTGCGCAGCCGCTGGCGCACCAGCGTCTGATGGGTTTCCGCAAGACCGATCTCCCACGGCGAGCCGGCATGCTTGATCGAGGTCAGCGGCGAGGCACCGGTGCCGCCCTCGAAGCCCGCGATCGTCACATGGTCGGCGCGCGCCTTGGCGACGCCGGAAGCAACCGTGCCGACACCAACCTCGGACACCAGCTTGACCGAGACCTGACCGTCCGGATTGACGTTCTTGAGGTCGTAGATCAGCTGGGCGAGGTCTTCGATCGAGTAGATGTCATGATGCGGCGGCGGCGAGATCAGGCCGACGCCCGGCGTCGAATGCCGCACGCGCGCAATCGTCGCGTCGACCTTGTGGCCGGGCAGCTGGCCGCCTTCGCCGGGCTTGGCACCCTGCGCCATCTTGATCTGCATCATGTCGGAGTTGACGAGATACTCCGTGGTCACGCCGAAGCGGCCCGAGGCGACCTGCTTGATCGCCGAGCGCATGCTGTCGCCGTTCGGCAGCGGCTTGAAGCGGTCGGATTCCTCGCCGCCTTCGCCGGTGTTCGACTTGCCGCCGATCCGGTTCATGGCGATCGCCAGCGTGGTGTGCGCCTCGCGCGAGATCGAGCCGAACGACATCGCGCCGGTCGAGAAGCGCTTGACGATGTCCTTGGCCGGCTCGACGTCCTCGAGTTTGACCGGCTTGCGCTTGTCGTCCTCGGCGCCCTTGATCCGGAACAGGCCGCGCAGCGTCAACAGCCGCTCGGATTGCTCGTTGAGGATCTTGGCGAAGGCCCGGTAGCGCTCCAGCGAGTTGCCGCGCGCGGCATGCTGCAGCATCGAAACCGATTCCGCGGTCCAGGCATGGTCCTCGCCGCGGGTGCGGTAGGCATATTCGCCGCCGACATCGAGCGCGCTCTTGTAGATCTGGCCGTCACCGAACGCGTCGGTATGACGCCGCACGGTTTCCTCGGCGATCTCGCCGAGGCCGACGCCCTCGATCCTGGTGTGGGTGCCGGCGAAATACTTGGCGACGAAATCCGCCTTGAGGCCGACCGCGTCGAAGATCTGCGCGCCGCAATAGGACTGGTAGGTCGAGATGCCCATCTTGGACATCACCTTGAGCAGGCCCTTGCCGATCGACTTGATGTAGCGCTTGACGATCTCGTAGTCGTCCAGCGCGGCGGGCAGCCGGTCCTTCATCGCGAGGATGGTTTCGAACGCGAGATAAGGGTTGATCGCCTCGGCGCCGTAGCCGGCAAGGCAGGCGAAGTGATGCACCTCGCGCGGCTCGCCGGATTCGACGACCAGGCCGACCGAGGTGCGCAGGCCGGTGCGGATCAGATGGTGATGCACGGCGGCGCAGGCGAGCAGCGAGGGGATCGGAATCCGGTCGGTGCCGGTCATGCGGTCCGACAGGATGATGATGTTGATGCCTTCGCGCACCGCGCCCTCGGCGCGCGCGCAGAGCTCGTCGAGCACCTGCTCCATGCCCGCCGCGCCGAAGCCGGCGTGGAAGGTGGTGTCGAGCGTGCGCGACTTGAAATGGGTCTCGGCAACGTCGGAGATCGAGCGGATCTTCTCCAGGTCCGCGTCGGTCAGGATCGGTTGCCGCACCTCGAGCCGCTTGGTCGAGGCGACGCCCTGCAGGTCGAACAGGTTCGGCCGCGGTCCGATGATCGAGACCAGGCTCATGACGATTTCCTCGCGGATCGGGTCGATCGGCGGGTTCGTCACCTGGGCGAAATTCTGCTTGAAGTAGGTGAACAGCTGCTTCGGCTTGTCCGACAGCGCCGAGATCGGCGTGTCGTTGCCCATCGAGCCGGCGGCTTCCTCGCCGGTCGAGGCCATCGGGGTCATCAGGATCGTGATGTCTTCCTGGCTGTAGCCGAACGCCTGCTGGCGATCGAGCAGCGGCAAGTTTGAGCGCACGCCCTTGGCCGGCGCATCCGGCAGCTCTTCGAGCTGGATCTGGGTCCGATGCAGCCAGTCGCTGTAGGGATGGCTCTTGGCGAGGTCGGCCTTGATCTCGTCGTCCGGAATCAGGCGGCCCTGCTCGAGGTCGACGAGCAGCATCTTGCCGGGCTGCAGCCGCCACTTGGTGACGATCTGCTCCTCCGGAATCTTCAGCACGCCCATTTCGGACGCCATCACGATGCGGTCGTCCTTGGTGACGAGATAGCGCGCCGGGCGCAGGCCGTTGCGGTCGAGCGTGGCGCCGATCTTGCGGCCGTCGGTGAAGGCGATCGCGGCCGGGCCGTCCCACGGCTCCATCAGCGCGGCGTGATATTCGTAGAACGCGCGGCGCTGCTCATCCATCAGCGGATTGCCGGCCCACGCCTCCGGAATCATCATCATGACCGCATGCGGAAGGGAATAACCGCCCTGCACCAGGAATTCGAGCGCGTTGTCGAAGCAGGCGGTGTCGCTCTGGCCCTCATAGGAGATCGGCCACAGCCGGCTGATGTCCTTGCCATAGAGCTCCGAATGCACCGAGGCCTGCCGCGCCGCCATCCAGTTGACGTTGCCGCGGAGCGTGTTGATTTCGCCATTATGGGCGATCATCCGGTAGGGATGCGCCAGCGACCAGGTCGGGAAGGTGTTGGTCGAGAAGCGCTGATGCACCAGCGCCAGCGCGCTGTCGAAGTCGGCTTCGTGCAGGTCGGGATAGTACTTGCCGAGCTGGTCGGCCAGGAACATGCCCTTGTAGATCACGGTGCGGCAGGACAGTGAGCACACATAATAGCCGGACATGCCGCGGTCGCGGCGCTGATAGATCGCCTGCGAGATCGACTTGCGCAGGATGTAGAGCCGGCGCTCGAAATCGTCCTCGGTCTTGACCGCATTGTTGCGGCCGATGAAGACCTGCATGTGGTAGGGCTCGGTCGGCTTCACGGTGACGCCGAGCGAGGAATTGTCGCTGGGGACGTCGCGCCAGCCGAGCAGCTTGAAGCCCTCGTCCTTGATTTGCTCGGCGATGATGCTCTTGATCACGTTCCGCCACGCGGCATCGCGCGGCATGAACAGCGCGCCGATGGCGTACTCGCCGGGCTGCGGCAGCTTGAAGCCGAGCTCGCCGGTCTTGCGCGTGAAGAAGGCGTGCGGGATCTGCACCAGGATGCCGGCGCCGTCGCCGGCGCGCGGGTCGGCGCCGACCGCGCCACGATGCTCGAGGTTGCACAGGATGCTCAGCGCGTCGGAGACGATCTGATGCGACTTCTGGCCCTTGATGTTGGCGATGAAGCCGACGCCGCAGGAGTCCTTCTCCAGGCTCGGATCAAACAGGCCTTCGGCGTCAGGGCGCCATGTATGCAGCTCACGCGCGGGCTCGGCGGCTTTCGAGTCCGCGGTCGCCGACAGCGTTCCTGCCACGATGGTTTCGCGCTCGAATTCCGACCCGCTCATGTGTCCTCTCCCTTTCGTAAGGGGCTCACCGCTTTGGCGCACCTTGGACGTTGCGGCACCCACCGGGCCACCGCTCGTCCGCCGCGAGCCGCATTTTCCTAAATTCAGACGACGGGCGTTTCAACGTCCCCTGCGGGACGGCCCTGCCTGCAGCATTCTCGAAGCCCGGGGCGCCGAGGTCCTCCTCACGAAGGTTCTCGTTGCAATCCCCATGCCGGGATGGCCTCGAAATTGAGACAGCCTTGCTGTCCT
>CALRXG020000262.1:0-9685 GCA_943372075.1 Bordetella parapertussis | reverse complement strand
CGACCGCGCCGAGGAGGTGGACGAGGATACGTTCTTCCATGGACCGGCGTCGGGCGGCACGCTGGTGTCGAGCGCGCTGGTCGCGATGAACGACATCGTGCGCACCCGCTTCCGTCCGGCCGACTGGAACATCTACGCGGCGCAGGCCTCGGACGGCGACAACATGACCTCCGACAGCGCGCTGACCGGGCATCTCCTCACCGACAAGATCCTGCCGGTCTGCCAGTTCTTCGCCTATCTCGAGGTCGGCGAGGCCGCCAACTACACCTTCGACATGCCGGACTCCTCGCTGTGGACGCTCTATGAGCGTCTGCGCAATGACGGCGCGCCGCTGTCGATGCGCAAGGTCAGTGAGCGCGGCGAGATTTTCCCGGTGTTCCAGGACCTGTTCAAGCGCCGCACCAGTCAGGAAAGGGTATAGTTGATGGGGTCTTCCGGCGAACGGCTGTTCGAGGGCGCCGACTGGGATTTCCAGACGTTGCAGCGGATTCACGATGCCTGCGAGCTGATCGCGCGCAAGGAGCTCGGGCTCGACGTCTATCCCAACCAGATCGAGGTGATCACCGCCGAGCAGATGCTCGACGCCTATTCCTCGGTCGGCATGCCGCTGTTCTACAAGCACTGGTCGTTCGGCAAGCAGTTCGCGTTCCAGGAAGCATCCTATCGCAAGGGCCTGATGGGCCTCGCCTATGAGATCGTGATCAATTCGTCGCCGTGCATCTCCTATCTGATGGAGGAGAACACTGCGACGATGCAGACGCTGGTGATCGCGCACGCGGCGTTCGGGCACAATCACTTCTTCAAGAACAACTATCTGTTCAAGCAGTGGACCGATGCCGACGGCATCCTCGACTATCTCGAATTCGCCAAGGGCTACATCGCGGCCTGCGAGGACCGCCACGGCCGCGAGACCGTGGAGCGGACGCTGGATGCCGCGCATGCGCTGATGTCGCATGGCGTCGACCGCTATCCCGGCAAGAAGACGCTCGACCTCCGCGCCGAGGAGAAGCGCGCCGGCGAGCGCCGCCAGCACGAGGAGGCGGTGTTCAACGATCTGTGGCGGACGGTGCCGAACACCAAGGCCAAGACCAAAGCCGCGCTCACTGCGGAGCGGCGCCGCGCGCTGCTCGGCCTGCCGCAGGAGAACATCCTCTATTTCCTCGAGAAGACCGCGCCGCGCCTTGCGCCATGGCAGCGCGAGCTCATTCGCATCGTGCGTCACATCGCGCAGTATTTCTATCCGCAAGGGCAGACCAAGGTGATGAACGAGGGCACGGCGACCTACGTGCATTACCGCATCATGAGCCGGCTGCATCAGCAGGGCCGCATCACCGACGGCAATTTCCTCGAATTCCTGCAATCGCACACCAATGTGGTGTTCCAGCCCGAGTTCGACGACCGCCGCTATTCCGGTTTCAATCCCTATGCGCTCGGCTTCGCGATGATGCAGGACATCGAGCGGATCGTGAAGACGCCGGAGGACGAGGATCGTCAATGGTTCCCCGACATCGCCGGCAAGGGCGACGTCGAGGGCGTGCTGCGCGAGATCTGGAGCAACTATCGCGACGAGAGCTTCATCAACCAGTTCCTCAGCCCGACGCTGATCCGGCGCTTCCGCATGTTCCATCTGCACGACGACCCCGCCGAAAGCCAGGGAATCAAGGTCGATGCGATCCATGACGAGCGCGGCTACCGCCGGGTGCGCCGCGAGCTGGCGCGGCAATACGATGTCGGCTTCGTCGACGCCAATATCGAGGTCGTGGATGTCGATCTCGACGGCGATCGCCGCCTGATGCTGCGTCATACCACGGTGAAGGGCGCGCAACTGAACGAGACCGACGCGCGCCGCGTGCTGCAACACCTCGCCGATCTCTGGACCTACGACGTGGCACTGACCGAGGTCGACGGCACCGACAAGGTGCTGAAGGAATACGTCGTCAGCCCGCGCGCGGCAGCGGTCGCGGCTTGAGGACGACGCATTCGTAGTGGCGAGCGCGGCGCTGGACCGCCGCGCGGAATGCCGGTCTCGCTCAGCGAACTTCTCGGCACATCTGCGAGTTTTGAAGCTGCATCGCGTTCCGCACGAGCGCGATGCAGGCATGCGCAAGCTTCTTGGTGATTGCCTGCGCGGGCGCGATTGATAATGTGCGCCGCGTCAAGAAAACCAAGAACAGGATATGCCCTTGTCAACTCGCTTCCGCCTGGCGGGCCTTCTCGCCTTCACCGTGCTCACGGCCTCGTCGTTCGCGCCATCCATTGCAGCCGACAGCGCGATCAAGATCGGCAACACTGCGCCCTATAGCGGCCCGGCATCGGCCTACGGCACCATCGCGCGTGCCGAAGCGGCGTACTTCCAGATGCTCAACGATCAGGGCGGCATCGACGGCCGCAAGGTCGACTTCGAGAGTCTCGACGACGCCTACTCGCCATCGAAGACGGTCGAGCAGACCCGCAAGCTGGTGGAACAGGACGAGGTGCTTGCGATCTTCAGCGCGGTCGGCACCGCGCCCAACATCGCCGTGCAGAAGTATCTGAACATCAAGAAGGTGCCGCAGCTGTTCGTGTCGTCAGGCGCGACGCGCTGGAACGATCCGAAGCAGTTCCCGTGGACGGTCGGCTTCAATCCGACCTACGAGCTCGAAGGCCGGCTCTACGCAAAGTACATCCTGAAGACCAAGCCGGACGCCAAGATCGCGGTCATCACGCCGAACGAGGACGCCGGCAAGGACTATCTCAAGGGCTTCAAGGACGGACTCGGCGAGCATGTCGGCCAGATCGTCGCGGAGACCACCTATCTGACGTCAGACCCGACCATCGATTCCCAGATGGTGACGATGCGGGAATCCGGCGCGGATGTGTTCTTCGCCGAGGCGACGCCGAAATTCGCGGCGCAAGCGCTGCGCAAGGCGGCGAGCATGGGCTGGAAGCCACTCACCATCCTGCCGACCGTTTCCAACTCGGTCTCCGCGGTGCTCGAGCCGGCAGGGCTCGAGAACGTCATCGGTGTCGTGACCGGGCTCTATCTGAAGGACCCGACCGATCCGCGCTGGTCCGACGATCCGGGCCAGAAGGAATTCTCGGCCTGGATGAAGAAGTACCAGCCCAATGCGAGCCCGGGCGATCTGTTCAACGTGCAGGGCTACACGGTCGCGCAGGTCATGACCGCGGTGCTGAAGAACTGCAATGGCGACTACAGCCGCGCCAACATCATCAAGCAGGCGACCAATCTGAAGGCGCTGGAATTGCCGATGCTGCTGCCGGGCATCAAGGTGCAGACCGAGCCCGACAATGTCACGCCGATCCGCCAGATCCAGATGGCGCGGTTCGACGGCAAGTCGTGGGCGCTGTTCGGCGACGTGCTGAGCGACAAGTAGCTCGGAACGAAAATCGGGCCTCCCGGCAGTGCCGGAAGGCCCGATTCCAAACCAGGTCGAATGTCAGCGCAGGCTGGCGTTGATCTTGTCCAGCACGGCCGAGCCAGGGCACAGCGCCTTCTCGTCCATCGTGTTGAGCGGCGACTCGACCGTGTCGAGATGGGTGTGCAGATCCTCGGCATCCGGGTCGACATAGAGCAGACCGGTGACGATCTGACCCTTTGCAGCATGTTTCTGCAGGAAGGTCTGGGCGCCCAGCCGATCATGCGGATCGTAGTCGGCGTCAAGCTTGCGCAGCGCGAGGCGCGAACCGTCATGCTGCTCGACCACCTGCACGGTGCCGGGCGCGTAGTCGACGCTGATCGGCTCGCGGCCGACCAGTACGTCGAGCCGGTTCACCGCGTCATTGTGTTCGCGGACATAGTCGAAGCTCTTGGTCGAGCCAGCGTGGTTGTTGAAAGCGATGCAGGGGCTGATCACGTCGATGAAGGATGCGCCCTTGTGCCGGATCGCGGCTGCGATCAGCGGCACCAGTTGGTTCTTGTCGCCGGAGAAGCTGCGCGCCACGAAAGTGGCGCCGAGTTGCAGCGCGATCGCAACCAGGTCGATCGCGTTGTCGGTGTTGGTGACGCCCTTCTTGGACTTCGAGCCGCGGTCGGCGGTGGCCGAGAACTGGCCCTTGGTCAGGCCGTACACGCCGTTGTTCTCGACGATGTAGGTCATGTTGACGGCGCGCCGGATCGAATGCGCGAACTGGCCGAAGCCGATCGAGGCCGAGTCGCCGTCGCCGGAGACGCCGAGATAGATCAGGTCGCGGTTGGCGAGGTTGGCGCCGGTCAGCACCGACGGCATGCGGCCATGCACCGAGTTGAAGCCGTGCGAATTGCCGAGGAAGTAGTCGGGCGTCTTCGACGAGCAGCCGATTCCGGAAATCTTCGCCACCCGGTGCGGCTCGATCGAGAGTTCGTAGCAGGCCTCGATGATCGAGGCGGTGATCGAATCGTGGCCGCAGCCGGCGCACAGGGTCGAGATCTTGCCCTCGTAGTCGCGATGGGTATAGCCCAGCTCGTTCTTCTTCAGGCCGGGGTGATGAAACTTGGGCTTTGCAATGTAGGTCATGACAACACCTGCGCTCCCCGCCACGTCATGGCCGGGCTTGTCCCGGCCATCCACGTCTTGGCCAGGAGAAAGAAAGTCGTGGATGCCCGGGACGAGCCCGGGCATGACGCCGGAGAGATCGGACGATCGATCATGTCACGGCCTTGCGGAGAGGGGTCACCTTGAGGTGGTCCTGGTGGTCGCCGATCGCATTGGCGATGAAGCGCGCGGTGATCGGCGTGCCGTCATAATGCAGGATCGGCACCAGCCTGACGGGGTCGATGCCATTCTCGTTGACGATCAGCTGGCGCAGCTGCGCGTCGCGGTTCTGCTCGACCACGTAGACGAAGTCGTGATCAGCGATGAAGCTCGCCACGCTGGAGTGGAACGGAAAGGCGCGGATGCGCATGCGGTCGAGTTGATGACCGCGGGCCTCCAGAATCCCGATCGCCTCGTCCATCGCGGGCGAGGTCGAGCCGAAATACAGCACGCCGTATTTGGTCGGCTTCGCCGCGTTGGCCTGCAGCGGCCGCGGCACCATGTCCTGCGCGGTCTCGAACTTGCGCACCAGCCGCTGCATGTTGTCGGCGTAGACCGCGCCTTCCTCGGAATAGCGCGCGTAGCGGTCGCGCGAGGTGCCGCGGGTGAAGTAGGAGCCCTTGGTCGGATGCGTGCCGGGATAGGTGCGATAGGGGATGCCGTCGCCGTCGACGTCGAGATAGCGGCCGAAGTCGCGGCCTTCCTCGAGCATTTCCGCGGTCATCACCTTGCCGCGGTCATATTGTTTGGAATCGTCCCACTTCAGCGGGCGGCACAGCCGGTGATTCATGCCGATGTCGAGATCGAGCATCAGGAAGATCGTGGTCTGGAGCCGCTCGGCGAGATCGAACGCCGCGGCGGCGAACTCGAACGCTTCCGCCGGATCCTCCGGGAACAGCAGCACGTGCTTGGTGTCGCCGTGCGAGGCGTAGGCGCAGGCGATCACGTCGCATTGCTGGGTGCGGGTCGGCATGCCGGTCGAGGGGCCGGCGCGCTGGATATTCATGATCACGGCCGGAATCTCGGCGAAATACGACAGGCCGATGAACTCCGTCATCAGCGAGATGCCGGGTCCCGATGTCGCGGTGAAAGCCCGCGCGCCGTTCCAGGAGGCGCCGATCACGATGCCGATCGAGGCGAGTTCGTCCTCGCCCTGCACGATGGCGTATTTCGCCTTGCCGGTCTCCGGGTCGTGGCGGTACTTCTTGCAGTGGCTGGTGAAGGCTTCCGCCACCGACGATGACGGCGTGATCGGATACCAGGCGCAAACCGTGGCGCCGCCATAGACGGCACCGAGCGCGGCGGCGCTGTTGCCCTCGATGAAGATGCGGTCGCCGACCTTGTCGGACTTCTTCACCCGAAGCCCGATCGGGCATTTCAGGTTCTGCAACGCCCAGTCGCGGCCGAGATGCAACGCATGGACGTTGGAGGAGAGCAGCTTCTCCTTGCCTTTGTATTGTTCGCCGATCAGCTGCTCGACCAGCTTGGGATCGAGGTCGAGCAGGGCGCACAGCGCGCCGAGATAGATGATGTTCTTGAACAGCTGGCGCTGCCGCGGGTCCGTATAGGTCGAGTTGGTGATCGCGGTCAGCGGCACGCCGATGACGGTGATGTCCTCGCGGAATTTCGACGACGGCATCGGCTTGGTCGAATCGTAGAACAGGTAGCCGCCGGGCTCGATCGAGGCGACGTCCTTGTCCCAGGTCTGCGGGTTCATCGCCACCATCATGTCGACGCCGCCGCGGGCGCCGAGATGGCCGTCCTCGGTGACGCGCACCTCATACCAGGTCGGCAGGCCCTGGATGTTGGAGGGGAAGATGTTGCGCGGGCTGACCGGCACGCCATGACGCAGGATCGAACGCGCGAACAGTTCGTTCGCGGAAGCCGAGCCCGAACCGTTGACGTTGGCGAAGCGGACGACGAAGTCGTTTACGCTGCTGATCGGGCTTTGGACTGACATGTTGATCCCGCTTGAACCATATCGATGAGGTACTTCTGCATGTCCCAGGCGCCGGTGGGGCAGCGCTCGGCACACAGCCCGCAATGCAGGCAGACGTCTTCGTCCTTCACCATGACGCGGCCGGTCTTCAGGTCGCCGGAGACGTAGAGCGCCTGGTCGTGATGCGGCGAGGGCGCTTTCAGCCGCTGTCGCAGGTCATCCTCTTCACCGTTCGGGGTGAAGGTGATGCAGTCCATCGGGCAGATGTCGACGCAGGCGTCGCATTCGATGCAGAGCGGCGCGGAGAACACCGTCTGCACGTCGCAGTTCAGGCAGCGCTCCGCCTCGCCGAGCGCGAGCTTGACGTCGTAGCCGAGTTCGACCTCGGCGCGGATGTCCTTCAGCGCGATGACCTTGTCGCGATGCGGCACCTTGAAGCGCTTATCGGTGGAGATGTCGTTGTCGTAGCTCCACTCGTGGATGCCCATCTTCTGCGAGGAGACGTGCACCTCGGGCAGCGGGCGCTCGTTGATGTCCTCGCCGGACAGCATTTTGTGGATCGACAGCGCGGCGTCATGGCCGTGCGCCACCGCCCAGATGATGTTCTTCGGTCCGAACGCCGCATCGCCGCCGAAGAACACCTTCGGATTGGTCGAGACGAACGTCTTGGGGTCGACCTTCGGCATGTGCCACTTGTCGAATTCGATACCGCAATCGGCTTCGATCCAGGGGAACGCATTCTCCTGGCCGACCGCAACGAGCACATCGTCGCAGGCCACGGTCTCGTCGGGCTCGCCCGAGGGCACCAGATTGCGGCGGCCTTTGGCGTCGTACTCCGCCTTCACTTTCTGGAAGGTGACGCCGGTCAGCTTGCCGTTGTCGTGAACGAACGCGACCGGCACCATGTAATTGAGGATCGGGATGTCCTCATGCAGGGCGTCTTCCTTCTCCCACGGCGAGGCTTTCATTTCCTCGAAGCCGGAGCGGACGATCACCTTGACGCTCTCGCCGCCGAGGCGGCGCGCCGTCCGGCAGCAATCCATCGCGGTGTTGCCGCCGCCCAGCACGATGACGCGGCGGCCGATCTTGTCGACATGGCCGAACGACACGTTGGACAGCCACTCGATGCCGATATGGATGTTGGCGGCAGCCTCCTTGCGGCCGGGGATGTCGAGCTCGCGGCCGCGCGGGGCGCCACTTCCGACGAAGATCGCGTCGTAGTTCTCGGCCAGCAGCTGCTTCAGGCTGTCGACGCGCTGGCCGCCCTTGAACTCGACGCCGAGGCCCAGGATGTAGCCGGTCTCCTCGTCGATCACGCTGTCGGGCAGGCGGAATTTCGGAATTTGGCTGCGCATCATGCCGCCGGCCTTCGGGTCGCCGTCGAACACGGTGCAGTGATAGCCGAGCGGCGCGAGATCGCGCGCCACCGCGAGCGAGGCGGGACCGCCGCCGACCAGCGCGACGCGCTTGCCGTTCTTCGGTCCCGGCTTCGGCAGGCGATGCTGAATATCGTCCTTGAAATCGGCGGCGACGCGCTTCAGGCGGCAGATCGCGACCGGATTGTCCTCGACGCGGTCGCGGCGGCAGGCCGGCTCGCAGGGACGGTCACACGTGCGTCCCAGGATGCCGGGGAACACGTTGGACTTCCAATTGATCATGTAGGCGTCGCTGTAACGCCCCTCAGCAATCAACCGGATGTACTCGGGAACAGGGGTGTGTGCGGGACAGGCCCATTGGCAATCGACTACTTTATGAAAGTAATCCGGCGCCGAGATATCAGTCGGTTTCATTCCTACCTTTGACCCGCGCGATAATGCCTGGCCGCGCGGCCTTATCGTTGACGACGAACGCTCACGCGGCGTTGTTCTGGTTTTTGAATTGGATCATAGGCTTATCTTATTAGAGCCGTTCCAGAGAAGGCAAAGGCTAAATTGTCCGATCATCCGCTTTCGCGCGGCTGATGCGCGTGTAGCGTTAATCTCGATTGCGTTATGTGGCGGTGCAACATGCTCCGCACCGCCAATCTGCGCTGCTAACCGCGCGGCAGATCGCTCTTCGCGATGTCCCACAGCAATCGATAGACGCCGCTGGCGACCACCAATGGCTTCAAGGCTGCGTTGCCGGTGATGCTTGCCGCGGCTGCAGGCACCGCGCCGACATCGGTGGCGTCGATCAGCACGAACCAGTCGCCGGCACCGGGATCAGCCTTCTCGGCATCCGCCGTGAGCGGCTTCGACAGCTCAGGATCGTTCTCCAACAGGTGCACCGAGATGATGCCGTCGCGCGAAGCCGGATCGAGTTGCTCCCGCAACGCAGCGCGCAGCTTGTCGGCGCCCTCGGCTGGCGGGCGCAGGCGGATGATGCCGCGGGCGGCGCCTCTGCCGACGCCGCGGCTGATCGTGATGCGCGCCACTCCGCGGATCATGTTCTGGAAGCGCGCGATATTGGCCTTCGACCAGTCGGTCTGGTTGGCGAGCGCCATGCGATAGGCCGGACTCTCCAGCACGTCGAAGGTCGCGGTCGAATAGAGGCTGAGATATTTCGGCTTTCCGTCATGCGCGACGTAGCGGCGGGCTTCCAGGAATCCGTCGATAGCGACTCGTTCTTCAAGATGTTCGCGATCGTACCAGCGGTTGAATTCAGTTTCGTGTAAGCTGTCGATATCCATCGATGTCAGCAGCATGCCCTGTCCGGCGATTGGCATCGAATGCTCCTTTTTGCCTGTTTTATCTGCGCAATATCGCCGAACGGCGCGAGCCCGGGAAGCCAGTTCCCGATGCCCGAAGCCATGCAGACCAAGGATTGCCACAATTGCCGCAATCCTGTTCAGCGCGCATTCACGGAAGTAGCATTTCCATCCGATACGCCAACTCTCGAGAAGAAAAAGGGACGACCACCATGGCGCGCATTCTCTGGGCTTTGATCGTCGGTCTGGTGTCGTTCGCGTCGCTTCCCGTGCACGCCCAGAATCAGGAAAAGCGCCTCGCGCTCGTCATCGGCAACGGCGCCTACCAGGCCGGCGCGTTGCAGACCGCCGCCAACGACGCCGGATTGATCGCGCAGACCTTGCAGGCCGCCGGCTTCGATGTGATCGGGGCGCGCGACCTCGACGGCGAGACGCTGCGCAAGTCGTTCCGCGATTTCATCCAGAAGGTGCAGGACGCCGGCCCCAATGCGGTCGCCTTCGTCTACCTCGCCGGTTACGGCGTGCAGCTGACCGGCGAGAACTATTTCG
>CALRXG020000261.1:0-9756 GCA_943372075.1 Bordetella parapertussis | reverse complement strand
ATCGCTTCGATCGAGAACGGGTCGAAATAGTCGGCAAGCTCGCCCGCGACTTCGCGGAACACGGCAATGTCCGAGCACAGCACCGGCGTGTTGGCCGCCAGCGCCTCGATGATCGGCACGCCGAAACCTTCGGCGAGGCTCGGCATGATCAGGCCATGGGCTTCGGCGACCAGCGCGGCCTTCTCGTGTTCCTCGACATAGCCGGAGAAGCGGACGTTGGGCGGCGCATTGCGCGTCAGGCGCGGGTCGCCGGTGTAGCCGATCACGACGAGGTCGGCCTGCGGCAGCTTGCGGAAGGCGCGGATCACAGCGGCGAGGTTCTTGCGCGGCTCGGCCGAGACGATCACGACGAAATAGGGCCGTCCGCTGCCGGCTCCCGCTGCCAGCGGCGGCGCCAATGCCTCGAACCGGGTGCGGGGATAGACCACCCGCGCCGGCAGATGCGCGAATTGCGGCAGCAGGGCGCGGAACCGGCCCAGGCTGTAGTTCGAGACGAAGGCGAGCTCGTCGGCCTGTTGCAGGCTGGTGAACAGGCGGGACAGGAACAGCCGCGTCGCGACGTCGCTCAGCTTGAGATCGGTCAGCGGCAGCAGATCGTGCACGACGCAGATCACCTTGGCGCCGCGCTTGCGCTGGATCGCGACCCGCGTCGGCGTGTCGACGAGGATGACGTCGTAGCCGCGCGCGTCGATCCGCGGCGGCGGCAGCCGCAGCAGCGCCGACGTGTCCTGATAGCTGTAGAAGCCGGGCTCCAGCAGGAAGTCGCCGAACAACTCGAGATGCCGCAGGTCGGTCGGGATGTATTCGAGGCCGTCGGCATGGTTCTCGATCAGGCTGACGCCGGCCGGCAGTACGTGCAGGGCGCGCAGGAAGCTGACGGCGAATTCCAGCGAGGTAGCGGCCCGAAGCTTGCCGCGGAACCAGTCGATGGTGCGGCGCAGCCCGCCGCTGCTGCGCATGACCGGCGCATTCATGTCGGCCTCGTCGAGGAAACGATAGAGCGCGAGCAACTCGATCAGCCGCGAGCCGTCGGGCAGCAGGCGGGTGCGTTGCTGGCGGCGGCGCAGCTTGCGATAGCGGCGCGTGGTCTCGACCAGCAACGTCAGTTCGTGACCGTCGCCGGCCAGCGAGCGGATCAATTCCCGCGTGAAATGGAAGATGCCGCGCTTGTGGTTGGGTTCGCCGAGCGCCTCGCTGACGACCAGGATCTTTGTCATGCGCTGATTTCTCTGAGCTCGAGGTGGTGCGGGACGGGCGGATCCAGCGCAACCGTGCTGGCGATGCGGCCGTGATCGAGATTGATGATGCTGGTGCAGGTCCGGCGCAGCAGCGCGTGATCATGCGAGGCGATGATCACGACCGCTGCGGCCTCGACCATCTTGCGCAGCCGCCGCTCGGCCTTGGCGGAGAAATTCTCGTCGACCACGCTGAGCCACTCGTCGAGCAGCAGGATGTCGGCGGGAAACGCGGTCGCGGTCGCGAACAGCACGCGCATCAGCATGCCCGAGGAGAACATCCGCAGCGGCAGCCGCTGCATGCGCTCCTCCAGTTCGGTGAAGGCCCAGATCTCTTCCAGGATCGCCGGCGTCGGCTTGCGTCCCGAGATCCGCAGCAGCAGGTTGATATTGTCGGCGGCGACAAAATCGAGATTGACACCGGCGCCGAGGCCGAGCAGCGGCACGATATTGCCAGCTATCTCGACCTTGCCGCTGGTCGCGGGGAATACGCCGGCGATCAGCCGCAGCAAGGTCGATTTGCCGGAGCCGTTGGGGCCGGCGAGGCCGATGCGTGCGCCCGCCTTCGCCTCGATCGAGATGTTGTCGACCGCGCGGATGCTGCGCATCTCGCTGGCCTGGCGGAACAGGCGCCCGAGCAGGCGGCGCTTCAGCGAAAAGTCGTAGGCGCCGTACAGCGGATAGTCGAGGCAGACGTCGCGGAGTTGGATGCTTGCCATGCGCTAGATCCAGAATGCCGCTTTGCGCAGATGGGCGATGGTGACGGCCGCGGCGACCGTGAGTGCGACGAGGCAGGCCAGCACATAGGCCACGCTGGTCATCGCGACATGACCCGATGCCAGCGGGTCGCGCCAGATCGCGAACAGATGGGTCAGCGGATTGAGCCGCATCACGGTGGAGCCGCGATCGATCATCTCGGGCGTCCAGATGATCGGCGAGGCCAGGAATGCCAGCGTCAGCGATGATTCGATGATCGGCTTGATGTCGCGGTAACGCGTCGCCAGCGCGCCGAGCACGAGGCTCAGGGCCATCGTGCACGCGACGAACAGGATGAGGCCGGGCAGGGCGACGATGGCGCCGCCGAGATCCCTCGGCGTCAGCGCGAGCCACAGGATCAGCGGCACGACCGCGTTGTGGGCCGCGAACAGCGCCTGCCGGAAGGTACATTGCAGCAGGAAGATCACCGGCGGCAGCGCCCGGTCCTTGATCAGGCTGGCCGAGCCTTGCAGCGCAGTGGTGGCATCGAGCACGACGCTGTTGAGAAAGGTCCAGGCGGTGAGGCTCGCCGCCAGCATCGGCAGTCGCGCCACCGCGCTTGCATTGGAGAGATGGCCGATCACCGAGCCGAGCACGGCCACCATGATTGCCATCTGGATCGACATCCAGAAGGGTCCAAGGAGGGAGCGGACGTAGCGATGACGCACGTCGGACCAGGCCAGTGCGGCCGCGATCTGGATCGCGCCGACGAAGCCGGCCGTTTGGGAGCGCGGGCCCGGGGCTGGTGAGCCCGCGCCCTTCGCGGCGGCCTCTTCGGTCACGACCTTGCGGTACACTGTCTCAACTCCCTCCTTGAAGGCTGTGTTCGAGTATTTGGTGATGGCGCGATGGCGCGCGGCCTGACCCATGCGGCGGCGCCGTTCGGGATCGTTGATCAGCGTCTCGATGGCGTCGGCGAGCGCGGTGGCGTCGCCGGGCGGCACCGTGATGGCCTCGAGGCCGTCGCGGGCGACATGGGGAACCCCGGTGTCGAGCGCGGTGTTGACGATCGGACGGCTCGCGGCCATCGCCTCGAGCTGCGCCAGCCCGAAGGTCTCCGCGTTGGTCACCGACGGCATCACGAAGACGTCGGCGATGCGCAGCAGCTTGACGCGCTCGCTCTCGGACACCGAGCCGAGCAGGCGGACACGGTCCTGCAAACCGTAGTCGCGGATCAGCCGTTCGAGATTGTCGCGCTCGCGGCCCTCGCCAACGATCCAGACCTCGAAATTGCGCGCATGGGCCGATCGCACCAGCACGTCGAAGCCCTTGTAGGGCACCAGCCGGCCGCAGGCGAGCACCAGGCGGCCGCGCGTGTTGATGTCGTCGGTCTGCGTGGCCGGCCGGTCGTATTTCGTGACATCGACGCCGAACGGAACGGCGTGGCACTTGTCGGCGAATTCCTGCAGCAGCGGCGTGGCTTCGATCAGGACCGGATCGGAGACGATGATCGCAGACGCGCGCCGCAGGGTTCGGCGCATCAGCGGTTCGACCAGGAAGCGCAGGGCGGCGTGCGAGACGATATCGGCGTGCCAGTGCACGACCAGCGGACGGGTGCCGCCGAGCCCGAGCGCGAACACCAGGTCGGCGAGCGGGAACGGCGCGTGCAGCGCCAGCAGATCGTGGTCGGCGATGCGCCGCCACAGCCGCCATGGATAGGTCGGCGCCGTCGGCAATGACAGCACGTCGCCAAACGAGCGCACGCGCTCGACGACGACGTCGTTGACCATGATCTGCCGCTCGCCGCCGGAGCGCGAACACACCAGCACTGCGGCGGAGAAGGTGTCTTTCAGTCCGGCGCAGATGTCGCGGATCACGGTCAACGTGCCGCCGAACAGATCGGGGTAGTAGACCTTGAAGATGTGCAGCACGGACGGACGCGGGTCCGGCTCGTTGACAACCATCATGGGTGGCTCGATCCGGATCATGCGGCGTACAGGGCGACGACGAACGGCAGCGCCAGCGCGGCGAAGAACACCAGCGAGCGCAGCAGCGCCGGAAGCACTGGTTCGATCGGGCCGCAAGGCGCCTGCGGCGTGAAGCAGAACGGTGCCTGCGGCGTGAAACGGACAGTGGTGGCGAACCGACCGGATTCGCGGGCCGAACGAACGGACATTGCTTCGGATTCCCTGCTGAACGAATTCTAAATACGTGGGAAAATTTCACACGTCAATGGAGTCGGACTAAAATGTGGGATTATGTCCCACGTGTGGCGGTGGATAACTTTTTTTGGAATGGGTGGGGAGCGCATAACGCCACGGCCGCTGCAACTGCGCAGGCGCGGCCAGGCGGCCGCAGCGGCGAGCGCGTGCGCGAACTGCAGCGGCGTCAGATGGGAACGGTCGTGCCGGGCTCGGCCGCTCGTTGCAGCAGCAGCCTGATCGCCGTGATGTCGAACTGGATCTTCTCGGCCAGCATCGTCGCGGTCAGGCGCTGGGCGTCCTGCTCGATGACGACGCGCTTGCCGCCGTCCGGCGTCAGCGCGATCGAGATCGACTTCGCCCGCGGCTCGGCGACGAGGCCGCCATGGGCGCGGCAGGCATATTCGCCGGCGCGCAGCGCATCGAAACCGAACGCGAGCAGGCGGCCGTAGATGTAGAGCGCGACCAGATCGGTCTCGTCGAAGCGGCGTGGCGAACCGGGCGTGGTGCCGGGCAGGCACGGATAGGCGCCTGCCATCACCGTCGACACGAAATCAGTGTAGGGGACCTGGGCGGTGCGGCAAGCGTCGGCGAACGCAACGTCGAATCGGATGGAAGTCATCGGCTGTCCACGCCCGGTGCATCTCGCCGCGAGGATCGGGAACCGACCCCGCGGTATTTGTTTGCCATAAGTGGGAAAAAGTCACACGTCAAGAGGGGTGGGATTGTGTCCCACGCGGCGGACGGCTAAAACTTGGGCATGAATGCCAAGGCCCCGAAGTCGAAGCCGGCAGCGCCCGCGCCGATCGCCGCAGCGAAGCTGCAGGCGCCGTTGGCGCGCATGCTGCGCCCGTTGGTGCGGCTTTGCATCCGCGGCGGCATGACATTCCCGGCGCTGACCCAACTGCTGCGCGAGCTCTATGTCAACGTCGCCGAGCACGACTTCGCGCTCGAGGGCAAGGAGCAGACCGACAGCCGCGTCAGCCTGTTGACCGGCATCCATCGCAAGGAGGTGGCGCGGCTGCGCGGTGCTGGCGCGCCGGTCAATGTGGTGCCGGCGACGCTGTCGCGCACCAGCGCGATCA
Source organism: Bordetella parapertussis (assembly GCA_943372075.1). Lineage (GTDB taxonomy): Bacteria > Pseudomonadota > Alphaproteobacteria > Rhizobiales > Xanthobacteraceae > Bradyrhizobium. Next base: position 4,539 of record CALRXG020000261.1, on the reverse strand, counting down.
TCGCGCGTTGGCTGGCCGCGCCGGAGTTCACCGATACGAAGGGCGACCCGCTGGCGCTACCGCGCACCGCAGAGGGCAGCGCGCCGTCATTCGAGACGCTGGTCGAATCGATCACCAAGGACGTGCGGCCGCGCGCGGTGTTGGACGAATGGCTCGACCGCAAGCTCGTCACCATCAATGACGACGACGAGATCGTGCTGGTCGAGGAGGCCTTCGTGCCGCATGGCGACGACGATCGCAAATGGCACTATCTCGGCCGCAACCTGCACGACCATGTCGCGGCCGCCGAGATGAACGTGTCCTCGGCGGCACCGCGCTTCCTCGAGCGCGCGGTGCATTACGACGGGCTCTCGGCCAAGCTGGCGAAGCGGCTCGAGGGCCGCTCGCGCGAGCTCGCGATGGAGGCGCTGAAGGTCGCCAACCGCGAGGCCAACCGCGCCGTGGTCAAGGACAAGGGCGGCGACTATCGCTGGAATTTCGGCATCTACATCTATCGCGAGGGCCCCGACGGCCCGGTCGATGACGATGCAGACGAAGGCGGTGCGTCGTGAAGCGGCCGCCCGTCATCTCGCGCCGCGCGCTGCTCGCGGCATTCTGGCTCGCCGGAACCTCGCTGGCCGGCGCCCAGGTCAGGAAGCGCGGCAACGATCAGGGCATCGGCGGCACCGGGATCACCGGCTCCGACCAGGGCATCGGTGGCACCGGCATCGTCGGCGTGATCCAGAAGTTCGGCTCGATCTATGTCAATGGCGAGCGCGTCGCGTATGCGGCCGACGTGCCGGTCCGGATCGACGGCGAGGCGGCGAGCGCGAAGGCGCTGCGAATCGGCCACCTTGCGCGCGTGGTGGCGGAGCGCGGCGCCGGCGGCACGCTGTCGACCAAGCGGATCGACGTGACCAGCGAAGTCACCGGTCCGGTCGAGCATGTAAAATCGGGCGAGCTCACCGTGCTTGGCCAGAAGGTCGCCTGGAACGGTCAAGAGGGCTGGCTGAAGCCGGGCGCGCAGGTGGCCGTGTTCGGGCTGCGCCGCAACGACGGCGTCGTTGTCGCGAGCCTGGTGCAGGAACGTCATGACGCGGCGATGCGCGTCGCCGGACCGCTGGAGCGCGACCGTGCCGGTACGTTGCGGATCGGCGAGCTCAAGCTCGCCGGTGTCGATGCGGCGCTGGTCGGACAGCGCGTGCAGGCCGAGGGCCATGTCGCGCAGGGCGTGATGCAGGTCTCGCGCAGCCGCGCCGACGACTTCTCCGATCTCAGCGGCGCGAAGCGGCTGTTGATCGAGGCCTATGTGCGGCGGGTCGGCAATGACCTGCAGCTCGGCTCCGGCTTTATCGCGCGCGACCACTCGCGTTTCTCGCCAGCGGCCGACACACGCGTCGTCGTCAATGCCCAGCTCTCGGGTCCGCGCGAGCTGCGCGTCGAATCGGTGCAATCGGTCGGCAAGTTCCCGGGCTCATCGGTGCGCAGCCCCGGCACGCCTGGCCGCGGCTCAGGCGGCGGATCCTGGCCGGGAGGCGGACATGGACCGGGCGGACCGGGTGCCCCCGGCGGCGGCCCTGGTGGAGGCCCTGGTAGCGGTCCCAGCGGTGTGCCCGGTCAGTCCGGCGGTTTGCCGCCGGGCGGCGGTCCCGGGCCGAACCCGGCCAGCGGCGGATCGACCGGTCCGGACCTCGGCGGCGGTGGCTTTGGCGGAGCCGGCGGCGGTCCCTTGGGAGGCGGCGGTGGCGGCCCGTTCGGGCCGGGCGGCGGCTTTGGCGGCGGCCCGCCCGGCGGCATGGGCGGTGGTGGACGGCGCTGAACGCCGCAAATCAAATCGGCGCAAGCGAGGCCGCTTGCGCCGATGTCGGATCGAATGCTGGAGGACGGAGCTAGCCTGAGCTGAGGCGGATGCCGGCGCGGAGGAAGCGCTGCGGATCGACCGCTTCGCCGTCGATGCGGGTCTCGTAATGCAGGTGTGGCCCAGTGGAACGGCCGGTCGAACCGACGGCGCCGATCACCTGGCCGATCTTGACGTACTCGCCGACCTTGACGCCGATCTCGGAGAGATGGCCGTAGCGGGTCGACAGCCCGTTGCCGTGATCGACCTCGACCATGCGGCCATAGCCGCCGGCCCAGCCCGCCGACACCACCTTGCCATTGGCGGTGACGCGCACTGGATCGCCTTGCGCGGCGCGGAAGTCGAGTCCGGTGTGCATCGCCGGTCGCCCAAGGAAGGGATCGCTGCGGACGCCGAAGCCGCTGGTGAATTCGACTTCGCCGACGACGGGCTTGCGGTAGGGCACCAGCGCCAGCGTCTGGTTCAGCCGCTGCATCTGCGCGCGATTGATATTGATGCGGTAGAGCTGGCGCTCGAACGGACCAGCGTCGGGCGCGAGCTTCACCGGAACGAACGGACCGCCCATTCCGGAGCGCGGTGTCGCGGCTTCGAGCTGGGACATGTTGAGGCCGAGATCGCTTATCACGCCGCGCATCCGGCGCACCCGCGATTCGATGCCGTCCTCGACCGAGGAGAGCGCTGCGACCTGGCGGCGCTCGACCTGATCAAGCGAGGTCTGCAGACGGACCAGCACGTTGTCGACGCCCTGGGCCTTCGCGAACTGGTTTGGCTGCGTCTTGGCGATCAGCGGTGCGCGCGATTCCAGCCGCGCCTCGCGGTCCGGCGGCGCCACGAAGATCACGGTGTCGCTGATCGGGGAGGGCTTTGGCGTGCCGGAGGACGGCCCCGCCTCAGCGCGGCCCTGCGGCTTGATCGATCCGGTCGAGGTGGCGTCGGGCATCGCGCCGAGCGCGGTGGCGCGTGATTCCAGCGTCGATTGCCGCTTCATGATCTGGTCGAGCTTCTGGTCGAACTGCTCCTGGTCGAGCAGCTGGCGGCTGGTGGTGCGGTCGACCTTGGCGCGCAGCTCGGAGATGCGGTCCTCGTAGGCGTATTGCATCTCGGCCTGGCGCGCGATCAGGCGTGTCAGCACGTCGTCGCGGAAAGCGAAATAGGTCGCGGTCGCCGCCGACCACATGCCGAGCAGGACCACAGTGCCGACCGCGATCCAGAACACGACCGGCCCGAACCGGACCTGCTTGCCGGCATGAACAATCGTGTAGCCCTCGCCGGAAGCCGCCGCGGCCGGTGCCGCATGGTGGGCCACCGGACGACGTGCCGGCACCCGGCCATGGTCCTGCGGATGATGGTGCTTGTGGTATTCCTGGTGATGACCGGACCGGCTCGACATCGGTACTCCCGCGGCCGGTCGGACCAAGCTCCGTACGGCTAATTGCGGGGGCGATTTGAGCCCGCCATGGTTAATTTTCAGGAAACGGAACCCGGGCCCATCAGAGCGCCCGGGCGGCCTCCAATACCGTCTCGGCGTGCCCGTCGACCTTCACATGGCGCCAGATGCGGGCGACTTTTCCGCTGGAATCGACCAGCACCGTCGTACGAATAATTCCCATGAAGGTCCTGCCATACATGGATTTTTCGCCCCAGGCGCCATACGCCTCGAGCATCTGATGGGCGCCGTCCGAGGCCAGCGGCACCGATAGCTGGTGTTTGTTTCGAAATGACTCCTGCGCCTTAACCGTATCGGCCGAAATGCCGACCACCTCGGCGCCCGTTGCCGCGAACTCGCCCTTGAGCCTGGTGAAGTCGATCGCCTCCCTGGTGCAGCCCGGGGTGTCGGCGCGGGGATAGAAGAACAACACCAGCTTCTTGCCTGCGTAATCCCTGAGCGAAACGCTGCCGCCGCCATCGCGCGGCAGATCGAAAGGCGGCGCCGGGGCGCCTTCGGCAAGCGTGACGGCCGACGACTTGGTCACGGTCGCCGCCGGTTTCGGCTTTAACGGTTTCGATGCCGCCTTGTGCGAGGCTTTGGCTTGAGCACCTGCTGCGGACTTCGCGTTTGCGGTCGTTTTGGCCGGCTTCTTCGCAACCGTTGTGCGGGTTTTCGTCGCGGACTTCCCAGTGCTTGCGCTTGCGGCGCGCGCAACCCTTGTTGCGACCCGCTTTCCGGTTGTGTTGGAGGATTTCTTGCGCGTTTTCTTGGACATACGCCTTCCTTTCGTCGCTTTCCGACGCTCAATCATTGCGGTATTGCGGGTCTCATCCGTGGTGGCCGGATTCGGGTCGGCCGCTGGGCAAGTTTGATGGCCTCGGGGTATGGTGACAAGGAATTCGACGCGTTACCCGTCCGCTTGCTGACTTGGCTTTCGATTAGGTTGTTTGGTCCGTTCTGGGGTCCATCGGCAAGTAACAAGACTAGACGAGGATAGGCGGCGATGCCGGCACAGGAGCGCTCGATATTAGTCGACGGGCGTCCTGATGGCGGCGATCAGCTTCGCCGTCAGCACCGAGAGGCAATGGCAAGGAACACGTCGCCGCAGGGTCCAAATCCGCGCGCCGGGGCTGACTTCTCGCAATGGGAAGGCGACGCCGCGTGGGACGAGCAGGATGAGGCTGCGGGCACCCGTGCGCGGCAATTGCTGTCGCGTTCCAACACCAACCTGCATCGGTTCACCGATTTCTGCTCTGGCATGCAGCGCTGGCTG
>CALRXG020000260.1:0-9833 GCA_943372075.1 Bordetella parapertussis | reverse complement strand
GACGCCGGTGGTGGTTGTCTAAAGCCAACAATCCGTTAAAACCCGCCGAAATTTCTGAACTCAAGGATCATTCGATGAACATTCTTCCCGGCAATATGCGTTTTGGTGCGGGCCAGCCAGTCAAGCGTCTGGAAGACCAGCGGTTGGTCACCGGGAAGGGACATTTCATCGACGACAAGCCGGAGGACGGCGCGCTCTGGCTGCACGTGCTGCGCTCGCCGCATGCCCATGCCAACATCAAGTCGATCGACGCCAAGGCGGCGTTGGCGATGCCGGGCGTCGAGGCGGTCTATACCGGCGCCGAGCTCGTCAAGGACGATATCGGCACCTTGCCGACGCTTGCGATCTTCAAGCGGCCCGATGGATCGCCGATGAGCGTGCCGCCGCGGCGCCTGCTGGCGCATGAGGTCGTGCGTTATGCCGGCGAGGGTGTCGCAGCCGTGGTCGCTACCTCGCGCGTGGCGGCGCAGACGGCGGCCGAGGCGATCGAGGTCGATTACGAGGTGCTGCCCTCGGTGGTCGATCCGGTCGAGGCGATCAAGCCCGGCGCGCCCACGGTCTGGCCGGAGGCACCCGACAACATCGTGGCCGCGATGAGCTATGGCGATGCCGCCAAGGTCGAGCAGGCCTTCGCCAGCGCGGCGCACACCGTGTCGCTCGATCTGGTCAGCCAGCGTCTGGTGCCGTCGGCGATGGAGCCGCGTTCAACGATTGCCGAAATCGAAAAGAAGACCGGGCGGCTCATCCTTCACGTGCAGTCGCAGACCCCGGGCTCGACCCGCGACCTGCTGGCGGAATCGATCCTGAAGCGGCCGAAGGAGAGTGTGCGGGTTCTGGTCGGCGATATCGGCGGCGGGTTCGGCCAAAAGACCAGTCTCTATCCGGAAGATGGCATCGTCGCCTACGCCGCGACCAAGCTGAACAAGAAGATCCGCTGGCGCGGCGACCGCACCGACGAGTTCGTCGGCGGCACCCATGGCCGCGACCTGACCTCGACCGGCGAGTTCGCGCTCGATGCCAAGGGCCGCGTGCTGGCCTATCGCGTGCGCTCGATCGGCGGCACCGGGGCCTATTCGTCGGGCACCGCCAACATCATTCCGCTGGTGCTCGGCCCGTTCGTGCAGACCGGCGTCTACGACCTGCCGCTGGTGCATTTCGAGGTGAAGTCGGTGATGACCAACACCGCGCCGGTCGGCGCCTATCGCGGCGCCGGCAGGCCCGAGGCCGTGTTCATCGTCGAACGGCTGTTCGATGCTGCCGCGCGCCAGATCGGCATGGATCCGCGCACCATCCGCAAGGTCAACTACATCAAGCCGGCGCAGCTGCCCTATACCAACGCGGTCGGGCAGGTGTACGACTCCGGTGCCTTCGCGCACATGCTGGAGCGCGCCTCTGATCTGGCCGACTGGAACGGCTTTGCCGCGCGCAAGAAGGCGGCGAAGAAGAAGGGCCTGCTCTACGGCCGCGGCCTGACCAGTTACATCGAATGGACCGGCGGCCGTGCCCATACCGAGAAGGTCTCGCTGCACGCCACCGCCGAGGGCCGCATTGTGCTGCATTCCGGCACGATGGCGATGGGGCAGGGCCTCGCCACCACCTACACCCAGATGGTTGCCGACTCGCTCGGCGTGCCGATGGACAAGATCGACGTCATCCAGGGCGACACGGATCTGGCCACCGGTTTCGGCAGCGTCGGCTCACGCTCGCTGTTCGTCGGCGGCACCGCGGTTGCGGTCTCGACCAACGACATGATCAACAAGGCGCGCGACAAGGCGTCCAATTTGCTGGAGGCTTCCGTCGGCGACATCGAGTATCGCGACGGCTTCCTCACCGTGGTCGGCACCGACCGGCGCATCAGCTTGTTCGAGATCGCGGCCAAGGAAAACGGCGCCAAGCTCTCGGTGGACAGCGAGGGCGAGGTCGACGGCCCGAGCTGGCCGAACGGCACCCATATCTGCGAGGTCGAGGTCGATCCAGAGACCGGCGTCACGCGGGTGGTGCGCTACACCACGGTCGACGACGTCGGCATCGCGGTCAACCCGATGCTGGTGACCGGCCAGATCCATGGCGGCGTCGCGCAGGGCATCGGCCAGGCGCTCTATGAGGGCGTCGCCTACAGCGAAGAGGGCCAGCTGCTCACCGCGAGCTATCAGGATTACTGCGTGCCGCGCGCGGACGACATTCCGCCGCTGTCGGTGACGCTCGATCCGTCCGCGCCGTGCAAGACCAACCCGCTGGGCTCGAAGGGCTGCGGCGAGTCCGGTGCGATCGGCGGGCCGCCCTGCATCACCAACGGCGTGATGGATGCGTTGAGTGAGGTCGGGATCAAGCAGCTCAACACGCCGCTGACGCCGTCGAAGATCTGGCAGGCGATCAGGGACGCGAAGGCGGGCGCAGCGTAAGCCCGTCCTCTATCCACCCGTCATTCCGGGGCGCGCGTTAGCGCGAGCCCGGAATCCATCGCGCCCCAGACCAAGCGGCCTGATGGATTCCGGGCTCGCGACTTCGTCGCGCCCCGGAATGACAAGGAAGAGCCTCACAACCCCAGCACCATCTTCGCGATGATGTCGCGCTGGATCTCCGACGAGCCGCCGAAAATCGTGTAGGCGCGGCTGTTGAGATATTCCGGCACCACCGGCAGCAAATCCTCGGGGATGACAGGCTCATGGTTGAGCCGGTAGAGCGGCCGCGCCGGCTCGACGGCAAGCCCGTCCTGGCCGATCACGTCGACGCCGAGCCGCGTGACCGCCTGGCGGATCTCGCTGACGCGGAGCTTGATCAGCGACGACACCGCGCCGGGATTCTGCCCGGTCTGCAGCGCCGATAACACGCGCAACTCAGTCATCTCCAGCGCATCGATATCGACCTCGAGCTCCGACATCCGGATCGCGATGTCGGGGTCCTCGATGGCGCGGCCGGTGGCTGGCGAGTCGGCGAGATCGGAGATCGTCTTCAGCGCCTCGCGCAGCTTGGCCGATGCGATGCCGGAGCCGCGCTCGAATTCGAGCAGGTATTTGCCGTAGGTCCAGCCCTTGCCTTCCTCGCCGACGCGGTTGGCCACGGGGACGCGAACGTCGTCGAAGAACACCTGGTTGACTTCGTGGTCGCCGCCGATGGTCAGGATCGGGCGCGTGGTGATGCCCGGCGTCTTCATGTCGATCAGGATGAAGCTGATGCCGTCCTGCTGCCGCTCGCCCTCATTGGTGCGCACCAGCGCGAACATGCGGTTGGCGTGATGCGCATGCGTGGTCCAGATCTTGGTGCCGTTGATGACATAGTCGTCGCCGTTGCGCACCGCGCGGGTCTTCAGCGAGGCGAGGTCGGAGCCCGAGCCCGGCTCGGAATAGCCCTGGCACCAATAGTCCTCGCCGGAGAGAATCCGCGGCAGATAGAAGTTCTTCTGCTCCGGGGAGCCGAAACCGATGATGACGGGGCCGACCATCTTGACGCCCATCACGTTGACATTGGGCACGCCGGCGCGGGCGCATTCGGCCTCGAATATCCAGCGCTGCGCCGGCGTCCAGTCCGGCCCGCCATGGTCGACCGGCCAGCCCGGCGCGCCCCAGCCCTTCTTGTGCAGCGCGCGCTGCCAGGCCATGCCGATATCGGGATCGGAGAACACCGACGGCGTCAGCGCGGTGGCGCGCTTCATTTCTGGCGTCAGGCTGCTGGCGATGTAGTCGCGCACTTCCTGCTCGAAGGCGCGCTCTTCGGCGCTGAAGGTGAGATCCATGGTGCGCTCTCCGTTACGCGTGGGCGCGGCCGCTCAGGGCGGCATGGCGGCGATAATGATGGGCACTGCCGCCGAACAGCGTGTCGAAGGCGAGCAGCCGCTTGAAATAGGCGCCGATGTCGAGCTCCTCGGTGACGCCCATCGCGCCGTGCAACTGCACCGCCTGCTCGGCGACGAAGCGCGCGCATCTGCCGATCTTCGCCTTGGCGCCGGACGCCGCGCGGCTGCGTGCCACCGGCTCGGCATTGGCCATCAGCGCGGCGCGTAGCGCCATCGAGCGGGCTTCATCGACCTGCATTGCCACGTCCGCGAGGCGATGGCGGATCACCTGATTTGCCGACAGTGGCCGGCCGAATTGCTTGCGGATTTTTGTGTATTCGAGCGTGGTGTCGAGCAGCGTCTGCATGATGCCGACCGCTTCCGCGCCCAGCGCGGCCATCGCGCGGTCGACCACGGTTTCGATTCCCGGCAGCGCGTCCTGGCCGTCGCCAAGCAGGGCATCGCCGGGCAACTGCACATCTCTGAGATCGAGATTGCAGCCGCGCCCGCCGCCGAGCCGCGCATAGGCGCGCACGGTGAGGCCGGGCGTTCCCGCCGGCACCAGGAACAGGGCACGCTTGCCCGATGCGCCATTGGCATTGACAATGTGGGCGGAGACGATGATCTGGTTGGCTGCTGCGCCGTCGAGCACGGCGATCTTGCTGCCGTTCAGCCGCCAGCCGTCGGCGGTCTTGGCGGCGGTGGTGTCGACATGGGCGAGGTCGAAGCGCGCGGCGCGTTCCGAATGCGCGAAGGCGAGCGTGAGCGCGCCCTCGGCCACCTTGGGCAGGATCGCCTGCTTCTGCGCCTCGGTGCCGCATTCGGCGACCAGGGCTGCGCCGATCACGACGGTGGAGAGGAACGGCTCGGACACCAGCCCGCGCCCGAACGCTTCCATCAACAGTCCGATCTCGATCGCGCCGCCGCCGAGCCCGCCATGGGCTTCGGCGATCGGCAGCGCCAGCCAGCCGAGCTCGGCGAACTGGTTCCAGATCGCGGGCGAATAGCCCAACGGATTGTTTGCCGCTTGCTTGCGATGCTCGGGATGAAAGGTCTCCGCCACGAAACGGTCGGCACTTTCGCGCAGCAGGCGCTGCTCGTCGCTTAAGGTCAGGTCCATCTGGTCACTACACGTTGGCGGTTTTCTTGACGGAGGGATGCAGACCGGCGGGGTCCACCACCATTCCGAACTCCTGAAGATTGTGGGCGTGGCAGAGTTGATGCAGCGCGAAGGCCTGATCAATCGCTGCGGGCTGCCCCATGATGTCGATCGAGCGGTTCACAGCTTCCTTCGAGAGCTTCAGCGCAAAGGCGGGCTTGGCCGCGATCCGGCGCGCCAGCGCCAGCGTGAAGGTCGAGAGATCGCCGCGCGGCACCACGTGATTGACCATGCCGAGACGATGCGCCTCGTCGGCGCTCCAGACATCGGCGGTGAACAGCATCTCCTTGGCCTTGCGCGCGCCGAGCTCCCAGGGATGCACGAACCATTCGACGCCGCAGACGCCCATCGTCACCACGGGGTCACAGAACTCGGCGTCGTGGCTGGCGACGATCAGGTCGCAGGCCCAGGCCAGCATCAGCCCGCCGGCAATGCACTTGCCATGCACCTCCGCGATCGTCGGCTTGGCGAGATTGCGCCAGCGCCTGGTGATCTGCAGATAGATCTCCTGCTCGCGCGCGAAGCGGCCATGGGCATTGGGCTCGGCGAAGCCGCCCCAATTTCCGACTGGCGGGAAATCGACGCCCGCCTCGTTCTTGCCGGCCGGCCGCAGATCGTGACCGGCCGAGAAATGCGGCCCGTTGCCGGCGAGGATGATGACCTTGACCGCATCGTCTTGCACCGCGCGGTCGAAGGCGGTGTTGAGGTCGTAGGTCATCTGCAGGTTCTGGGCGTTGCGCGCCTCAGGACGGTTCATCACGATCCGCGCAATCGCAGGATCAGGCCGCTCGACGACAATCGTCTCGAATTGTTCAGACACCAATGGATCCTCCCGGGATCGATTTTTTCGCCATGATGAACGGCGTGGGGAGGGATAGGCAAGGGTCATCATCCGTAAAACCAGCCGCGAATCCCGCCACGCGGGATTGTCAGGCAAAAATCTGTTAGTCTGATCGAGAATCCACCGGGAGGACCACCTACATGCGCAAGCTTTGGACCGTGCTGGCAGCGCTGGCGACTTTGAGCCTGACCAACTGCGGCTACAACGCGATCCAGTCCAATGACGAGCAGGTCAAGTCGAGCTGGTCGGAGGTGGTGAACCAGTACCAGCGTCGTGCCGATCTGGTGCCGAACCTGGTCAACTCGGTGAAGGGCTTTGCGCAGCAGGAAAAGGACGTGCTGCTTGGTGTCACCAATGCGCGTGCCAAGGTCGGCAGCATCCAGGCCACGCCCGAGGTGCTGAACGATCCGGCCGCATTCCAGAAGTTCACGCAGGCGCAGGGCGAACTCACCAGCGCGCTGTCGCGGCTCCTGGTTGTCACCGAGAACTACCCGCAGCTGAAATCGGATGCGCTGTTCCGTGACCTGATGGCGCAGCTCGAGGGCACCGAGAACCGCATCACGGTGGCGCGCAACCGCTACATCAAGGCAGTGCAGGACTACAATGTCGGCATCCGCACCTTCCCGAACAACCTGACCGCGATGGTGTTCGGCTACAAGGAGAAGCCGAACTTCACGGTCGACAATGAGAAGGAGATTTCGACCGCGCCCAAGGTCGATTTCAATCCGGCTCCGGCGCCCGCGCCGTCGAAATAGCGCCGGCTGGACGCCCATCGCGATGACCGCCGCACGCGTCATCCTGCTCGCCTTCCTGCTGGGCTTCATCTGCCCGGCATGGGCCGAGGTCGCGGTGCCGCCGCTCACCGGCCGCGTCGTTGACCAGACCGGAACGTTGTCGGCAAGCGACGTCGCCTCGCTCAATGACAGGCTGAAGGATCTGGAAGCCCGCAAGGGCAGCCAGATCGCGGTCCTGATCGTGCCGACCACGGGCGAGGAAACCATCGAGCAGTTCTCGATCCGCGTCGCCGAGGCCTGGAAGATCGGGCGCAAGAAGGTCGACGACGGCGCGTTATTCGTCATCGCCAAGAATGACCGGCATTTGCGCATCGAGGTCGGCTACGGGCTCGAGGGCGTGCTGAGCGATGTCGTCACTCACCGCATCATCGACGAGGACGTCACGCCGAAGTTCAAGACCGGCGACTTCGCAGGTGGCATCTCGGCCGGCGTCGACCAGATGATCCGTCTGATCAATGGCGAGCAATTGCCGGCGCCGGAGCCTGAGCATTGGCAGGGACCCAATCTCGTCGATCTCGCCAACCCGGTGACGATCTTCATCGTCATCATCGTGGCGAGCGTGCTGCGCGCAATGCTGGGGCGGCTGTTGGGCTCGGCCGCGACCGGCGGCATCGTCGGCGTGTTCGCCTGGATGGTGGCCGGCTCGCTCGCCACCGCCATCGTCGTCGGGCTGTTCGCCGCCGTCGCGGCGCTGATCTTCGGCGGCTTGAATTTCGGCGGTCCAACGGCCGGCTCGGGACCCTACCGGCGCGGTGGCGGCTATTCCGGCGGCTGGTCTGGCGGCGGCGGAGGCGGGGGATGGAGCAGCGGCTCGAGCTCGGGCGGCGGCTTCAGCGGTGGAGGCGGCAGCTTCGGCGGCGGCGGCGCCTCGGGGAGCTGGTAGGCATATGGGCATCAAGCGTATCGGCAAGCATCTGCTGGAGCACCGTTGGCGCGTGCGGCGCGAGTTTCCGCCGCGCGTGCTCGATGCCATCGAGCAGGCGATCAAGGCGGGCGAGGCAACCCATTCCGGCCAGATCCGCTTCGTCGTCGAGGGCGCGCTCGACGGTGTGCCGTTGTTCCGCGACCAGCCGGCGCGGGAGCGCGCGATCGACGTATTCTCGCATCTTCGGATCTGGGACACGCATCACAACAATGGCGTCCTGATCTATCTGCTGCTGGCCGATCGCGATGTCGAGATCGTCGCCGACCGCGGCATCGACGCGAAGGTCGGTCAGGCCAATTGGGAAGCGATCTGCCGTGTGATGGAAACGGACTTCCGCGCCGGCCGCTTCGAGCAGGGCGTGATCAACGGCATCGCAGCGGTGTCGCGAGAGCTCGCGAAATATTACCCGCACACGGCCGGCGGCCCGAACGAGCTGCCGGACAAACCGGTGGTGATCTAGCCCGATACGTGCATGGTTCGCGCTATGTCGCGCGCCGGTCGCCGGCCAATGGGAGCGACGACAGGTCCGGCCCGGTGGTGGCTTTCGGCCGGTAGATCGAGAGCCCGGCCAGGCCGACCGCTGCGGCGAACAGGATGTAGTAAACCGGCGCGGCCTTGTCGCCGGTGGCCTGCACCAGCCAGGTGTTGATGAACGGCGCCAGCCCGCCGAACAGCATGACGGCCAGATTGTACATCAGCGATGCGCCGGTCGAGCGCACGCCGACCGGGAAGATCTCGGTCATGAAAGCCGGCATCGGGCCCGCCAGGAAGCCGAGCAAGATGGCCGTGATCTGCAACAGCCAGAGCTTCGCGGTCGTCGGCTCCGCGGCGAGGCGTTGCAGCAGGATGTAGAACAGCACCGAGTAGAGGATCAGGGCCGGCACCAGCACGGCGCGGCGCCCGATCCGGTCGGAGAGCGTCCCCGCCACGACCGCGATCACGGCATTGGCGAGACTGACGCAAAGCAGTCCCAGCTGCGCGTTCAGGAGCGGCAGTTTCAGCTCGCTGACCGCGTAGGCCGGCAGGAAGATCGCATTGACGTAGTTGATCGCCGTGCCGGCGGCGATCAGGCAGAAAGAGGCGATCAATTCACGCGGATGTTCCGAGAACAGCTGGCCGAGCGTGGTCTGCCGCTTCGGTTGCGCGGCTGCGGCACGCTCGGCCAGATAGGCCTGAAACTCCGGAGACTCGTCGCAGCGCTGGCGCAGATACCATCCGGTCGGGCCGATCAGGATGCCGAGGATGAATGGCACGCGCCATCCCCAGCTCGCGAATGCGTCCGGCGACAGGCCGAGATTGAGCCCGATCGCCATCGCCGCGCCGAGGCCGAAGGCGAGCGACTGCGACACCATCTGGAACGAGCCGTAAAGCCCACGGCGACCGGGAGGGGCGAACTCGATCAGCATCGCGCTGGCGCTGCCGAATTCGCCGCCGGCGGAAAAGCCCTGGATCAGGCGCGCCAGCAGCAGCAACAACGGCGCCGCGATGCCGATCGCGCCGAAGGTCGGCAGGAAGCCGAGCATGCCGGTGCCAACAGCCATCAGCGTGATCATCACGATCAGCGCCTTCTTGCGGCCGTGCCTGTCGGCATAAAGCCCGAACACCAGCCCGCCCAATGGTCGTGCCGCGAACGCGATGCCGAACGTGGCAAAGGTCAGCAGCAGCGACGAGTTCGGATTGTCGGCCGGGAAAAACAGCTTGCCGAGGATGCCGGCGAACAGCCCGAACACCGTGAAATCGAACCACTCCAGCGCATTGCCGATCGTCGAGGAGATCACGACACGGCGGCGCATTTCCGCCAGAGCTTCAGCGTTCGCGGCGTCGGCTTGCATCACTCTGTCCTTCCCTGTCGGCGGCAGTTGGTCGTTCCGCGGTTCGTCTTCCGCGGGGCCGGTCTCTGCGCTCGGACGCCTACGCTTTCACCGAGGGCCGCTCGCCGACGCGATTGAACCAGGCCACGATGTTGCCGTTCGACTGATTCAGCGGCTGGCCGACCTGGTTGCCGAAATCGATCCAGCAGTAGAGCAGCATGTCGGCCAGCGTGAAGCGTTCGCCACAGATGTATTTGCGGCCGTCGGCCATCTGGTCATCGAGCCATTTGATGCGGTTGGCGGCGATCATCTTCAGTCCGGGCGAGGCTTCGGGCGCCACCGGAATGCGCTTCTCGAAAAACTTCAGCGCCTCGCCGAAGCGGTAGCCGTTGGCGAGCGGCTCGGCGATGTTGAGGTCGACGCGGCGCGTCCACATCCGGCATTCGGCGCGCTCCTCCGGCGTGGCGCCGATCATCGCGGGCGAGGGGTGCTTCTCCTCGAGATATTCGCAGATCGCGGTGATCTCCGAGA
>CALRXG020000259.1:0-9850 GCA_943372075.1 Bordetella parapertussis | reverse complement strand
ATGGGATGAGGGAGGACCGGCATATGTCGAAATCGTCGACTACCACGACTAAGGGCGGGCTGCTCCACAACCCCCATCCCGGCGAGATCCTGCTTGAGGAGTTCCTCAAGCCGATGGGCCTCAGTCAGAACGGGCTGGCGCGGGCCGTTCATGTGGCCCCGCGCCGCATCAATGAGATTGTGCTGGGCAAGCGCGACATCACCGCCGATACCGACCTGCGGCTGGCACGCTATTTTGGCCTATCGGAGGGGTTTTTCCTTGGGCTGCAGATGGACTTTGACTTGATGCAACGGCGCCGCGAGATCGACCGCGATCTCAAGGCCATTCGTCCGCGTGCCGCGGCCTGATGGCGGCCGGGCATCATGCTATAACCCTCCCATGTCCAAACCCGGCCCGATCAGCGCAAAGCCCCTGTCGATCCTGCTCAACGACGTCTTCAAGGACGCCTATGCCAAGCAGGGCTTTGCCGCACGCGAATTGGTGACACGCTGGACCGAGATCGCGGGCGACCGGATCGCGCCCTTTTGCGAGCCCATGAAGATACAATGGCCGCGCCCGGTCGAGGGACAGCCGCAGGAGCCGGCGACGCTGGTGCTGCGGGTCGAGGGGCCGATGGCGCTGGAGATCCAGCATTCCTCCGACGTCATCCTGGAACGGGTGAACCGGTTCTTCGGCTGGCATGCGGTCGGCCGCCTGACCATCCGGCAAGCCCCGCTGTCGCGCCGCGGCCGCCCGGCGCGGCCGCGCCCGCCTGACGCCAAGAGCGTGGCCCGGGAGGCGGCAAACCTCGCCGCCGTGGAGGACGACGAACTGCGCGCGGCGCTGGCCCGACTCGGTGCCACGATCAAGCGAAATTGACGCTTTTCGATGGCTTTGCCACGAGTCCCCGGCATTGCCACAATGGTCGTTTCAAGCTAGCGAAGGCTTCTTTTTCGGGACCCCTTCATTCTGGCGTGAACGCGCCAATCCGGGAGCTGACCTTGATCATCACGCGCCGCGCTTTCAACACCGCTCTCTCGCTGACCGGCCTGGCCGCCCTCGCCGGCCTGTCGCCGCTGCGCCTGATCTCGGACGCATTCGCGCAGACCGCCGCCGAGGTCGCCAAGCCGCAGTCGCTGCCGGACATGGGCCTCGGCCCGCAGGACGCCAAGGTGACGATCGTCGAATACGCCTCGATGACCTGCCCGCATTGCGCCAATTTCAACGAGACCGTGTTCCCGAAGATCAAGTCGACCTACATCGACAGCGGCAAGGTCCGTTACGTGTTCCGCGAATTCCCGCTCGACATCAAGGCCGCCGCCGGCTCGATGCTGGCGCGCTGCATCGCCAAGGACGACGCGCCGAAATACTTCACCGTGATCGACCTGCTGTTCCGCCAGCAGAACGACTGGGTGATGAAGAACACCACCGAGACGCTGACCCGGATCGGCAAGCAGGCCGGCCTCAGCCAGCAGCAGGTCGAGGACTGCCTGAAGGATCAGAAGCTGCTCGACAAGATCGCCGCCGACCAGAAGTACGCCAACGAGGTGCTGAAGGTGAACTCGACGCCGACCTTCTTCGTCAACGGCGAAATGCTGAAGGGCGAGACCTCGTTCGAGGAATTCAGCAAGCACATCGACCCGCTGCTGAAGAGCTGATCGCAAGCCTGCGAATCCGACATCGTCGCGCCCTGCGTTCGCGCCGGGCACGATAATTGTGGATGACTTGCGATCACGGCCGACGGCGGTCGCATTATTTCGTTGTTGAAAACCTGATTCGCATGATGCGAATCTTCGCGGCGATGCAGCGGCCATGAAACCCCTGCAAATCCCCTGCAAATCCCTTGGGAAAAGCTGGGTCAAGCGGTTGCCCTGACGCGCGGGCATCGCCATTGTCGCCGCTCATGAGAGCTGCAAGCAGCTATTCACTCCAGACACCGACATTGCCATCCATGGTATTGTCACGGCAGGGAGATTCGCGCCCGGCCAAGCGAGATTAGTGTACATGAAGCTCACGCGCCTCCGCCTGCACGGTTTCAAGTCGTTCGTTGAACCCACCGATTTCATGATCGAGCCGGGCCTGACCGGCGTCGTCGGACCGAACGGCTGCGGCAAATCCAATCTCGTCGAAGCGCTGCGCTGGGCGATGGGCGAGACCTCGCACAAATCGCTGCGCGCCGCCGACATGGATGCGGTGATCTTCGCCGGTTCCGGCAACCGTCCGGCCCGCAACCACGCCGAAGTCGTGATGACGATCGACAATTCCGATCGCTCGGCGCCGGCTGCCGTCAACGACAGCCAGCTGCTCGAAATCTCCCGCCGCATCGAGCGCGAGGCCGGCTCGGTCTACCGCATCAATGGCCGCGACGTGCGCGCCCGCGACGTGCAGATCCTGTTCGCTGACGCCGCCACCGGCGCGCGTTCGCCGGCCCTCGTCCACCAGGGCAAGATCGGCGAGATCATCCAGGCCAAGCCGGAACAGCGCCGCCGCGTGCTGGAAGACGCCGCCGGCGTCGCCGGCCTGCATGCCCGCCGTCACGAGGCGGAACTGCGGCTCAAGGCGGCCGAAACCAACCTGACCCGTGTCGAGGACGTGATCGGCCAGCTCACCGGCCAGATGGAAGGCCTGAAGAAGCAGGCCCGCCAGGCGATCCGCTATCGCGAGGTCGCGGCCAAGGTGCGCAAGTCCGAAGCCATGCTGTTCCATCTGCGCTGGATCGGGGCCAATGCCGACGTCAACGACGCCGCGCAGAACCATGATCTCGCCGTGCGCGAGATGGCCGAGCGCACCCAGCATCAGGCCGAAGCCGCGCGCATCCAGGCGATCCGTGCCACCGAACTGCCGGCGCTACGCGATGCCGAGGCGCGCGCCGCCGCCGGCCTGCAGCGCCTGACCAATGCGCGCGAGATGCTCGACCGCGAGGAGCAGCGCGCCAAGGAGCGCGTCGGCGAGCTCGACCGCCGCCTCACCCAGTTCGCCCAGGACATCGCGCGCGAGCAGCAGCAGACCTCCGATGCCGACATCGCGCTGCAGCGGCTCGACACCGAAGACGCCGAGCTGAAGGAAGAGATCAAGTCGCGGGTCGAGAAGCGCTCCGGCGTCGACGAGCGGGTCTCGGAGGCCGAGGAGATCCTGGCCGCTACCGAGCGCCAGTTCTCCGAGCTGACCACGCAGCTCGCCGACCTCACCGCGAAGCGCAACCAGCTCGAGGCCGGCGTTCGCACCCATCGCGACCGGCTGGCCCGGCTCGATCAGGAGATCGCCAACGTCGAGGCCGAGGAAGCCAAGCTCGCGCAGGAGACCGGCAATCTCGGCGACATCGACGCGCTCGCCGCCGCCATGGAGATGGCGCAGCAGACGCTCGCCGAATCCGAGGCCGCCGTGCAATCCAGCGAGGCGCACCACGCCGCCGCGCGGCAGACGCTGGAAGCCTCCCGCAATCCGCTCACCGAGGCGGAGAAGCGCGTGCAGCGGCTCGAGACCGAAGCCCGCACCATCTCCAAGCTGGTCACCAGCGAGACCAAGAATCTGTGGCCGCCGATCATCGACGGCATCACGGTCGCCAAGGGTTATGAGAAGGCGATCGGCGCCGTGCTCGGCGACGACCTCGACGCGCCGGTGGATTCCTCGGCGCCGATGCGCTGGACCAATGTCGGCGAAGCTGCCGAGGATCCTGCGCTGCCCGATGGCGTCGAGCGGTTGGCCGATCACGTCCAGGCGCCGCCGGAACTGGCGCGCCGCCTCGCCCAGATCGGCGTGATCGCCAAGGAGCGCGGCGCCGCACTGGTGTCGCAGCTGAAGACCGGCCAGCGGCTGGTGTCGCTCGAAGGCGACGTCTGGCGTTGGGACGGCTTTGTCGCCGACGCGCATGCCCCGACCGGCGCGGCCCGCCGCCTCTCCGAGCGCGCCCGCCTGGTCGACATCGAGCATGAGCTGGAACAGGCCCGTATCGATGCTGCTGCCAAGCGCCAGGCACTGGAGACGGCCGAGGAAGAATTGCGCTCCGCCGCGGCTGCCGAGGGCGCCTCGCGCGAAGCCGTGCGCGCCGCCCGGCGCGAGACCGATGCCGCGCGCGAGCGCCATGCCGCGACCGAGCGCGAGATCAACCGCCATGCTGCGCGCAAATCGGCGCTGACCGAGGCGCACAGCCGCGTCGCCGCCGACCGCGCCGAGGCCGAAGCCGCGCATGAGAGCGCTACTGCTGCGCTCGTCGAATTGCCGCCGGGCGTCGAGACCGAAGCCCAGCTCGCCGCCGTGCGCTCCGAGATCGACAACCAGCGCCGGGCCGCGGCGCAGGTCCGCGCCGAGGCGCAGGCACTCGCCCGCGAGGCCGAACTCGCCGACCGCCGCGTACAGGCGATCCTCGCCGAGCGCAACGAGTGGCAGACCCGCAAGACCAGCGCCGCTTCGCAGCTCGGGACGATCGAGGCACGCATCGCCGAGGTGTCGATCGAGCGCGAAGAACTCGCCAACGCGCCGGAAGTGTTCGCCGAGAAGCGCAGCGCGCTGATCACGGAGATCGAGCACGCCGAGGGCGATCGCCGCACCGCCGCCGATGCGCTGGCGACGGCAGAATCCGCGATGGCGGAAACCGACCGCGTCGCCAAGGCTACGCTGGAAGCGCTGTCGTATTCGCGCGAAGCCACCGCGCGCGCCGAAGAGCGCATGGAAGGCACGCGCCGCCGCCTCGCCGACATCGAGCGCGAGATCCACGACATGCTCGAGGTCGAGCCGAGCGCGGTGGTCGGCATGGCCGAGATCGAGCCGGGCGCGGAGCTGCCGCCGGTCGGCCAGGTCGAGGAAGAGCTCGAGAAGCTGCGGCGCGACCGCGAGCGGCTCGGCGCTGTGAACCTGCGCGCCGAGGAAGAGCTGAAGGAGGTCGAGACCCAGCACACTGCGCTGACCACCGAGCGCGACGATCTGGTCGAGGCGATCAAGCG
This sequence comes from Bordetella parapertussis, assembly GCA_943372075.1. Classification (GTDB taxonomy): domain Bacteria; phylum Pseudomonadota; class Alphaproteobacteria; order Rhizobiales; family Xanthobacteraceae; genus Bradyrhizobium. The sequence continues at coordinate 4,931 of CALRXG020000259.1, read as the reverse complement.
GCTGCGCCAGGGCATCCAGAGCCTCAACCGCGAAGCGCGCGAGCGCCTGCTGACCTCGTTCGAGACCGTCAACAACCACTTCAAGCGGCTGTTCACCGAACTGTTCGGCGGCGGCGAAGCGGCGCTGCATCTGATCGAGAGCGACGATCCGCTGGAAGCCGGCCTCGAGATCATCGCCAAGCCGCCGGGCAAGAAGCCGCAGACGCTGTCGCTGCTCTCGGGCGGCGAGCAGGCGCTGACCGCGCTCTCGCTGATCTTCGCGGTGTTCCTCACCAATCCGTCGCCGATCTGCGTGCTGGACGAAGTCGACGCGCCGCTCGACGACCATAACGTCGAACGGTTCTGCAGCCTGCTGCATGAAATGACCGGCTCGACCGACACGCGCTTCATCATCATCACGCACAATCCGATCACGATGGCGCGGATGAACCGGCTGTTCGGCGTCACCATGGCCGAACGCGGCGTGTCGCAGCTGGTCTCGGTCGACCTGCAAGGCGCAGTCGACATCCTCGACCAGAACGTGGCGTAGGGTTGCCACGGAGTTTTTGGGCGCGAGCGTCTCAGCGTCGTCATTGCGAGGAGCGTAGCGACGAAGCAATCCATGCCTCAGCAAGCAGGTGATGGATTGCTTCCGCCTTCGCCGAAAGGCTTCGGCGGACAAGTCGCTCCGCTTGCGATGACGTGCGATAATGGGTCGTATGACCTCACCTGATCTCCCCGCCGAACTGCGCGCCGCGCTCAACGCCCGGCTGATAGGGCTGTCGCGCAATGACGCAGCAGGCCGCGCCGCCGCGATCTCGAAGACCTATCGCGACGGCGGCAACTCCGGGACGATCAGGACCGAAACCGATGCGCTGGCCTACGCGCTGGCGCGGATGCCTGCGACCTATGCCGCCGTGGTCGCAAGCCTGAATGCGCTGACGGAGATCAGGCCCGACTTCGCGCCGGCGAGCCTGCTCGATGTCGGCGCCGGCCCGGGAACCGCGGCCTGGGCGACGGCGGAGACCTTTGCCTCGCTGCGCGGCTTCACCCTGCTCGACGCCAACGGCGCGCTGCGGACCTTGGCGCTGGAGCTGTTCCGCGATAGTGCACGGCTGCACGGCGCCAGCTATCAACTCGGCCAGGCCCGCGCCCTGCTCGACAAGACCGGCCCCGCCGACCTCGTCGTCGCCAGCTACATGATCGGCGAACTCGGCGAGGCCGAGCGAACTGCGCTCGCCGATGCGCTGTGGTCGAAAACCCGCGACACGCTGCTGATCGTCGAACCCGGCACGCCCGCGGGCTACGCGCGGATCATCGCACTGCGCGGCCGGCTGATCGCCGCCGGCGCGCATGTCGCCGCCCCCTGCCCGCATGACCGCGACTGCCCGCTGGTCGCGCCCGACTGGTGCCATTTCTCGCAACGCCTGCAACGCTCGCGCGCGCACAAGCAGGTCAAGGGCGCCGAGTTGCCGTTCGAGGACGAGCGCTTCGCCTATGTGGCGCTGAGCCGCGCGCCGGTGACCGCGCGGCCGTCGCGCGTGTTGGCGCAGCCCGATGTCGGAAAGGTCGGGATTTCCGCCAAGCTGTGCACGCCGGAGGGCGTATCGGTGACAAGGGTCCCACGCCGCGCCAAAGCCGAATACGCCGGTGCCCGGCGCTGGCGCTGGGGCGATGCGGTCATTAGCAACAACCCACGTCATCCCGGCGAAGGCCGGGAGCCATAACCTCCGACCCCGGTCTTGAAGCGAAGCCGACGCCGCTTGTGTCCCCTCCACGGGCCGCGGCGTATAGGTCCCGGCCTTCGCCGGGACGGCGCAGAACCAGCGGGGCGACGATGTTGAACCAGTTCGCGTCCATCCCCGACCAACCTGTGCCCACCTCTTCGCGGCGGGCTGCCCTGCGCCCCGATCCTGGGCTACGGTGCCGCCGTCTCGTCCATCAGGAGCTGCCCCGTCATGTCGACCAGCTGGATCGTTATCGGCGTCATCGTTCTTCTCGTGCTGTTTGCGTTCGGCGCCTACAATCGCCTCGTCGCGCTCAGCCAGCGGGTCGGCCAGGCCTTTGCCGATATCGACGTGCAGCTCAAGCAACGCCACGACCTGATCCCGAACCTGGTCGAGACCGTGAAGGGCTACGCCTCCCATGAACGCGGCACGCTCGAAGATGTCATCAAGGCGCGCAATTCGGCGATCTCGGCGCAGGGGCCGGCCCAGGTCTCGGCAGCCGAGAACCAGCTCTCCGGCGCGCTCGGCCGGCTGATCGCGCTGTCGGAGGCCTATCCGGACCTCAAGGCCAATGCCAACTTCCAGCAGCTCGCCTCGGAGCTCTCCGACATCGAGAACAAGATCGCCGCCAGCCGCCGCTTCTTCAACAACGCGGTCCAGGAGTACAACACCGGCATCCAGCAGATGCCAGCCGCGCTGTTCGCCGGCATGTTCGGCTTCACCCGCAAGGATTTCTTCGACCTCGGCGCCAACCGCGCCGAAGTCGAGACGGCGCCGAGCGTGAAGTTCTGAGGCGCACAGCGCGCCGGCGAGAGGCTGCTCCGTCATGGCCGCCTATGGTCTCTACACGCACATCGCATCGAACAAGTTTCGTTCGATGCTGCTGCTCGCCGGCCTGTTCCTGCTGATCTACGTGCTGGTCTATGCCGGCGCGCTGGTGGCGGAGGTGATGACCGATAGCGGCCGCACCGTCGACTATTACCTTGCGCGCGCCTCGCGCGACCTGGTCTCGGCCTTCCCATGGGCGACGATCGCAGCCGTCGCCTGGATCGTGATCGCCTATTTCTTCCACCAGAACATGATCGATGCCGTCACCGGCGGCGAAAGCGTGACCCGGCAGCAAGAGCCGCGGCTCTACAATCTCCTGGAAAATCTCTGCATCTCGCGCGGCATCCCGATGCCGAAGCTGAAGGTGATGGACAGCCCGGCGCTGAATGCATTCGCGGCCGGCCTGAACCAGCGGCAGTATTCCATCACGGTCACCACGGGTCTGCTGAAGGCGCTGAACGACCAGGAGATCGAGGCCGTGCTCGGCCACGAGCTGACCCATATCAAGAATGGGGACGTGCAGCTGATGGTGGTCGCCGTGATCATCGCCGGCGTGGTCGGTTTCTTCGGCGAGCTGTTCTTCCGCTTGTTCACGAATCTGTCGTGGAGCGGCGGTGGCGGCGGCTGGTCATCCTCGTCATCCTCGCGATCGTCGTCATCCTCTTCGGACCGCGACAGCAAGGGCTCGGGCGGCGGTGCGATCATCGTGATCATCATCGCGGTCGCGCTGATCGTGCTGGCGTGGCTGCTGTCGCAGGTGGTCAAGCTCGCGCTGTCGCGCTCGCGCGAATATCTCGCCGATGCCGGATCGGTCGAGCTGACGAAAAATCCCGATGCGATGATCTCGGCGCTGCGCAAGATCGAGAACCGCGGCGAGCTGCCGGGCGCAACATCGGCCGTGATGGAACTCTGCGTCGACAATCCGCGTGAAGGTTTCGCCGACCTGTTCGCCACCCACCCGTCGGTGAAGTCCCGGGTCGACGCGCTGGTGAAATATGCCGGCGGTCACGATCCCGGATCACTGGCGCTGCCGGATGAGACGGACACGGCGGACCAGCCGCCGGTGGCGGGCGACCAGCCTCCGCCGGTGACCCATGGCCCATGGGGCGACGTGCCGCCGGCGCCGTCGAACAATCCGCCGCCGCTGCCGGGCGCTGGCCCGGCACAGGGACCATTTGGACCGCTTCAGGGACCTTGGGGCCGGCATCGCTGATCGACCCGCGCTGGCTGCGCGCATGTCGCGGCGGAAATCGCCACGCACATGGCCGGATCATGCGCTAGGCACCTCAGTCCATTAAGGAAATCCCTACCAAACCGAATGTGGGCACCTTAAGGAATTGAATTCTCCCTCGTTTCTGCCATGTTCGCGCCCAAAGCAGGTGTGGGGACTTGCCGATCGCCATCGCGATCGGGAGCGCGCTTTTAAGGGATTTCCATGGCAAAGCCGGTCGTGATCGTGGTGGGCGCAGACAAGGGCGGGGTCGGCAAGACCACCGTCTCGCGGACGCTCCTGGACTATTTCAGTGCCAACAACGTGCAGACCCGGGCGTTCGACACCGAGTCGCCGCGCGGCACGCTGAAGCGCTTCCATCCTGACATCACCGAGATCGTCGACATGACGACGACCGCGGACCAGATGAAGATCTTCGATACGCTGAACTCGGGACCCGCCGTCACCGTGATCGACGTCCGCGCCGGCCTGCTGTCGCCCGCGCTGGCCTCGCTGCGCGACATCGGCTTCCTCGATGCGGCGCGCTCCGGCCAGATCACCTTCGCCGTGTTCCACATCCTTGGCCCCTCGATCGCCTCGCTCGACGAGATCGCCGAGACCGCCGGCTTCATGACCGGCGCGAAGTACTTCCTGGTGAAGAACTTCATCAACGACACCCAGTTCTTCCAGTGGGACCAGGCGACCTACAACTCCTACTTCCACCGCATCAAGGATGCGACCGACCTCACGATCCCCAAGCTCAACGAAATGGCCTATGAGCAGGTCGAGGTCTCCTCGGTGCCGTTCCTGAAATTCGTCGCCAACAAGGGCATCAACGACGACGCCGCCAACTACTCCTTCGTGCTGCGCGGTTATGTCCGGCACTGGCTCGCCAATGTCTGGAGCGAGTACGACCGGATCAAGCTGACCGATCTGGTCGGCGCCAAGTCGGCCAAGGGCGAAAAATAGTCGCGGCTGCGGCCGCGTTGGGGCTGGATTGAGCGGAAAATTGGCCTGATATAGCGGGCGATGTCATCGACGCCCGTCTACATCATCTGCTCGCCCCGCCCGCAGGTCGGCAAGACGCTGATCGCGCGGCTGCTTGCGGAATTCCTGCTGCTGAAGAACGGCGACGTGGTCTGCTTCGACATCAATTTGAAGGAGCCGTCGCTGCTCGACTATTTGCC
>CALRXG020000258.1:0-9860 GCA_943372075.1 Bordetella parapertussis | reverse complement strand
ACCCGTCACGGCGCAGCACCGCCGCATCGATCGCCTGGATCTTGATGATCGCTGGTTTCATCCTGACCACGGCGATGGCCGGTTACGCCTTGGACCCTTACTCGGGCACCAGGCTGGTTGCGGTATCGTCGGCGGTATCGGTCATCGCGATGTTGCTCACACTGGCGAGTGTCTGGCGCATCGAAGGACCGTGGCCGCCAGCAGATCCGCGAACGGTATCACCTGAACCGTCGTTTATGAGCGGTTTGACCACGATCTGGTCCGAGCCTCAGGTCCGCCGCTTTGCAATCTTCATCTTTGTGTCGATGCTGGCCTACAGCGCTCAGGATCTCATTCTCGAGCCGTTCGCCGGCGCCGTCTTCGCCATGACACCTGGCGAGACCACGCGGCTATCCGGCGTCCAGCACGGCGGTGCCCTGATCGGCATGCTGCTGGTGCCGATTATCAACGCCGTGCTGCCGTCATGGCGAGCGCGGACAACGTCGTGGATCGTGGGCGGCTGCGCGGCCTCGGCTCTTGCACTCTTCAGCCTTGCGTTCGCGGCCCTGGTCGGACCGGGCTGGCCACTGCGCGCTTCGGTCCTGGCGCTCGGCATGACCAACGGCGTCTATGCGATCGCAGCCATTGGCGCGATGATGAATCTGGTCGATGCCGGCCACCGCGACCGCGAGGGGACCAGGATGGGGCTATGGGGCGCTTCGCAAGCGATCTCGTTCGGGATTGGCGGATTCCTTGGCGCTTTGGCCAGCGATTGTGCTCGCAGCATTCTGTCCTCGAGCTCGCTGGCCTATTCCATCGTCTTCGCGACGGAAGGCGCCCTCTTCATTGTCGCCGCCTACCTCGCGATCTGGATCAGCAAGCCCGCAAGCGCGCATCGGGTGCTGGAGCTTCCGGCGAACGTCGCCAACCGCAGTGCATGATCATGATGGACAGCAAGACATTCGACATCGTGGTGATCGGGGGCGGCCCGGCGGGCGCCACGGCGGCACACGATCTCGCTCGCCGGGGATACGACGTGCTGCTGCTCGATCGTGCCGGCCGCATCAAACCCTGTGGCGGAGCGATACCCCCGCGGTTGATTGCCGAATTCGATATCGCCGACGAGCTACTTGTTGCCCGCATCTCCTCGGCACGGATGGTGTCGCCGTCCGACAGGCAGGTCGACATGCCGATCGACGGCGGCTTCGTCGGCATGGTCGATCGCGACGCGTTTGACGAATGGTTGCGGGCACGAGCTGCACAGGCCGGTGCTGCGCGCTGCATCGGCACGTACCAAGAACTGGGACACGATCCTGACGGCGTTGCCGTCGTGCGCTACCAGACACGCAAAGCAGATGGCGCAACAAAGCTGTACGCAATTCGTGCCCGTGCGGTGATCGGCGCCGATGGCGCGGTGTCGACAGTCGCTCGCCAATGCATTCCTGGCGCCGACAAGGTCCGCTACGTCTTCGCGTATCACGAGATCGTGCGTTCACCAGGGCAGGGCCACGCATCGTTCGATGGCGCCCGATGCGACGTGATCTATCGAGGGAAGCTGTCACCCGATTTTTACAGCTGGATCTTCCCGCATGGCGCGACCACGAGCATCGGCACCGGCAGCGCGCGCAAGGGATTCTCCTTGCGCAGCTCGGTCGGCGAGTTGCGGCAAGCACGGGGCCTCGATCAGGTTGAGACGTTGCGACGCGAGGGCGCGCCGATTCCGCTCGAACCGCTGAAGCGCTGGGACAACGGCCGCGATGTCGTCGTCGCGGGCGACGCGGCCGGCGTTGTTGCCCCGGCATCCGGCGAAGGCATCTATTACGCGATGGCAAGTGGACGGATGGCAGCGAATGCGGTTCATCGTTTCCTGCTCTCCGGAGATGCCCGCGAACTCGGCCGCGCGCGCAAGGAGTTCATGCGTGCGCATGGCGGCGTGTTCTGGATGCTCGGCCTGATGCAGACCTACTGGTACAGCAACGACAACAGACGCGAACGCTTCGTCGCGATCTGCAGAGATCAGGATGTACAACGGCTCACATGGGACGCCTACATGAACAAGGCGTTGGTGCGCGCCAAACCGCTGTCACATGTAAGGATATTCTTCAAGAACATCGCACATTTGACCGGCCTCGTCCGCGCAGCCTGACAGGGTTGATCGACTGATGATCGCATTCCTCGAGAGCGCCCACTTGGTCGACCTGGTCCTTGTCATCGTCGCGGCCGAAAGTGTTGCCTTGACGCTCTATTGGCAAAAGACGCACCGCGGAATTGCGCCGGCCGCGCTATTGCCGAATTTGCTTGCGGGCGCTCTACTCTTGCTCGCCTTGAGGCTCGCGCTGAGCAATTATGCGTGGCCTTGGTACACGGCTTGCCTGGCCGCTGCGGGCCTCGCCAACGTTGCCGATCTCCGGCATCGCTGGCGCTGACCACGCCCGTGTCTCGAGACGAGACTTACTTCTTGTCGGAGAACGTCTTGATGTAGGCAATGACGTCCTTGCGCTGCTGCTCATTGGCAAGCTTGAACGTCATTTTGGTCGTTCCAGTTGCCAGGTCAGCCTTGCCCTTGTCGGTCAGGAATTTCTTGAGGAAGGCGTTCGGGTCGGGGAGATACTGGAAGATCAAATCTTCGCTCCAGACGAGCCCGTTTTCACCCGCATGCTTGTTCAGGTCGGAATAGGCAAAGCCCGGTGCCGTGCCGGATTGCCGGCCAATGACACCCGTCAGAACCGGCCCCACCATATTCTTGGCATCGGGGCCGATCCGGTGGCACGTCATGCATTGCTTGAAGATTTGCTCGCCCTTCGCTGGGTCGCCGCCCGCGGATTCACCCGCCGCGAGAGCTTTGCCCGACCACGCAAACACAACCGTTGTCGCGATGAGTGCCGCCTTTCCAATAGCCACATTTCGCTCCCGCTTTGCTGTTCAATCCCGTTATGATGTATTAACAATGGAAATTGTAAATACGTCTTGTCACTTGGTACTACGCAGGAGCGCTCATTTAGTTCAATAATTCACCCGCCGCGCCGAAATATCTCGCATTTCGGGCCCCACTGACCCAGATCGTAAATAGGACTTGACAGAACCCTGACTACGTGAGCTAACCATAGGTAGTTCGGCTGGAGTCTCAACGCGTTAGCTTTCTTACTGCCTGGTTAACAACGCGGAATTTCAGCGCAGTCCACCGACCCAAACCAAATTGGATGCAAGGACGGCATGTCGGAGTTCGGGAATCCTCAACCGGATGTGACATTGCTTCTGGACATGGACGGCGTCATCCGCGAGGCGACGTTATCTGCATCGATGTCCAAGGAGAATATTGACGACTGGCTTGGCCGGCCGTGGACCGAGGTCGTCGGCGCTGCGGGAGAAAAGATCCACCGCATGATGCAGGACACGCAACGCACCGGCATCTCGGCATTCCGACAGATTACGCAGAAGTTTCCCAGCGGCCTCGAACTTCCGATGGAATTCACGACCGTTCTTCTTGGCGGTCGTGCAGGAATGCTCGCTATTGGGAAAAACCTGCAAGCCGTAGCCGAATTGCAGGCTCGGCTGATTTCTGCCCAGCAGACCATCGAGCGCGATTACTGGAAATTGCGAGAGATCGAGACACGCTACCGGGTCGTGATCGAGGACTCCAACGAAGCTGTGCTGTTGGCAAAAGTCGCCGATTTGAAGATCGTGGAGGCCAACCGGACTGCCACGACAGCGCTCTCGGCTTCAACCCGACGCAGAGAAGGTCTGATCGGGCGCGACTTCCGCGAGGAAATTGCAGCCAAGGACCGGGAGCCGATCGAGCTCATGCTGCGACGGGTCCGCGACCAGGGAAAGGCGCCCGGCATCGTCATCCATCTCGGCGAAGACGCTACGCCCTGGATGCTGCGAGGCTCGCTGATGACGAACGAGACCGCGCCGGTTTTTCTGCTACGGATGACTCCGAGCGGGAAGTCCGCGGGCGCCGTTACTCCCGAGCATGACGGCCTGGATGGATTGATCGATCAATTGCCCGACGCGGTTGCGATCATCGACGACAACGGAGCGATTAAGCGCGTCAATCGCGCCTTTACGGAGCTCGTCGAGATCGGATCAAAGGATGCCCTCGTCGACGAAAATCTGAACCGATGGCTGACACGGCCCGGCGCCGACGCCGGCGTGCTGATCGCGAACGTGCGGCGGCACGGCGTTGTCCGCCTGTTGTCGACGACCGTACAGGGCGAGCTCGGCACAGAAACGGAGATCGAAGTCTCCGCGTCAGGTTATGACCAGGGCGCCGACAAGCGCATTGCAGTGGTGCTAAGAAACGTCGCGCGTCGCCTGTCATCGAGTCCGGAAAGCGACAGCTTGCGGACCGCACTGGCATCCATGAATGAGACTGTCGGCAAGACGCCGTTGCGCAAGCTCGTCAAGAGCACCGTTGGGGTGGTCGAGCAGCATTACATCCGCGCTGCACTGCAACTGGCGAACGGGAACCGGACGACCGCCGCGGAAATCCTCGGCTTGAGTCGTCAGAGTCTTTACGCCAAACTTGACCGGTATAATCTCAACGAAAAAGAACCAGATAGTGAGGAACAGTAAGGGGGGTTAGTTGACCTCGGTCCCTCTGGCATCGCCCGCCTTCGGGCAAGCGACGCTTGCGAATTGCGAGCGCGAACAGATTCATCTCGCCGGGTCGATTCAGCCGCACGGCGTGCTGCTCGTTGTGCAGGAGCCGGAGAACATCATTATTCAGGCTAGCGCCAATGCTGCCGAGTTTCTCAAGATCAACCCGATCGTCGGCCGTGCGCTGTCCGAACTCGACGGTAACCTGCTGCTGCAAATCCTCCCGCATTTGGGAGAGCCGCTGCATTCAATGCCAATGACAGTGCGCTGCAGTCTCGGTAGCCCGCAACAGAAGTTCGATTGCATCATCCACCGTCCCGCTAATGGCGGCCTGATTATCGAGCTCGAGCCCGCGAAACCGTCAGGAAACCCAGCACCAGCGCTCGACGGTGCTTTTCATCGCATCACATCCTCATCCTCGTTGCGTGGGCTCTGCGACGAGACAGCGGCCATCTTCAAGGAAATCACCGGCTACGACCGGGTGATGGTCTATCGCTTCGACGAAGAAGGCCATGGCGAGGTGTTTTCGGAGCGGCGAAGGTCCGATCTCGAGGCATTCTTGGGTAACCGCTATCCGGCCTCCGATATCCCGCAGATCGCGCGCCGGCTCTATGAACGTAACCGCGTTCGTCTTCTCGTTGACGTCAACTACGCGCCAGTACCGCTGCAGCCGCGGCTTTCTCCGCTCAACGGGCGCGATCTCGACATGTCTTTGAGCTGCCTGCGTAGCATGTCGCCGATCCATCAGAAATATCTGCAGAACATGGGCGTCGGAGCTACGCTGGTTTGCTCCTTGATGGTGTGCAATCGACTATGGGGACTGGTGGCCTGCCATCACTACGAACCCCGCTTCGTTTCATTCGATATCCGCGCGGTCTGTGAGGCGCTTGCGGAAGCTTGCGCCATCCGGATCGCCGCTCTCGAAAGCTTCGCCCAAAGCCAGTCCGAATTGGTCGTTCGCCGGCTCGAGCAGCGCTTGATCGAGGCCGTCTCACGCGACGGCAACTGGCAGACGGCGTTGTTCGACGGCACGCAGTCGCTCCTTCAACCGCTGTCGGCGTCAGGCGCAGCCCTGTTGTTCGAAGGCCAGGTCACGACAGTCGGCGATGTACCGGGGACGCAGCGGATCCGCGAGATCGGCACCTGGCTCGACGGCAGACGCAAGGACAGATCCGGCTCTGCGCTCGAGAACATCGTGACGGCTTCGCTGACGATCGACGAGCCAGCTTTCATGGATATCCGCTCCGTGGCCAGCGGCCTGGTCGCTGCGCCGCTATCGGCCAGCACGGGCGAATATCTGATCTGGTTCAGGCCGGAGCGAATAACGACGGTGACCTGGGGCGGCGATCCATTGAAGGCCGTCATCATCGGTGACGATCCGTCTGACCTGTCGCCACGACGCTCCTTCGCGCAATGGCATCAATTGGTCGAAGGCAAGTCCGACGCATGGTCGCTCGCGGAAATCTCCTCAGCGCGCATGATCGGCGAGACTGTCGCCGACGTCGCCCTCCAGCTTCGCTCCGTGCGCATGGTGATCGCGCAAGACCAGCTTGAAACGATCAGCCGCCAGGTCATCCGTTCCGAGCAACCTGTCATCATCGCCGACGTCGAGGGGCGAATCCTGCTTTTGAACGAGGCATTCGAGCAGCAGCTGCGTGCTTCGCACCCGCACCTGCCTCACCTGCGAGATCTCGGCAGCTACTTTGCGTCGCCCGCTGAATACCGCGCGAGCCTCGATGACCTCTTGCGCAACAAACGAAGCTGGCGTGGAGAACTGCAAATCGACAACAAGGGGGCGCAGCCACGCTCGTTGATGGTGCGGGCCGATCCGGTGATCGGCCAACATGATCGAGTACTCGGCTTTGTCTTGATTTTTTCCGACCTCAGCGATCGCAAGGCCGCCGAAACCGCGCGCACGCGCTTCCAGGACGACATTACCAGCGTCAGGCGGCCCAGCCTCAGACTCGATTCGACTGCGAATATCCTGTTCCAGGAGCTGGCGGCATCGGCGGTCGAAAACGCCCAGCTTGCCGCGCTCGAGGTGACACATGGCGCCGAGATCAGCCGGATGCCCGAGATGCTCGACAGCATTCGGAGCTCGACGAGCCGGACGCTCGACATCCTGGAGCATCTGGTGTGGCACACCTCGCGTTCGGAGAGCTAACGAGTTGCGTTCGTCGCCTGTAAAGCCGTCGACAGGGCGATATTCAACTCGAAAGCCCGCGCCCCCTCCTCCACCACGGCGTCAAAATCGCCGACTTCATCACCGGCTCGGTTGATCGCAGCGCGATACTCCGCCTTGAATGCCGGGATATCGCCGATCGCCTCAAACTCAAAAAACGAGAGCGCTCCGGACGGAAGATCGAGCGATCGCTGCAACAGGCGCTTGAGTATCTGTCCGCCGCTCAGGTCTCCGAGGTAGCGGGCATAGGCGTGGGCGATCAGCCGCGATCCGTCACCGACCGATGCAGCTTCGATCGCAGACACATAGTCTCGCGTAGCCTGCAGAACCGCCAAGGTAGGCCAATCGGGAAAGAGACGATCGAGATCATACGCGATGGCCGTTGCCCGTTCGAGCTCGACGCGCGCGACACCGCAGAGAGCCCGAGAACCGGAACGGTCGGCCAGCTTCCGTTCCAGTTCGCGATAGACCGGCAGCAAGTTACGCAACATCAGGACGTAGTCTGCGCGCGTCGCGCGGCCGTGCAAAATGTCCGCGACCGTGCCGGATCGCTCGGCCTGCGTGTGGAGCCCCTTCGTCCGCTCTCTCAGCGCGTCCAGGAGATCGGCAGGACGCAGCGAATCTCCAGCCATATCGGCTCGTTCGAGCATAAGCCCCCCTCGAGCATTACCGGCCTACCGCGGCATCGCCAGGCCGTGCTTGACGCCCCAGTCGAACCAGTTATCGACGACCGTGCCCGAGAGTAGGATACCGATGCCGCCGGTCAAGGGGCAAAGCACTGCAAACCACCACGCCCAGCGATGGATCGATTCCGCCGTCGCGTTGAACCCCATCGTCCAGCGCCAGAACAATGCGCCACGTTCGAACGCCGTCCCGCGGTCGACGATCTGTTCGATCTCGCGTTCGCCACCGTAGCGGCTGATCGCAAGCACCGTTGCGCCATGCATCGCAAACAGCAGCGCCGAGCCGTACAGGAAGGCGATCGAAAGCATATGGAAAGGATTGTAGAACAGGTTGCCGTGCGTGATGGAAAAATTGTTGGTCCAGTCGAGGTGCGGGAAAATGCCGAACGGCACGGCCTCGCTCCAGCTCCCCATCAACAGCGGCCGAATGAATCCGAGAACAAGATAGAGCCAGATCGCCGCCGCAAAGGCCCATGAGACGTGGGTACCGAGACCAAGCGCGCGAGCCCTCCGATAAGTTCGCGTCCACCACAGCAGGATCGACGTGGTCAGGAAGAACCCGGCCATCAGCCACCAGCCACCTTCCTGCAGCGGCGGGAATATCTGCAGCCCGTACTCGGGCGCAGGCGGCTGCAAGGCAAGCCAGGGGAATTGCCTGATGAATTCAAGCGGGCTCCAGTTCACCGAAGCCAACATGTTGAGACCGATGATCTCGATCGCAACAAAGCCGAACATCAGCGAGGCAAGACCGAGAAATCCCAGATAGATCGGGCCGACCTGGGCGTCGCCGAGCTTGCCGAACCAATAGTTGAAGCCGCCCTTGCCGATGCGCACCCATGTTCCCGGCTGCAGAGGGATACCTGGATAGATCGGGCTCCGAACCTGGACCTGCGTGAAGATGTTCTGATATTCAGCCATGTTGCCCTCCCGGATTTCAATGCGGCGACCAGATCGGGACGCTGCGCCACCACTCCCACCAGTCCGACCAGGCCGCCCCCTCAGGCCGCAGCCAAGCCGGTCCGCTGATCACGATGCATACGGCGCTGAAAAATACTGCCGACAGCGCCAGGAAGAGGCCAAGGCGGTGGATTCCGAGCGTGCCGATCGAATAACCCAGCAAGTCGCGGAACATGGTGTTCTCGTGCTCGGGTGACTTGACCACCTCGCCACGCCCCGGATTCGTCGACGACAGGATCAGCGATCCGTGCAACGCGAGCGCAAGGCATGTCGTGAAGAAGAACGTAATCGCGACCATGTGCGCGGGGTTGTAATGGAAGTTGCCGAACTGGTAGCCGGTGTTGGAGACCCAATCGAGATGGGAGATGATCCCGTAGGGAAACCCGTAGCTCCACGAGCCCATCAGCACGGGCCGAATTACCTCGAGCGTGAAGTAGGCGAAAATCGCGAAACTGAAGGCGAATGGCACGTGATAGCCGATCGCAAGTTTCCTGCAGATCTCCACTTCGCGCAGCGCCCATGAGATGAAGGCGCCCAATGCGCACCCGGTGATCAACTGCCAAAAGCCGCCCTCCGCGAGGGGCGCCAGCGACAAGCCATACTTCGCATCCGGTGGATTGATGCTGATCTGCCAAAGGTTCCAGGTCGGTCCGAGCGATGCGGCATAGAGGATCAGGGCTACCCCGACGAATGTGAAGAAGATCGTCGTGACACCGAAGAAGCCGACGTAAAACGGTCCAACCCAGAAATCGAAAAGGTCGCCGCCAATCAGGGTCCCGCCGCGGACGCGATATTTGCGTTCAAAGCTGAGCAAGGCCATCGCTCATTCCTCCGATGCTAACGAAGCAGCCTCGTTGTCTCGAATTGGGGAGCGGGCGAAACGGATCTGTCGTCCGTTTTCGTCCGCCTCCCGTTGTTGTCGTCGAGCTCGTCTAGCCGAGCTTGAGCGGTGTCGCCGGTTCGGAGATGGACGACGTCTTTGCCGGACGCGGTCCTTCCAGCCAGTTGAACCTGCTCGTGCTGAGCAAGATGAAGTGAATCACCAAGGCCAGCGCGAACAGGAACGTGAACAAAGCAACCAGCGTTCTGCGGGGGTCGAACAGGAGCCACAAGCGCCACATAGTCTTCTCCTTGCTATGTCAGGTAGGAAATGACGATGCTGGCGTAGTGGGTTGCCCCCTCCATCGCCGCCTTGTATCCACCGGGGCCCGGCAGCCAAGGACGCCACATCCAGGCGAGAATGTGCGCGACGACCGCGATCGCGGTGAAGATCACAAAGCTCGTCATGAAGATGCTATGGAATTCCCTTGCCTCCGATTCGGTCAGCCCCGACAGAGAGCCTTCCTTGCTTGGTACGTCCACCATGTGTGGTACCTCCAGGTGTTGGCCTTTCGGCCGGATGCCGCCCAGACCTTGGACGGCGTCGAGATGCCATGTCATTTCAGGCATGGCCATTCATG
>CALRXG020000257.1:0-9904 GCA_943372075.1 Bordetella parapertussis | reverse complement strand
ATCGCCGGTCCCGGCGCCGCCTCGCTGGATCGCATGCTGGTCAACCTGACGGCCGGCCAGAAGGCGCCGACCTGAGCGTCCGGCTCACAATTCCGTGACAGCGCGAGCCGCGGCCCGCGCCGGCGCGTAGCTCGGATGACCTCGCGCTTGCCGGAGCCGCCATGAAACTGGTTCGTCTTGCCACTCTCCTTGCCGTTCTGACCTCATCCCCGGTGCTTGCGGCGGAGGCGCCCGCATGGAGCGGCTGGAGCCACGATCTGTTCGCACGGGCCGCGGCCGAGAAGCGCTTCGTCATCCTCGATCTCGAAGCGGTGTGGTGTCATTGGTGCCATGTGATGGAGAAGACCACCTACGCCGATCCGAAAGTGCAGGCGCTGCTGTCAGAAAAATATCTCCCGGTTCGCGTCGACCAGGATGCCAATCCGGATCTCTCCAGCCGCTATGGCGACTGGGGCTGGCCTGCGACCATCGTGTTCGCGCCTGACGGCACCGAGATCGCGAAGATCAGGGGCTATATCGAGCCGGAGCGGATGCAGTCGCTGCTCAAGGCCGTGATCGACGATCCGTCGCCGGGTCCGTCGGTCGGCGAGGCCTTTGCGGTCAAGCCGGCGACCTCGGCGTATCTCAGCAAGGCCCAGCGCGCCGAACTGACCAAGACTTTCGACGATTCCTACGATGACAAGCTCGGCGGCTGGGGTGAGAACCAGAAATATATCGACGCCGACAGCCTCGACCTGGCATTCAGCCGCGCCGAAACCGGCGATGCCGTGGCCACCAGGCGGGCGAAGCAGACCCTCGACGCCGCGATCGCGCTGATCGATCCGGTGTGGGGCGGCGTGTACCAGTACTCGGAAGCCGGCTCCTGGACCCATCCGCATTTCGAGAAGATCATCTCGTTCCAGTCGCAATATCTGCGGCAGTACAGCCAGGCCTATGCGCAGTGGAAGGATCCGAAATACCTCGCTGCAGCACGCGACGTCGAGCGCTATCTGACCGGCTTCCTGCTGAGCCCGGATGGCGCCTTCTATGTCAGCCAGGACGCCGATCTCAATCACGACACCGACGGCCACACATACTATGCGCTGGCTGACGCGGAGCGCCGCAAGCTCGGCCTGCCCCGCATCGACACGAATCTATATGCCCGCGAGAATGGCTGGGCGATCTCGGGCCTCGCGGCCTTCTATGACGTCACCAACGATCCGAAGACGCTCGCTGTCGCCGAGCGCGCGGCGAAATGGGTGCTCGCCAACCGGGCGCTGCCGGACGGCGGCTTCCGGCACGGCGATAAGGATCGCGGCGGACCGTTCCTCGGCGACAGCGTCGCGATGGGCCAGGCCTTCCTCGACCTCTACGCCGCGACCGGCAATCGCGACTGGCTGACCGCGGCGGCGAAGGCCGGCGACTTCGTCGCGAGCTTCCGTGACGAGGCCGGCGGATTCTTCACCTCGAAGACCTCGGAGGGAAACGCCGGTGTGTTCGCAAAGCCAGCCAAGCTGATCGACGACCAGATCCAGGTGGCACGCTTCCTGAACCTGCTCAATCGCTACTATGGCGACGACCGCATGCGCGAGCAGGCCTCGCACGCGATGCGTTATCTCAGCGGCGCGTCCACCGAGATGCCGCGCCCGCTGCCCGGCGTGCTGCTCGCCGACGACGAACTCGCGCTCGAGCCGACGCACATCACGATCGTCGGACACAAGGATGACGGGCGCGCGCAGGCGCTGCATGCCATCGCGCGCGCGCTGCCCGCCCGTTACAAGCGGCTGGAATGGCTCGACCCGCGTGAGGGCAAGCTGCCCAACCCGGACGTCGAATATCCGGATCTCGGCGAACCCGCGGCGTTTGCCTGCAGCAACCGCATCTGCTCGTTCCCGGCCTTCGATGCCGAAGAACTGAAGGCGAACGTCGCGCAAATGGCCCGGCTGAAGCCGGCGCGCGCGGCGCAAAACTGACTAAAATACGAACCGTGCAGTGCAGCGAAGCGGTCGGCAGCGCGCAACGAAATGCTCCACCCGACGCGGTTTTTGATATGGGTCGGGTCCCGAACCACCTCAGAACAAAATTTTCTTTTGAACCGCTGTAACCAAATCGCCTGACGCCTCGTAGCTGGATTCGGACGAGCACTCATGTCCCAGGCCCTTCCGGTCCCGGCACGATCTGATGGCTCTCCGACCATTCGTTGTGCGGTCTGGGGTCGAACGATCATCGGATGCTCACGGCGTCACATTAGTCGTCGTTCAAACAACCATTGAGGAGATCGTCATGAAGTTGAATTCCAAGTCCGGTGCTACGCTCGCGGCCGCTGCCGCCACCCTGTTCATCGCCGGCGCCGTGGTCACGACCGGCTCGACGTCCGCGCAAGCCGCCATGGGCAAGTGCATGGCCGGCAACGCCTGCAAGGGCCAGAGCGCCTGCAAGGGCGGCGGCAATTCCTGCAAGGGCCTGAATGCGTGCAAGGGCACCGGCTTCTCGATGACTTCCGAGAAGCAGTGCAACGCGGCCGGCGGCAAGTTCGTCAAGGGCTGATCGCATCGACGACCGCCGAGGAAGGCCCGGCTCACGCACCGGGCTTTTCTTCATCGAACAGCAGGGTCCGTCTGTCGCATAGCGAGGGCGGACCGTGCAGTTCTTTTCGGTGCAGCCCTGCCGAACGCATCCGGCGGACGACGCACCTTCCAACCATTCTTCAACCAACTGCACAAGGAAACGCTCATGAAGATGACCAAGTCCGGAACCGCACTTGCCGCTGCCGCAGCCACGCTGTTCCTCGCCGGCGCCGTCGTGTCGACGCCGTCCCACGCCGCGGGCGAAGGCAAGTGCATCGGCGCCAATGCCTGCAAGGGCCAGAGCGCCTGCAAGGGCGGCAACCACGCCTGCAAGGGCCAGAATGCCTGCAAGGGTCAGGGCTTCTCGTCCATGACCAAGGACCAATGCTCCGCCGCCAAGGGCAAGTTCGAGCCGGCCTGATTGCATCGATCGAGGCGGGGCCCGGCGTAGGCCGGGCCTCGTTTCCATGATAGTTTTGCACGCGAGGCGCCGCAGTCACGGCGTCCGCAGCGCGGGGACGCCATGAACGTCGCAAGCCGATTGCCGGACACGCCGACACCGCAACGGGAACGGCCGATGCAATCGGCCAAGCCGTCCTTCCTCGGTTTCGGCCTCGGCCTGCGCGCGCAGCATTACGACGAGATCCTGAACGGCACTCCGCCGATCGACTGGTTCGAAGTGATCAGCGAGAACTACATGCTGCCGGGCGGCCAGCCGCTGCGCATCCTCGACCGGATCTGCGAGCGCTACCCCGTGGTGATGCACGGCGTCTCGCTATCGATCGCCTCCACCGCGCCGCCGAATTTCGCCTATCTGCAGGGTCTCAAGGACCTCGCAACGCGGGTGCAGCCGAAATGGCTGTCGGACCATCTGTGCTGGACCGGCGTCCACGGCAAGAACCTGCACGATTTGTTGCCTATCCCCTACACGAAGGAGGCGCTCGATCACGTCGTCAGCCGCGTGCAGCTGGTGCAGGATTTCCTCGGCCGCGCCATCGTGCTCGAGAACGTCTCGACGTATGTGCAGTTCAGCAATTCCGAGATGACGGAGTGGGAATTCCTCTCGGAACTGTCGCGCCGTTCCGGCTGCTGGCTGCTGTTCGACATCAACAATGTCTATGTCAGCGCCTTCAACCACGGCTACGATCCGATGGCCTTCCTGAACGGCATTCCGGCCGATCGCGTGGTGCAATTCCACATGGCGGGCCACAGCCATATGGGGACGCATATCATCGACACCCACGACCATCCGGTGTGCGATGATGTCTGGGAGCTTTATGTGGCGGCGTTGAAGCGGTTCGGCCGCGTCTCGACCATGATCGAGCGCGACGACAACATCCCGCCGCTCGACGAGTTGCTGCGCGAGGTCGAACGGACCCGCGCGATCGCGGAGCAGGTTCTGCCCGCGGGCGTCCCCGCCGCATGAGCGACTTCGCCCGCCAGCAGAGCGCCTTCCAGAACGCGATCCTGAGCGGCGACGACCATATCCTGGGCGAGATCCTCGACAGCCCGCGAGAGAAGCGCGAGACGCTGTTCGGCGTCTACCGCTATGCCTATGGATCGCGGCTGGTCGAGGCTCTCCGCAACGACCATGAACTGCTGCATCGCTATCTCGGCGACGAGACGTTCGACGACATGGGCTACGCCTATGTCAAGGCACGGCCGTCCGAGGATCCGAACCTGCGCTGGTTCTCGCAAGGATTGCCGGATTTCCTGACGTCCACCGAACCTTACCGCCAGCATCCGGTGCTGGCCGATCTGGCGGCGCTGGAAAAGGCCTTGAATGACGCCTTCGACGCCCGCGAAGGCAGCGTGCTTGCCCTGGAGGCGATGGCGGGATTTGCACCGGAGCTTTGGAACGGATTGGTGTTCCAGCCGCATCCGAGCGCGGCCCGGCGCGATCACTCGACCAATGCGGCGGCGATCTGGATGGCGCTGAAAAACGACGAGACGCCTCCTGAAGCGGAGACGCTTGCCGAGCCGTCGCGCCTGCTGGTCTGGCGCCAGGACACCACGCCGATGTTCCGCGAGCTGCCCGCCGAGGAAGCGATGATGTGGGATGAAGCCAGCACTGGCATTCCGTTCGGCGTGCTCTGCGAGATGCTCGCGACCTATGACGATCCCGACAATGCGGCGGCGCGTGGCGCGACCTATCTGCACGGGTGGATCACGGCAGGACTTCTGGCGGCAGCGTCCGTCCACGGATAGAGGGTCGCCAGCGGCGGCGAAGCGCGGTGAGGAGCATCCCGACATATCGCCTGATCGCCGCGGCGATGCTCGTCGCGATCATCATCATCGGCATCGCGTCGTGTCATGTCGCGGCGCAGTCCGAGTTCATGCGCGGCGACCGCATGCCGTATGACGCGTTCGACAAATTGCCGAAGACCGACCTCGAGGTCGGCGGCGCGACCATCCATGTCGGCTTCGCGCCCGGCGAAATGGCGCTGCCGAAGGAGAAGATTTTCGACTGGGTGAAGATGTCGGCGAGGGCCGTCTCCACCTATTATGGACATTTCCCGGTGCAGTCGCTGCGCCTGCTGCTGGTCCCGGTCGACGGCCCGCGGGTGCGCGGCGGCACCACCTGGGGCTATCGCGGTGCGGCGATCCGGATACTGATCGGCCGCGAGGCGAGCGAGGACGACCTGAAGCGGGACTGGGTCATGGTGCACGAGATGGTGCACACTGCCCTGCCCGATCTCGACGATCGCTACGCCTGGCTGTCCGAAGGGCTCGCGGTCTACATCGAGCCGGTGGCCCGCGTGCAGGCCGGCGACCTCACCGCGCGGGAGATCTGGCAGGCGATGTTGCGCGACATGCCGAAAGGGCTGCCGCAAGCCGGCGACCAGGGGCTCGACAACACCGACACCTGGGGCCGCAAGTATTGGGGCGGCGCGCTGTTCTGCCTGCTCGCCGATATCGAGATCCGCAAGCGCACCGGCAACCGGCTCGGATTGCAGGATGCGATGCGCGGCGTGCTGGCCGCTGGCGGCAACCACGAGAAGGACTGGACGCTCGCGCGCGTGCTGTCGACCGCCGATCATGCCGTCGGCGGCGAGGTGTTGACGCGCCTGCACGACGAGATGGGGCCAAAGCCGGTGACGCCGGATCTTGCCGCGCTATGGCGAGACCTCGGCGTGAAGATGCAGGGCGACACCGTCGGCTTCGACGACACGGCCCCGCTCGCGGCGATCCGCAAGGCGATCACCGAACCGCGCGCTCCGTAGAGTCTCGTCGCGCTTCGCAACCGCGCAGCGTACGACGCCGCTGGCTTTTGGCCAGGCAATGGCGGACACTTCCCGACCCTTCGCCGCCAGGTGAGTCGGAGACCGATGGCCCAAACCCCCGCGCCCCATTCCCCGAGCCATTCTCCTTGGCCGATCTTCCGTTCACTGGCCGGCTTCCGGCCCGGCAATCTGCCCGGAGACCTGATCGCGGGACTGACGCTGGCGGCGATCGCGATCCCGGAGCAGATGGCGACCGCGCGGCTCGGCGGCTTCTCGCCGCAAATCGGCTTCTTTGCCTTCATGGCCGGCTCGCTCGGCTTTGCGATGTTCGGCGCCAACCGATTCCTGTCCTGCGGCGCCGATTCCACGATCACGCCGATCTTCGCCGGCGGGCTGGCGCTGATGGCGACCGCGGGCTCACCGGACTATCAGGCGCTCGCGATGGCGCTGGCGCTGATGGTCGGCGTGATCATGATCGCCGGCAGCCTGTTCAAGCTCGGCTGGATCGCCAATCTGCTGTCGACGCCGGTGACGGTGGGCTTCCTCGCCGGCATTTCGGTCCACATCCTGGTCTCGCAGCTGCCGGGCGTGCTCGGCCTGACCACGCCGGATGGGCCGACGCTCTACAAGCTCGGGGTGCTCGCCGAGAAGATCGACCAGACCAATGTCTACACGCTGGCAATCGGGCTTGGCGTGCTGGCGCTGGTCGCCGGATCGGAGAAGATCAGCGCGCGGATTCCGGGCGCGCTGATCGGGCTCGTCGTGGCCACCATCGCCGTGATCGCCGGCCATCTCGAAAGCAAGGGCGTCAAGGTGGTCGGCACCGTGCCGGGTACGCTGCCAAAACCGTCATTTCCGGACATCGCACCGGAGCGGTGGATCAAGCTGCTGTCGCTCGCGATCCTGATCGCCGTCGTCGTGATGGTGCAGACCGCGGCGACCACGCGCTCGTTCCTGTCCGATCCGGACAAGCCGGCCGACGTCGATCGTGACTTCCTCGGCGCCGGTGCCGGCAGCCTGCTGGCCGGTCTGTTCGGCGCGTTTCCGGTCAATGCCAGCCCGCCGCGAACCGGTATCGTATCCGAGACCGGCGGCCGCACGCAGCTCGCGGGGCTGTTTGCCGCCGCCATCGTGCTCGCGCTGCTCGCCTTCGGTGCGACGCTGCTGCAGCACGTGCCCGACGCCGCGCTCGGCGGCGTGCTGCTGTTCGTGGCGCTGCGCATCATCCGCGTTGCGCAGATCGTCATGATCTTCAGCCAGTCGTTCTACGAATTCCTGCTGGTGGTGGCGACGGCAGCCGCGATCATCGTGCTGCCGATCGAGCAAGGCGTCGCGGTCGGCATCGCGCTGTCGCTGCTGCACGGCATCTGGACCACGACGCGGGGCCGGCTGGTGGAATTCGTCCATGTGCCCGGCACCACGATCTGGTGGCCGGCGGGCCCGCACACCTCAGGCGAGCGCAAGGCGGGCATCGCGGTCGTCGGCCTGCAAGCGCCGCTGTCGTTCCTCAACGCGGAGGGTTTTCACAGCGGCGTGCTCAAGATGATCAACACGGCGACGCAAAGGCCGCGACTTCTGGTGATCGAGGCCAGCGGCATGGTCGAGATCGACTTCACCGCCGCGCAGGGGCTGCGCGACCTGTTTCGCGAATGCCGCGACGACGGCGTGACGGTGGCCGTGGCACGGCTGGAATCGACCCGCGCGCAGGACGCGTTCGAGCGCTTCGATCTCTACGAGGTGCTGCAACGGAACCACGTCTTCCACAGCGTCGACGAGGCGGTGCACACGCTCGGCGGGCAGGCCTAGATTTGATCGAATCGTAGCCCGATGAAGCGCAGCGGGTTGCTCTCGCATATCGAGGAACAGCCCCGGATTTCGCTTCGCTCCACCCGGCTACGGGGACTGCGGCGAGCGTGCGCCTGCACGATTTCGGAATATTGGAAATATGTCCCTGAGTTGCCCGACGTGTCAAGTCGCCTGATCGACCGAGGCCGCCGCCGGCTGCTTTGCATGGGGTTGTTTTCGACATTTCGGGCAGGCGCCTCCCCTCGGCCTCAAGCCTGCCCTTCCTCCAGCGTCGGATGCTCCTTCAAGACCTCGGCCTTGATCGAGCCGGCGTGGATGGCGCGGAACAGCGCCCGCGCGGTCTTGATGTTGTTGGCCTTCATGCAAAGCCCGACGATCTCGCGTACCGCGGAATCGCGCATCAGCTCGTCGGACATCTTCATCGCGACCTCCATCGCGACCTTGGCGGCGCGTTCGTAGCGCGCCCGCTCGATCTGCTGCTTGTGCGCTGAAAGCCTGCCGGGCGAACCCACTGCCTCGGCGCAGCCGGCGGCATCGCGGCAGATCGCACGAATCCGCTGCGCGGCCTCGATGTCGCCGAGCGGCTGCGCGACCGGATCGTCCCAGATATCCTTCCGCTTGGCCTTGCTGAACAACCACATCGCCGAGGTCCTGCGGCCGAACGATCCGATGGATCAAGTGGCGGGGACGATCTTCCCGGGGTTGAAGATGTTCTGCGGATCGAGCGCCTGCTTCAACGCCCGCATCGCGTCGAGCGCCTCGGGACCGAGCTCGGCCTTGAGGTATTTCTGCTTGCCCTGGCCGATGCCATGCTCGCCGGTGCAGGTGCCGTCCATCGCTTGCGCGCGCTCGACCAGGCGGTGCATGAACTCTTCGCCGCGCGCCATCTCGTCCTTGTCGTTGACGTCGCAGAGCAGCGAGCAGTGGAAATTGCCGTCACCGACATGGCCGACGATCGGCGACAGCAGATTGAGCCGCTTCAGATCCTCCTCGGTCTCGGTCACGCAATCGGCCAGCCGCGAGATCGGCACGCAGACGTCGGTCGCAACGACGCCGATGCTGTCGCCGGGGCGCAGCGCCTTGACCGACCAATAGGCGTCATGCCGCGCCTGCCACAGCTTGGTGCGATCTTCCGGCTTGGTGGTCCAGGTGAAGTCGCCACCGCCGCATTCGGCGGCGATGTCGCGGAAATTCTTCGACTGCTCGGCGACCTCGACCTCGCTGCCGTGGAATTCCAGCAGCAGCAGCGGAGTCTCCGGCAGCGACAGTTTCGAATAGCTGTTGCAAGCCTTCACCTGCGCGGCGTTGAGCAGCTCGATGCGGGCGACCGGGATGCCGGTCTGGATTGCGAGGATGGTGGCCTGGCAGGCGCCGCGCACGGTCTCGAACGAACAGGCGGCGGCTGCGATCGTGTCCGGAATGCCGCGCAGGCGGATGGTCAGTTCGGAGATGATGCCGAGCGTGCCCTCGGCGCCGACGAACAGATGCGTCAGGTCGTAGCCGGCCGACGACTTCTTGGCCCGCGTGCCGGTCGTGATGATCTCGCCGTCGCCGCGCACCACCTTCAGCGCCAGCACGTTCTCGCGCATGGTGCCGTAGCGCACCGCATTGGTGCCGGAGGCGCGGGTCGAGGTCATGCCGCCGAGCGAGGCGTCGGCGCCGGGATCGATCGGGAAGAACAGGCCCTGGTCGCGCAGATGCTCGTTGAGCGCCTTGCGGGTCAGGCCGGGCTGGATCACGCAATCGAGGTCCTCGGCATGCACCGCGAGCACCTTGTTCATGTCGCGCAGGTCGATGCAGACGCCGCCCGCGGGCGCGTTGACCTGGCCCTCAAGCGAGGTTCCGGTGCCGAACGCGATCACCGGCACGCGGTTGGCGGCGCAGATCCGTACCACGTCCTGGATGTCGGCGGTTTCCTGCGCCATGACGACCGCGTCCGGCGGCTGGTTCGGCAGCCATGTGGTGGTATGGGCGTGTTGCTCGCGCACCGCCTGCGACGTGACGAGCCGGTTGCCGAACCGCGCCGCCAGCGCGTCGATCGCGCGCTTCAGGGCCTCAGGTTCGGGTCGCGTCAGCTTGCTCGAAATCGTTGTCGCCACGTCAAATTTCCTCCCGGCTTTAGCCGACCGTGGCAAAGCTTGTATAAGGGGTCAAGAGAGCCTGACTTGAAAAAGTGGACGCCGGAGTCACAGAAAAGCTCATGCTCGCACGCCAACGAAACCGGGATCGATCATGACTTTGCCGACTGCCGCCAGCGAGCTGCCGCTTCCGCCCTCCCCGTTCAAATCCTCGGTGATGCAGATCGAGCCGCAATGGATCGACTATAAC
>CALRXG020000256.1:0-9954 GCA_943372075.1 Bordetella parapertussis | reverse complement strand
ACCACCAATCTGCTGTCGCTGTTCTATGTCGCGGTGTTCCCTTCGACGGTGGCCTACCTGTGCTTCAATCGCGGCGTGCAGCTGATCGGCGCCAACCGCGCCGCGCCGTTCTTCCACATGGTCCCGGTGTTCGGCACCGTCATGTCGATCGTGTTCATCGGCGAGCATCCGCAAGCCTTCCATTTCATCGGCTTCGCCCTGGTGCTGGCCGGCGTGTTTGCGGCGTCGCGGAAGCCGGCGGCGGCGTGAGCGGATCGCGGTGACTATTGGCGGCAAATCCGCTATCTCCTAGGGTCTGCTTCGCGGACGGATCTTGACGCATGGCGCGCGCCAGCAATCTGTTGATCGGCACCCTGACGCTGGCCCTCGTCGCCGGCTCCCTCGGCGGCTGGCTGGGCTATCAGCGCTACGCCGGCATCAAGCGGATGGTGCCGTTCCGCGTGGTGTTCGAGGGCTCGGCCTCCGGCTTGCGCCGCGGCGCCAGCGTCAATTTCGCGGGCGTGCGGGTCGGCGAGGTGGTGTCGATCAGGCTTGATCGCCACCGCGTGGTGGCGATGACACGGATCGAGGGCAACGCCCCGATCAGGAAGGACACCCAGGTCGGTCTCGAATTCCAGGGCCTGACCGGGATCGCCTCGATCTCTTTCACCGGCGGCACCGACGACGCCCCGCCGCCGCCGCTCGGCGCCGATGGCATTCCCGAGCTGACCGCCGACGCCGAAGGCACCATGGGCATCCAGGAGAAGCTGCGCGTCGCGCTGCGCAATGTCGACCGCGTCATCACCGAGAACGAGGCCGACATCAAGGACTCGCTGCTCGGGCTCGAGAACTTCACCAACTCGCTGTCGGGCAATGGCGAGCTGATCGCCGGCTTCATCGACGCCGCCGACGACGACATCAGCACGGTCGACGCCAAGCTGACCTCGGCCGACAAGTTCCTGAAGAGCTTCGGCAGCGACAAATATGGCGGCGAGCTGCTGCCGACTGTGATCTCGCTGCGCGAGCTGATCCAGAGCTTCGACAAGAAGTCCGGCACCATGATCGCCGAGACCCGCAAGACGCTCAGCGACGTCAGCCAGTCCGTCAACAAGTTCAACGAGAAGTTTGTGCCGCCCGCCGCCAGGCGCTAGCCTCGCGTTCCAGCCAAGAACCAAGAACAACGGAAACGCTCGATATGCACGACCGGACCGCCGCGCCCTCGCCGCCTCCCGCAACCGTGACCCGTGCCGCGCCCGCCGTGCCGCGGCAGCTGCGGCGCTATCTCACGCTCGATGATTTCGAGCCGCAGGCGCGGCGGCTGCTGCCGAAATTCCTCTATGGCTACATCTCGGGCGGCGCCGAGACCGACGCAGCACGGACCGACAATCGCAGGGCGTTCGACGAATATGGCTTCGTGCCGCGCGTGCTGAACGACGTCTCCGGCCGCGACCAGACCACGACGCTGTTCGGCAAGTCCTACGCCTCGCCGTTCGGGATTCCGCCGATGGGGTCATCGGCGCTGTGCGCCTATCGCGGCGATATCGTGCTGGCCCGCGCCGCGGCCGCGGCCAATGTCCCGATGATCCTGTCGGCCTCGTCGCTGATTACGCTCGAGGACGTTCGCGCCGCCAACCAGCAGGCCTGGTACCAGGCCTATCTGGCCGGCCTCCCCGAGCGGATCGAACCGCTGGTCGATCGCGTCGCGGCCGCCGGCTACGACACTTTCGTCGTCACCGCCGACGTGCCGGTGCCG
Source organism: Bordetella parapertussis (assembly GCA_943372075.1). GTDB lineage: Bacteria > Pseudomonadota > Alphaproteobacteria > Rhizobiales > Xanthobacteraceae > Bradyrhizobium. The sequence goes on along the minus strand of CALRXG020000256.1, from coordinate 8,222 downwards.
CCCAACCGCGAGAACAACATCCGCAACGGCTTCCAGGTGCCGCTCGAGATCACGCCCCGGGTGTTCTGGGACACCATCACCCATCCCGACTGGCTGCTGAACACCTGGGCGCGCACCGTGCTCAACCACGGCATGCCGCATTTCGAGAACATGGACGCCAAGCAGGGCCCGCCGGTGCTGTCCAAGAACCTGATGCGCAATATCGGCAGCCGCGACCAGCTGGCGTGGAAGCATGTCGAGCTGATCCGCAAGCGCTGGAACGGCAAGCTCGTGGTCAAGGGGTTGATCTCGCCGGAAGACGCGCGGCTGGCGCGCGAGCATGGTTGCGACGGCGTGATGGTCTCCAACCACGGCGGCCGCCAGCTCGACTACACCGTCTCCGGCCTTCGCACGCTGCCGGAGATCGCAGCGCAGAAGGGCAACATGACGGTGATGATGGACGGCGGCATCCGCCGCGGCACCGACGTGATCAAGGCGCTCGCGCTGGGTGCCGATTTCGTCTGGGTTGGGCGCCCGTTACTCTATGCCGCCGTGGTCGCCGGCGAGGCCGGCGTGACGCGCGCGATCTCGCTGCTGCATGCCGAGATCGACCGCGACCTCGCCCTGCTCGGCATCCGCAGCCTGAAGGAGATCACGCCAGACCTGGTGCGGAAGTTCTAGCGATGTTGCATCCGCAACGGGACTGCGCCCCCTCTCCCGCTTGCGGCGGAGGGTTGGGGCGAGGTGTCTCTGCTTGCGAGAAGGTCAGAGACCCCCCACCCGCAAGCGGGAGAGGTAAGAAAAAGTCAGGCGTAGCGCGCGGCGCCCATGCAGAGCGCGGTGACCGCAAGCAGCACGGCCGCGATGCGCTGCGCGACCGCCAGTCGCGAACGCGCCGCTGGATTGTCGCCCGCTCCGTTGCGCAGTTGGCGGACCGCGCCACCGCCGACGACGATCTGCACGGCGACCGCGGCGAGTGCTGCGATCGCGCCGCCCGCCAGGATCTGCTCCGACAGCGCGAACGCGCCTTCGTGGACCAGGTGCCACAGCGTGGCGCCGGTCACGATCGCTACCGTCGCCGCGCCGATCTGCGGGCCCAGCAGCTTTTCACCACCGAGGCCGCCGGTCCGCGCCAAAGTGAAGCTCGAGCCGGCCCAAAACACCGATGACAGGACGTGAAGCGACAGGGCTATGATGAGGGCGGTCTGCATGATCTCGCTCCGATGGCCATTGGAAATTAGATATACATAATGTATAGTCAATCTGACGAAAGCAAGGCAAACCGATGCCGCCGCGCAGCTATGTGAGCCCGGCGCGCAGCGCGGCGGCCGCCGAGACCCGCGAGCGCGTGATCGAGGCCGCCTCGCGCACGCTGCGCGAAGGCGAAAGCATCGCGCGCTTCTCGCTGGACACGGTGGCGAAGGCCGCCGGCGTGACGCGACTGACCGTCTACAACCAGTTCGGTTCGCGGCGCGGACTGCTCGAGGCTGTGTTCGACGAGATCGCCCGTCACGGCGGGCTGCATCAGCTCGCCGATGCCATGTCGATGGCCGATCCGCGCGCCGCGCTCGATCGCATGGTCGAGATCTTCTGCGGCTTCTGGAGCCGGGATTCCGCGGTCGGCCGCCTGCATGATGCGATGGCGACCGATCCCGAATTCGCCGAGGCGGTGCGCGAGCGCAACGAACGCCGCCGCCGCGGCGTCACCGCGTTGATCGACCGGATCGCGGACAAGGCCGCACCGCAGCAGGCCCGCAAGGACGCCGTCGACCTGATCTTCGCGCTGACGAGCTATCCGACCTTCGCCTCGCTGAGCGCGGGGAGGTCGAGGGACGAGGTCTGCCGCGTGGTGCAGGCGGCCTGCCGTGCAGCGCTCGTGCCGCTGTCGCCCTCAAACCCGTCTTCCTGAGCATGGTCCATCAGCCGTCATTGCGAGGAGCGATAGCGACGAAGCAATCCATCGCTCCGCATATGCGGTAAAGTGGATTGCTTCGCTCCGCTCGCAATGACGCGGGGAGAACCGCGGTCGACCTCACCCCAGCTTGAACTTGCTGTAGGCCTCGCGCGTCGCAATGATGACGTGCTCCTCGCAGCCGTTGCGGCGATGCGGGTCGCAGCGGTTTTCGTAATCGGCTGACGTCATCATGTCGATGAAGGCTGCGACGCTCGGGTAGTAGACCAGCGCGAGATAGTCCCAGCGCTGGCCGGCCGGCTCGCCCAGCGCAACCGTTTCGGCGTTGCCGGTCCACAGCAGCGTGCCGCCGCGCGCCTTGATCATCGGGACGGTGAGTGCGCTGTAGCGCAGATAGGCGTCCCAGCCCGAGCCGTCGCCGTCGGCCGAGCGCGGCCGAAATCGCATCAGGTTGACCATCACGACCGGCGCCTCGCGATCCAGCTCGTTCAGGCCTTTGACGTTCAAGAGATCGACACCCATCAGCTCCGCCCTACTCCGGAATAATACGGTCACATCGGTCCGGCCGGTTCGGTCCGGCCGCAACGATTATGTCACATCACCGGACTAGCCTGAAATATCGCCGGGCCGTAAGCTCGCGTCAGCTCTCGGAGGTCAAGGCCGTGATGACCCTTCCCGAACTTGCGGCCGACGCGCTCGGCAAATTCCTCGGCGAGTACATGCAGCGCCGATTCGGCTCTTCGCAGACTCAGCTGGTGGAGATGGTGCCCTCGATCGCGCGGATCGCGCTCGAATGCATCGGCAACAGCGACGCGCTCTACCACAATGTCGAGCACACCATGCTGGTGACGCTGGCCGGCCATGCCATCCTGCGCGGCCGCGCGCTGCATTCGCACATGAGCGCCGAGGACTATGCGCACGTCATCATCGCCTGCCTCACCCACGACATCGGCTATGTGCGCGGGCTGTTCGACGCCGACGATCAGGACGGCTATCTGGTCAATGCCGATGGCCGCAAGGTGATCCTGCCGCGCGGCGCGTCGGATGCGGCGCTGATGTCCTATCACGTCGACCGCTCCAAGATCTTCGTGATGGAGCGGCTCAAGGGCGTCGCCCAGCTCGACAGGGATCGCATCGCGCGCGCCATCGAGGGCACGCGCTTTCCGCTCAGCGCCCCCGAAGCGGACGGCGATCTCGGCGAAGAGGCCACCTTGCTGCGCGCCGCCGACCTGATCGGACAGCTCGGCGATCCCCACTACATCCGCAAAGCCAACGCACTGTACATCGAATTCGAGGAGGCCGGACTGAACCGCCAGCTCGGCTACGATTCGCCGGCCGACCTCGTCGACCTCTATCCGCGCTTCTACTGGGACAGCGTCGCGCCGCATGTGCAGACCGCGATCCGCCACCTGAACATCACCGCCAGCGGACGACAGTGGATCGCCAATCTCTACAGCAACGTGTTTCGCGCCGAGCGCGACATCTCGCTGTCGGGGCCGCAGAAATAGGCGGACGTGCTGGGCCACGCGCAAGGACTATCTCCGTCATCCTGCGAGCCGAGCGAGCCTCGCAGGATGAACGGCCCGGCCGGTGGCCGCCAACCCTTCGAGACGCGCGTACCGCGCTCCCGAGGGTAACGGTAATAATCCTCACTCGCGGCGAGGATGACATCTCGGGCGGCGCGGCTTCTGCGACGGATTGCGCCGTCGGAGCGCATGGCTCCAATCCGCACTTTCGTCTTGTCGCGGCAGCGGATTCGGGCACAACATCCACCAGGTAATGACCGCCTTGCCCGCACCTGCAACAACGCCGCGCCGCTCGCCGCTGCACTGGCTCAACAACCAGCCCTATTTGCTGCTCAGCCTGACGTCGCTGTTCTGGGCCGCCAATATCGTGCTGGCACGGCATGTCGGCAGCCACGTGCCGCCGGTCACACTTACCACGATCCGCTGGTTCGGCGTATTCCTGATCCTGCTGCCGTTCGCCTGGCCGCACCTGAAAGAGGACTGGCCAAAGCTGCGCAGGGCGCTGCCGCTGATGCTGCTGTTGTCCGCGGTCGGATTCGCCTTCAACAACGCGATCTCCTACTGGGCCATGCAATATACCGAAGCGCTGAACGCGCTGCTGATCCAGTCGGCAGGGCCGCTGTTCGTGGCGCTGTGGTCGCTGATCCTGTTCGGCGTGCGGCTGACGCCGGCGCAGCTTGCCGGCATCGCGATCTCGCTCGCCGGCGTCTTGACCATCATCCTGCGCGGCGACTTCTCGGCGCTCGCCAGCATCTCCTTCAACCGGGGCGACATCATGTTCGGCGCCTCGCTGGTGTCGTTCGGGCTCTATTCAGCGCTGATCCCGCGGCGGCCGAAGATCCATCAACTCTCGCTGATCTCGTTCACCACCTGCTGCGGCGCGCTGATGTTGCTGCCGGTAGCGATCTGGGAATTCGCCAATGGCGTGACACTGAAGCTCGACCTGCTGACCTTCGCCACGCTGGGCTACACGCTGATCTTCCCGTCGACGCTGGCCTATCTGTTCTTCAACCGCGGCGTCGCGCTGATCGGCCCGAACCGCGCGGCGCCGTTCTTCCATCTGGTGCCGGTGTTCGGCTCGGCGATGGCGATCCTGCTGCTCGGCGAAACCCTCGCGCCGTTTCATCTGATCGGCTACGCCCTGGTGCTTGCCGGCGTCATCATCGCCTCGCGGCAGGGGTCGGCGAAGGGACCTGCGAAGAGCTAGCGGCGCCCGGCCGTCGCCGCGATCGCCGGGTCCCGCTTTGCTCTCTTGGCGGAACTGACAACAGGCAACGGCGTGCGTGGCTGCCCGCTCAGGCCGTCGGTCACGAAATCGATGAAACTCCTCACCTTCGCCGGCACGTGGCTGCGCGAGGGATAGAAGACGTAGAGCGGGTAGCGTTCGTCGGACCAATCGGGAAACAGCTCGACGAGTGCCCCGCGTTTCAGGTGATCGTCGAGGCCGAGATCGATGACCTGGGCAATGCCAAAGCCGGCCAGGCAGGCGCCCAGCTTGGTGCCGGAATCAGTCACCGTGAGCCGCCCATTGACGGCCACCGGCAACACCTCGCTGCCGCGCCAAAACTCCCAATCGAAAGGTCGACCGGTCGCCGGGTCGATCGCCAGGATGCATTGATGGCCATCGCTTGCCAAATCAGCGGGATGAGCCGGCCGCCCATGGCGCCCGAGGTAAGCGGGAGAGGCGACGGTGAGGACGCGAGCATCGAGGATCCGGCGCGCGATCAGGGCCGACGGCGTCGGCTCGCCGAAGCGCACCGCGAGATCAAAGCCATCGCTCACGAGGTCCGCGATACGGTCGCGGGTCTCGATGCGCAGCTCCATCTCCGGGTTCTGCAGCAAGAACTCGCTCAGCTTCGGCGACAGGACCATGCGGGAGAACAGCGGATCGACATTGACCCGCAGCCGTCCGCGAATGGCGCTGCGCGATTTCGAGGTCTCTGCCGCGGCCTCGCCGATGCCGGCCAGATGCTGCGCGACCCGTTCGCAGAGCGCATGTCCTTCCTCGGTCAGCTCGACGGCGCGGCTCGTGCGGTGGACCAGCCTCGTGTCGAGACGCGCCTCGAGCTTGGCGATCGCCTTGCTGACGCCGGACTGCGTCATGCCGAGCCGCTCGGCGGCCTTCCCGAAACTACGCGCGTTCGCCACAGCCGCGAGGACCACGAGCCCGCCGACGAGCCGACCGTCAACTTCGTCCATGTCGATGCCTCTCAGTCATCCATGAGATGACAGCCCAGTCGTAGCACTCCGCCGCCACATCGGCCACTGTCGGCGCAGATCGCCGGTTCGATCCGGTAAGGTCAGCGCCATATCATCGCCCAGGGAGATTTTGCAATGAGCGACATCCAGGCCATCGCATCCGCGATCGATGGATATTTCAACCTGATGTATGACGTCGACGACAGCCGGTTTCGCGACGTGTTCGCCGACGCCTGCATCGTGCACGGCATCCGGGACGGCAAGCACACGGTGCGGTCGGCCGCGGAATTCCGCGACTTCATCCAGAGCCGTCCGTCGCCGGCATCGATGAAATCGCCGCGCGAGGAGGCCATCATCAGCATCGACCAGACCGCGCCCGATCTGGCCATCGCCAAGGTACGCGTCCGAGCCGGCCAAACCGGCTTCATCGACCATCTCGTGTTTCACCGGATCGACGACAGATGGCTGATCACCACCAAGGCTTTTCATGTCGCACAGGTCTTCCCGGCGGGATCATAGACTTCCGCCGGGCCCCTCACGGAGTGCGAAGCATTCCTGAAGCAGGAGCTCAAAACGCGAATGCCCGGGCCAGGGCCCGGGCATCATGATGGTTTCGATTGATCGCGCCGGCGTTATGCCGCGCGCACCTTCTCCAGGAACTCGTCCACCGCGTTGCGCAGCATGCCGGACTGGGTATCAAGCTCGCGCGCATTCGACAGCACGTCGCCGGCGGCGGTGCCGGTGGCGGCGGCCGCGGTGGTGACGCCGCCGATATGGGCGGAGATCTCACTCGAGCCGGCCGCGACCTGCTGGATGTTGCGGGCGATTTCGCGCGTCGCATCACCCTGCTGGTCGATCGCGGTCGAGATCGAGGCCGTGATCTCGCTCATCTGCGCGATGGTCGCGGTGATGCCGCCGATCGAGGTCACGGCCTCGCCGGTGGAGGCCTGCATCGCGGCAACTTGCGCCGAAATCTCCTCCGTCGCCTTCGCGGTCTGGTTGGCCAGCGCCTTCACCTCGGAAGCGACCACCGCGAAGCCGCGGCCGGACTCGCCGGCGCGCGCCGCCTCGATGGTAGCGTTGAGCGCCAGCAGGTTGGTCTGGGCGGCGATCGAGTGGATCAGCTTGACCACCTCGCCGATCTTCTCGGCGCCGGTGGAGAGCGCCTGCACGGTCGCATTGGTCCGCTCGGCATCGGCCACGGCCTGGCTTGCGACCTCGCTGGAGCGCGCCACCTGGCGGGAGATCTCCGCAACCGAACTGGAGAGCTCCTCCGCCGCGGCGGCGACGGTGCCGACATTGTTGGAGGCAGAATCGGAGGCGGCGCCGACGGTCGCGGCACGTGCGCTGGCGTCGCTCGCGGTCGCGGTCATCGACTGCGCCGTGGTCTGCATGCCGGCGGCGGCGGACGCCACTGTGCGAACGATGCCGTTCACGCTGCGCTCGAAGTCGCTCGCAAGGCCCTGCATCGCGTTGCGGCGTTCGGATGCGGCGCGGGCCTGCGTTTCGGCTTCGGCCTGCTCGAGGCCGCGGATCCGGATCGCATTGTCCTTGAAGATCTGCACGGTCGCCGCCATGCCGCCGACCTCGTCGCCGCGGCCGACACCCGGGATCTCGCCGTCGAGCTTGCCGTCGGCGATGTCGCGCATGCGGGCGCCGAGCAGATTGAGCGGTCGGGAGATGCTGCGGCCGATCAGCCATGCCACCGAGCTGGACACGATGCCGATGCCGAGGGTCGCAAGGCCGAGCAGCCATGCAATCGGCCGCATCTTGGCATCGATGTCGTCGAGATAGGCGCCGGTGCCGAGATACATGTCGAAGCCGGGAATCGCGACGGCATAGCCGAGTTTGCGGATCGGCGTCTCCTGGCCGGGCTTCACGTAATCATAGAACAGCAGGATCTCGCCCTTGGCCTTCACGCCGTCCATCAGTTCCTGCGAGAGCTTGCGGCCGTTGGTCACGACGTCCATCCGATTGGTTCCGACCTGCTTCGGATCGGGTGCCAGCACCGTGATGCCGTTGTAGTCGGTGCCGAACAGATAGCCGGAGCCGTTGTCGTAGGTCAGGGCGTTGGCGCGCTTGCCGAACTCGGCCAGCGCGGCCTCCTTGGTCATCTTGCCCGCATCGACATCCTTCTTCAGGCTTGCCGCCATATTCTTTGCCATTTCGACGATGGCCTTGGCCTGGTCGATGCGCGCATTCGTCATCTCACGCTGCATCAGATGACCGGCAAGGATGCCAGCCGCGCACAGGCCAAGGAGGGTCACCCCCACCAGAATGCCGAGCTTGGGGGTGATCTTCAGATTTGACAGCTTCACGGGGGTCTCCAGGAGAGGCGGGGAACGCGACGCGATTGGCGGATTGATTCCGCTCACCGTAATGTGAGACCCTTTACCCGATGGTTACGGAGGTTCCCCGTAGAAGCCCGGAGAATCGGGCCCCGGACCTACCGGCAATTGTGGAGAGGACAGCTCAGCCCGCGTACAAATACAGGGAAAAGCGGCGATGCGAGCCGCGCTCCCGCAAGCAACAAGATCAAGAAACAAACCAGCAAGAAGCAAGAACAGAAACCTCACATCGGGAGCAGACAATGTCGAAATTCAGGG
>CALRXG020000255.1:0-9961 GCA_943372075.1 Bordetella parapertussis | reverse complement strand
CGAATGCCAGGAACCAGAACTGCGACGAGAAGGCGCCCATGAAGCCCGCGAACAGCGAGGGCCGCCACAGCGCAAGGATCGACTTCAACACGTCGGGCGCACGCAGCAACAGATAGACCGACAGGATCAGCGTCTGGACGAACAGGCTCCACATCAGCGTGTAGGAAGCCGCGGTCACGAACGAGACCCCGGGCACCGCGATGATAGCGCCGCGGAAGCTCACCGCCGAGATCGCGAACACGGCAGCGGCGCCGAGGCCGAGCACGGTCGGGCGCAGATCGGCAAAGCTCTTCTGGCCGCCCGGCCGCAGCGCGGTGATGACGACGCCGACGGTCGCGATCACGATCGCGACCACCTTGGCGGTCGTCAGATGGTCGCCGAGGAAGACGAAGCCGAAGATCGCGGTCTGGATTGCCTCGGTCTTCATATAGGCCGTCGTGACCACGAAGGAGCGGTCGTTCATCGCCAGCAGCATGAAGCCGGTGCCGACGATCTGGCTGAGCGCGCCGGACAACAGCCACGGCCAGAACGAGACCGCCGGCCACGGCACCCGATCGCCGGTGGCGCCGATCGCGAGCGCGAAGAACACCACCGAGAACGGCAGGCCGAACAGGAAGCGGATATTGGTCGCGCCCCAGGTGCCGAGCGGCCCGGTCAAGCTCCGCTGCATCGCATTGCGCGCCACCTGCCCGAACGCAGCGACGATGGTGAAGGGAATCCAGAGCGAGGCGAGCGTGAACATGCGGGATTAGGGAGAGCGAGCCGGGCGGGAAGTCACGCCGCACCCTGCCGGGCCCGCAGCAGCCGGTCAACCGGAACGGCGCAGACCAGGGCTGCAACCAGCTCCGCGATTCCAGCTTGAACAAGCCATCCGGCCGCAGCGCGCTTGCGCAGCTGGCCGTCAAGTTTCAGTCGACGCGCCGCCAAATCGAAACCGGCGTGTCGCCATTCGCTCTGGGTGGCACGCGATAGCTCAACTCGTTGGCCTTCAACTCATAGAGTCGAACCTGGTCCGTGCCTTCCCAATTGGGAAACGACGATTTGGAGATGTGGAAAGCGAGGGTCCCTTTCGCAGTGTCGACGTCGACCTTGCCGAAATGCGAACTCACCCCGAGGACGGCTGAACGGTATTCGGCTTCCGTTGCCTTCAGCTTGTCACCCGTTGCAAAGGGGCGCCGCTCGCTGTCGAAGATTTGCAGCGAATAGCGTCCATCGGCGTCGATGAACAACATGCCCCTGGGCGAGGGTCCATAATCATGTCCGCGGCTGCCATCGCTATGCAGCACATCGGCGGCGACCAGGGTCCAGGTCCCTGCCAGGGATGCCGCGGCATCACGGCCAGCAGCCAGCACGCGACACGGCGCCGACACCGTCATGATGAGCGGCAGAGCGACGCAGACACCCTTGGTCAATGCACTGAAGTTCATGCAACGGCCCTTTCAGGTCGTGGTTGCTTGCCGCCACGATAGAGGTCCCGTCACGCAATAAAATCCCGTTATCCTTATGCGAGAGTTCAGAAAAACTGGACGGTTGCAAGTTCGCCGTGCCGACAGCGTCGTTCAGTTGTCAGGCGATGCCAGCCAGCCCGCGCTGCGGCTCGGCGAGATGTTCCTGCAACGTCCTTCCGATGATCGACCGCAACCGCACCATGGCCGGCTCGAGCGTTCTGCCGGCGTCGTGCAGACAAGCCTTGAGAGAAGGTGCCGGCAGCGGCGGCAATCCGGCCGTGCCGGGAAGCGCACACAATTGGTCGGGCAACGCGATCGCCGTCCGCAGCGTCACTCCGAGCCCGGCTTCGACCGCGGCCCAGAGCCCACGCAGGCTCGGACTGGTGAAGGCGATGCGCCAGGCGATGCCGGCCTGATCGAGCGCGGCGATGGCGCGCTGACGGAAGAAGCAGGGCGCCTCATAGACGGCGAGCGGCACCGGCTCCCCCGGCCCCCGGATCGGACCAGCCGAGGCGCTGCCGATCCAGACGAGCGGCAAGGTGGCCACGGGCTGCGCGTCGGCGCGCGCGTCGTTGTCGAGTGCCAGCACGAGGTCGAGGTCGCCGCCGTCGAGTTGCTGCAGGAGCCGCCGGTTGCGATCGACCACGGCCTCGATCCGGACCGCCGGATAGGCTTGCTTGAAGTAAGCCAGCGCCGCCGGCAGCCACACTTCGGCAAAATCGGCGGGCAATCCGAAGCGGACAACGCCTTCGACGGCACGGCCGCGTAGCGCCTCGACCGCCTCGTCGTTCAGATCCAGGATGCGCTGGGCATAGCTCAATACGAGCTCGCCGGCTTCGGTGAGAGCCAGCCCTCGCCCCTGCTTGGCGAACAGCGGTTCGCCTACTTGTTCTTCGAGCTTGTCGATCTGCTGGCTGACGGCCGATTGCGAGCGCCCGATTTGTGCAGCAGCCCGGCTGAAACTGCCCAGCCGATATGCAGTGATCAGCGTCCGCAACACGTCCATATCGAGATTGACGTGGCCTATCGTCCTGACCAGATCACACCTCCTCCGCCACCACCATGTAGTTCACGTCCATGTCGGTCGAAACCGTCCATTTGTCGGCGAGCGGGTTGTAGACCACGCCGGCTTGTTCCGTGATGGTGAGATTGACGTCGCCGAGATAGCGCTCGAGCTCGGCGGGGGTGACGAACTTGCTCCAGTCATGGGTGCCGCGCGGCAGCCAGCGCAGCACGTATTCGGCGCCGACGATGGCGAGCGCGAAGCTCTTCCAGTTGCGGTTCAGCGTCGAGACCACCATCAGCCCGCCGGGCTTGAGCATCGTGGCGCAGCGCTTGATGAAGGCGCCGACATCGTTGACGTGCTCGACCACTTCCATCGCCAGCACGATGTCGAAGCGCTCGCGGGCGTCCATCTCCTCCACCGTGGTGCAGCGGTAGTCGATCGACAAATGGCCCTTGTCGGCATGCAGTTTCGCCGCCGATATGTTGGTGGCGGACGGGTCGATCCCGATCACCTGGGCGCCGAGCCGGGTGAACGGCTCGCACAGCAGCCCGGCGCCGCAGCCGATGTCGAGCAGGCGCAGCCCGGACAGGCAGTTCAGGCTCTTGGCGTTGCGCTCGAACTTGCGGCAGGCGGCGTCGCGGATATAGGTCAGGCGCAGCGGATTGATCTTGTGCAGCGGCGCCATCTTGCCGCGCGGATCCCACCATTCATCCGACAGTTTTGAAAACTTTGCGATCTCGGCCGGATCGACCGAGCTGGCGGAGGCATTGGCGGAGGAACTGGAAATGGTTGATTGCATGGCCATGATTGCGCGCGCCCCTATCGCGCGGTGATTGAACTGCGGAACGCCAGCGGCGAGGCGATGGTCCTGATCTTCTCAAAACCTTCGCCGACGCCCCGGATGGTGACGTCGCCATAATTGAGGATGCGCCCGAGGATGCTCTGGTTGACATCGACGCTCTCGACCTTGTCGAGGCTCATCTCGAAGGTGCGCCGCTTGATGAACCCGGTCTTGTGCACGACCCGGAGATTGGTGACGTCGGTCTCGGTGGTCCAGCGGTGGAACCAGGCCGCCAGCGTCCAGTACAGCGCCGCAACCGCAACCACGGCGGCGGCCGCGAGACAGGCCAGAACCAGGCCGTCGACCGTCGTGAACCGCGACAGGATCAGCAGCGCCAGCGCCACGATCCAGGCGATGATGGCCGGCCAATAGAAGATCCAGTGCGCGTTGGTGGAATACAGCACCTTCTCGCCAGGCTGCAGGATTTCGTCGATGTAACGCCCCATCCGATCCGCCTTCGAGTAGCCCCCGCGCCACAGCCCGCCGGCAACCGGCCGGGACGGCCCCAAGGGCCCCCCATGAACCGGCTTGCCCCCGGGCGCGGCGCTATGTATACGCGCCTTTCGGTCCCCGCGCTTGCGGTTTTCGGCGTGGGTTAACCTACTTATCCTCTTAAAGGAATAGACGCGTCGTCATGGGCCGCCTCGTGATGAAATTCGGCGGTACGTCCGTCGCCAATATCGATCGTATCCGCAACGTCGCTCAGCATGTGAAGCGCGAGGTCGACGCGGGCCATGAGGTCGCCGTCGTCGTCTCGGCGATGTCCGGCAAGACCAACGAACTGGTGGCCTGGTGCACCGACGCCTCCGCCCTGCACGACGCGCGCGAATATGACGCGGTGGTCGCCTCCGGCGAGCAGGTGACGTCGGGCCTGCTCGCGATCGTGCTGCAGGGCCTCGGTATCCAGGCGCGCTCCTGGCAGGGTTGGCAGATCCCGATCAAGACCTCGGATGCGCACGCCTCGGCCCGCATCCTCGAGATCGACGGCACCGAGATCATCACTCGCTTCAAGGACCGCAAGGAAGTCGCCGTGATCGCCGGCTTCCAGGGCATCAATCCCGACACCGGCCGCATCACCACGCTCGGCCGTGGCGGCTCGGATACCTCGGCGGTAGCGATCGCGGCCGCGCTGCACGCCGACCGCTGCGACATCTACACCGACGTCGACGGCGTCTACACCACCGACCCGCGGGTGGTGCCGAAGGCGCGCCGGCTCGACAAGATCGCATTCGAGGACATGCTGGAGCTGGCCTCGCAGGGCGCCAAGGTGCTGCAGGTCCGCTCGGTGGAACTCGGCATGGTGCACAACATGCCGATCTTCGTGCGCTCCAGCTTCGACAAGCCAGAGGATATCGACCCGCACGGCACGCCGCCGGGCACGCTGATCTGCAGCGAGGAGGAAATCATGGAAATGCACGTCGTCACCGGCATCGCCTTCTCGAAGGACGAAGCCCAGATTTCCGTGCGCCAGATCGAGGACAAGCCCGGTGTGGCCGCCGCGATCTTCGGGCCGCTGGCTGACGCCAATATCAATGTCGACATGATCGTGCAGAACGTGTCCGAGGACGGCAAGACCACCGACCTCACCTTTACCGTTCCGGCCACCGACTATAACCGCGCCCGGGATACCATTACCTCCGCCAAGGCCAAGATCGGCTACGTCAGGCTCGACACCGAGACCGACGTCGCCAAGGTCTCGGTGATCGGCAGCGGCATGCGCAGCCACGCCGGCGTCGCGGCGAAGGCGTTCAAGGCGCTGGCCGAGCGCAACATCAACATCCGCGCCATCACCACCTCCGAGATCAAGTTCTCGGTCCTGATCGACGCCGCCTATACCGAGCTCGCGGTCCGCACGCTGCATACGCTGTACGGGCTGGATCAGGCGTAGGGCACTGGAGCGGCAAAGCCTCTCCGTCATTCCGGGGCCCGCGAAGCGGGAGCCCGGAATCCATCGGGCCGCAGGTTCCGTGGATAAATGGATTCCGGGCTCTCGCTTCGCGAGCCCCGGAATGACGAGGGGAGAGCAGGAGCCGTGCTCCACTACCCCCGCCCCAGAGTTAGAATTTCTCTTAGCGGGCGCAGCATTACGCTGACGCAGACGTTATTTGCTACTGGCAGGCGTTTTGCTTGGCAAAGCAAGCCTCGATTGGCTATACGGCCAGTCAGGTGGGCTGCCGCAAACTGTGCCACAGTTTTGGCGATCCCGATTCGGCGGGAACCGGCGCGAACGGCGACGCCGAACGACTAAAATTGTTTGTTTTGACGCGTTTGCGCCAGCGGCCGGCCGCCTCGTGCGCCGGCCTCGTGGGGAGGGACTGAAGCATATGCGGAGCGCGTCGGGAGGCCCACGCATCCTGCTGAGACGGCTCCGCGAAACCATGGCGGAGCAAGTCTCCGCCCAGGAGCGCCTCGACAAGATCGTGGTGCTGATCGCGGCCAACATGGTGGCCGAGGTCTGCTCCTGCTACGTGCTGCGTGTCGACAACACGCTCGAACTCTACGCCACCGAAGGTCTGAACCGCGACGCCGTGCACCGCACCGTGCTGAGCGCGCATGAGGGCCTGGTCGGCCTGGTCGCCAGCGAGGCGACGCCGCTCAATCTGTCCGACGCGCAAAGCCATCCCGCCTTCGCCTACCGCCCGGAGACCGGCGAAGAGGCCTACCACTCGTTCCTGGGCGTGCCGATCCTGCGCGCCGGCAACACGCTCGGCGTGCTCGTCGTGCAGAACCGCGCCAAGCGGACCTATGTCGAGGAAGAGGTCGAGGCGCTGCAGACCACCGCCATGGTGCTGGCGGAGATGATCGCGTCCGGCGAGCTTGCCGCGCTGGCCCAGCCCGGCGCCGAGCCCGCGGCGCGGCATTCGCTGCACAAGACCGGTGCGGTGCTCTCGGACGGCATCGCGCTCGGCCACGTCGTGCTGCACGAGCCGCGCGTCGTCATCACCAACTACATCGCCGAGGACCTGCCGAAGGAAATCAAGCGGCTCGACACCGCGCTGGCCAATCTGCGCGCCGACCTCGACCGCATGCTGGAGCGCGGCGACGTCGCCGAAGGCGGCGAGCACCGCGAGGTGCTGGAAGCCTATCGCATGTTCGCCAACGACCAGGGCTGGTCGCACAAGCTGCACGAGGCGGTCGCCACCGGCCTGACCGCGGAAGCCGCCGTCGAGCGCGTGCAGTCCGACACCCGCGCGCGGATGCTACGCTCGACCGATCCCTATCTGCGCGACCGGCTGCACGACCTCGAGGATCTCGGTCATCGGCTGATGCGCCAGCTGGTCGGCCAGGACCACGCGCCGTCGCGCGAGCAACTGCCCGACAACGCCATCCTGATCGCCCGTGCGATGGGTCCGGCGGCGCTGCTCGACTATGACCGCAAGCGGCTGCGCGGGCTGGTGCTGGAGGAAGGCACCGCGAATTCCCACGTCTCGATCGTGGCGCGCGCGCTCGGCATTCCCGCGGTCGGCGGGGTGCCAAACGCGCCCGGCATCGCCGATCCGGGCGATGCCATCATCGTCGACGGCATTTCCGGCGAGATCTATGTCCGCCCCTCCGCCGAGATCGAATCGGCCTATGCCGAGCGCGTCCGGTTCCGGGCGCGGCGGCAGGCGCAATATTCGGCGCTGCGCGACAAGGCCTGCGTCAGCAAGGACGGCCAGCCGATCGAGCTTTTGATCAATGCCGGCCTGACCATCGACCTGCCGCATATCGAGGAGACCGGCAGCGCCGGCATCGGCCTGTTCCGAACCGAATTGCAGTTCATGGTGAGCCCGAGCCTGCCGCGCTCCAGCGACCAGCTCGCGCTGTACCGCACCGTGCTCGATGCCGCGGGCGCCAAGCCCGTCACCTTCCGCACGCTCGA
This sequence comes from Bordetella parapertussis, assembly GCA_943372075.1. GTDB lineage: Bacteria > Pseudomonadota > Alphaproteobacteria > Rhizobiales > Xanthobacteraceae > Bradyrhizobium. Next base: position 2,804 of record CALRXG020000255.1, on the reverse strand, counting down.
TATCGGCGGCGACAAGGCGCTGCCCTATATGGAGACCGTGGTCGAGGAGAATCCGGCGCTGGGCTGGCGCGCGATCCGGCTCGGCCTCGACCGTCCCGGCCTGCTGCGCGGCCAGATCCGCGCATTGCTGCGCGCCGGCGGCGGCCGCGCGCTGAAGATCATGTTCCCGATGATCTCCGACATCGCCGAGTTCGACCAGGCCAAGGCGATCGTCGAGCGCGAGCTGACCTATCTGCGCCAGCACGGCCATTCGCTGCCCGAGCGCATCGATATCGGCACCATGGTCGAGGTGCCGGCGCTGCTCTACCAGCTCGACGAGCTCTTGAAGAAAGTCGACTTCGTCTCGGTCGGCTCCAACGATTTGTTCCAGTTCCTGTTCGCGGTCGACCGCGGCAATGCCAAGGTCTCCGAGCGCTTCGACATCCTGTCGGCGCCGATCCTGCGCGCGCTGCGCGACATCGTACGCAAGGCCAAGGCCGCCAAGAAGGTCGCCTCGCTGTGCGGCGAGATGGCCTCGAAGCCGATCGGCGCGCTGGCGCTGATCGCGCTCGGCTATCGCTCGCTGTCGCTGTCGGCGACCGCGCACGGCCCGGTCAAGGCGCTGATCCTCGATCTCGATGCCAAAAAGGCCGAGGCGATGATCAATCCGCTGCTGGATGCGCCGGTCGGCAGCGTCTCGATCCGCGAGGCGCTGACGAAATTTGCGGAGACCGAGGGGCTGGCCTTGTAGCGACGCTGCCGTCGCTTTCGCCGCCCGCTCACGCCTTCCGCAATTCGAGATACCGCCATGCTCCCCGAAGCCAAACTCGACGTCCTGCTCGCCCACCACGCCTCGCTCGAGGCCGAGTTGCTCGGCGAGGTCAAATCCGACCGCTATGTCGCGATCACCCGTGAGCTCGCCGAGCTCAATCCGCTGATCGACGCCGTGAAGGCCTATCGTTCCGCCCGGTCCGAGCTTGCCGATACCGAAGCGATGCTGGCCGATGCCGGCACCGATGCGGAGATGCGCAGCATGGCGGAAGCCGAGCTGGAAACGCTGCAGGCGCGGATCGGCGAGCTCGAGCAGAAGATCCGGATCGCGCTGCTGCCCAAGGATGCGATGGACGACCGCAACGTGATGCTGGAAATCCGCGCCGGCACCGGCGGCGACGAGGCCTCGCTGTTCGCCGGCGACCTGTTCCGGATGTATGAGCGCTTCGCGGCGTTGCAGGGCTGGAAGGTCGAAGTGATCTCGGCGAGCGAAGGCACCGTCGGCGGCTACAAGGAAATCATCGCCGAGGTGCAGGGCCGCGGCGCGTTCGCCAAGCTGAAATTCGAGTCCGGCGTGCACCGGGTGCAGCGCGTCCCCGACACCGAGACCCAGGGCCGCATCCATACCTCGGCCGCGACCGTCGCGGTGCTGCCCGAGGTCGAGGATGTCGACGTCGACATCAAGGACACCGATCTGCGGATCGAGACCATGCGCGCCGGCGGCGCCGGCGGCCAGCACGTCAACAAGACCGAATCGGCGATCCGCATCACCCATCTGCCGACCGGCATCGTGGTGATGATGCAGGACAGCCGCTCGCAGCACAAAAACCGGGCATCTGCGATGAACATCCTGCGCTCGCGCATCTATGACGCCGAGCGCCAGCGCGTCGAAGCCGCGCGCTCCGCCGACCGCAAGGAGAAGGTCGGCTCCGGCGACCGCTCGGAGCGCATCCGCACCTATAATTTCCCGCAAGGCAGGGTCACCGACCACCGCATCAATTTGACGCTCTACAAGCTGCCGCAGGTGATCGCGGGCGAAGCGCTCGGCGAACTGATCGACGCGCTGACCACCGAGCACCAGGCCGCGCAGCTCGCGGCGCAGGGCGCGGCGGCCTAACGCGCGCCGTCGGGCTGCGGAGAGGATCGCAGCAAGCGACGCAATGCCGGGCTCGCGGCCCGGCGGAGCTCCTCGACATTCTTCTTCGAGATCACCTGAAGCTTCTGCTCGCCCTTCGCCGTCAGCTTGAGCTGAACCCGACGCCCATCCTCCGGATCGGTCACCCGGCTGACCAGCCCGACCTTCGCCATGCGGTTCATCAACTCGACGGCGGAGTGGTGCCGTATCAGCAGGAACCGGGCGATATCACCGACGCTCGGCGGGCCCGGCTCGGCAAAGCCCTTGATTGCGAGCAGCGCCTGGTGCTGCTGCGGCGTCAATCCGGCCTGACGGGCTCCCTCCTCGCTGAACGCAAGGAACGTCCGCAGCTCGTAGCGAAACTGCGCCAGCGCCCGATAGTCCACCGTCGCGGCCGCCGCATTGCGTTTCGCGACCCCGGCCGGGGCTCGCTGTCGTGGTGGAGGCATTCAGTCGTCCCGCTCTGGCTCGCTCCGCCGGACGGCAGACGCGATCCGAGACTATCAAGCCCGGGCTCGACGCACCATGCTACCGGCAGCCTTTTGCACTCATGTTTTCAACGGTTTGCCGGTCGCGTCGTGCGGCCAAGCGTCACGGCTGCGGCCAGTGATCGTAGCTTGAGCTCAGTATCTTCAAGAGCACGATCTGGAACGCGACCGGAATCCGCGGGCTCCTGCGGCGGATCGACTTCTCCAGCGCCTCGGTGATCTCGCTCTTGGTCAGATCCCCGGCCGACGCGCGCGCCACCAGACCGCCCCAGATCTCCGACAGCGATTTGCCGGTGTGGTGCGGAGACGGGATCGATATCCCGCGCGTCTCGGCCCATTCGACGATCTCGCGCATGGTCTGCCGCCCGCAGTTCCGCGCGGTGGCAAGATGGCTCGCCGTCAAGAGGCGCAGCAGATCGTCCGGCGGCGTC
>CALRXG020000254.1:0-9963 GCA_943372075.1 Bordetella parapertussis | reverse complement strand
GTGCTCTCGGTAGCGGCGGGATTGGTACTGAACGCGATGCAGGATTCGATCGTGTTCTTCTCGACGCCGACAATGGCGATGGAAAAGCCGGCGCCGGTCGGCAAGCGGTTTCGGCTGGGCGGCGTGGTGGAGCAGGGATCGCTGGCGCGCGGCGACAATCTCGCGGTCTCCTTCAAGGTGTCAGACGGCGGCGCGACGCTGCCGGTGACCTACAAGGGAATTCTGCCGGATTTATTTCGTGAAGGGCAAGGCGTCGTCGCCGAAGGTGCGCTGGATCGCGCCGGGGTGTTCAAAGCCGATACCGTGCTTGCCAAGCATGACGAAAACTACATGCCCAAGGAAGTCGCCGACGCGTTGAAGAAGCAGGGGCGCTGGCAGGAAGGCTCCGGCGGAAAGCCGGTGGCGAAGGAGGGAACCCCGCAATGATCGCCGAAGCGGGCCACTACGCCTTGGTGCTGGCGCTGGCGCTGGCACTGATCCAGTCGACGGTGCCCATTCTGGGCGCGCGATGGCGCGATCCGGCGCTGATGAACGTTGCGCGTTCCACAGCGCTGGCGCAGTTGCTGTTCGTCGGGCTGTCCTTCGCGGCGCTGACCACGCTGTATATCGCCTCGGATTTCTCCGTTGCCAACGTGGTGGAGAACTCGCATTCCGCCAAGCCGCTGCTCTACAAGATCACCGGCGTGTGGGGAAACCACGAAGGCTCGATGCTGCTGTGGGTGTCGATCCTGGCGCTGTTCGGCGGTCTCGTCGCCGCGTTCGGCAACAATCTGCCGCTGTCGCTGCGCGCCAACGTGCTGGCGGTACAGGGTTGGATAGCCAGCGCCTTCTATCTTTTCATCCTGATGACCTCGAACCCGTTTTTGCGGCTCGCCAATCCTCCGCTGGAGGGCCGCGATCTCAACCCGGTGCTGCAGGACATCGGCCTCGCGATCCATCCGCCGATGCTCTATCTCGGCTATGTCGGCTTCTCGATCTCGTTTTCATTCGCCGTCGCGGCACTGCTCGAAGGCCGGATCGACGCGGCATGGGCGCGCTGGGTGCGGCCGTGGACGCTGGTGGCGTGGGTATTTCTGACGCTCGGCATCGCGATGGGCTCGTATTGGGCCTATTACGAACTCGGCTGGGGCGGATGGTGGTTCTGGGATCCGGTAGAGAACGCCTCGTTGATGCCGTGGCTCGCGGGTACCGCGCTGCTGCATTCCGCCGTGGTGATGGAGAAGCGGAATGCATTGAAGGTCTGGACGATTTTGTTGGCGATCCTGACGTTCTCGCTGTCGCTGCTCGGCACTTTCCTGGTGCGCTCCGGCGTGCTGACCTCGGTGCATGCCTTCGCGACCGATCCGACGCGCGGCGTCTTCATCTTGCTGATCCTGTGCTTCTTCATCGGCGGTAGCCTGACGTTATACATGTGGCGGGCGTCCGCGCTGAAGCAGGGCGGGCTGTTCGCGCCGATTTCCCGCGAAGGCGCGCTGGTGCTGAACAATCTATTCCTCACCACGGCATGTGCGACCGTGTTCATCGGCACGCTCTATCCGCTGGCGCTGGAAGTGACCACCGGGGACAATATCTCGGTCGGCGCGCCGTTCTTCAACCTCACCTTCGGCCCGCTATTCGTGCCGCTGCTGCTGGCGGTGCCGTTCGGGCCGCTATTGGCGTGGAAGCGCGGCGACCTGATCGGCGCGGCCCAGCGGTTGATAGCAGTGGGCATCGCCGCGCTGGTTGCGACTGCGATAGTGTGGGCGTGGACCTCCGGCGGCGCGACGCTGGCGCCGCTGGCGATTGGACTCGCGGTGTTTGTGATCGGCGGGGCCATCATCGACATCGTCGAGCGCATTAGCCTGTTCCGCTCGCCGGTCGCCACAACCATGCGCCGCGCGCGCGGCCTGCCGCGGTCAACCTGGGGCACGGCGTTCGCGCATGCCGGCGTCGGCGTGGCGCTGATAGGCATTGTCTGCGAAAGCACCTGGAACAGCGAATATATCGGCTCTCTGAAGCCGAATGACGTGGCGAAGTTGGCCGGCTATGAGCTGAAGCTCGACGATGTCACGCAGCTCCAAAGCCAGAATTTTCGCGAGATGCGGGTAAAATTCACCATCAACCGCGGCGGTGGGAAAATCGGCGAAATGACGCCGTCGAAGCGCAATTTTACCGCGCGGCAGTCGTCGACCACCGAGGCGGCATTGTTGTCGCGCGGCTTCAGTCAGCTCTACATATCGCTCGGCGAGACCGCCGCGGATGGCGGCATCGCGGTGCGCATGTATCACAAGCCGATGGTGCTGCTGATCTGGTTCGGCCCAATATTGATGGCCTTTGGCGGCCTGCTGTCGCTGTCGGACCGGCGACTGCGCGTCGGCGCGCCGAAGCCGGCCAAAGTGCCGCGGGCGATGCAGGCGGCGGAGTGATGGTTTTGAACCGCGTTCTTTCCAGCCTTGTGGCGATTGCGCTGATCATCGGCACATCGGCGGCGTACGCCGTGCATCCTGACGAAATCATGGCCAACCCCGTGCAGGAATCCCGTGCCCGCGAATTGTCGCGGGAGTTGCGCTGCATGGTGTGCCAGAACCAGTCGATCGATGATTCCGATGCACCATTGGCGCGCGACTTGCGGCTTCTGGTTCGCGAACGGATCGCGTCCGGAGAAAGCAACAGCCAGGTGATCGAATTTTTGGTAGCGCGCTACGGAGACTTCGTGCTGCTGAGGCCGCGCTTTATCGGGGTAACGCTGTTGCTGTGGCTGCTGCCGCCGCTCGTCTTGTCGGGCGGGGGTTTGGCGCTTTGGCTAAATAGCCGTCGGCGCCTGCGGCTGTCTGGCCGCAGCAGTCCTGACCCACTTGAAATGAGTGAAGACGAGAAGGCTCGGCTCGAGCACCTGATGGGGGAAATCGCATGATGGAGGTCTGGCGCGCAGGCGTGCCGAATCTCCGCAGGAGATCGTCTCGGCTCGCAGAACTTTCTGGCGGGATCAAATGAAAACCAGTTGGCTCGTCAAGCTGCGCGTGTCGAAAGTTAAATTTAACCAGCGTCGCTTTGTTGTGCCGCGGATGTGAAGAGGAGAACTGAATGCGAGGACTATGGATGGTGGCTTTATTCGCTGCTTGTTCGGGTGAAGCCGGTGCGCAGGATGCCGCGGCGGGAGAGAAAATCTTCGGCGTGTGCAAGACTTGCCATCAGATAGGAGAAGGCGCGAAGAGCGGCATTGGCCCATCGCTCAACGGCGTTATCGGCCGCAAAGCCGGCACTCTTCAAGGTTATTCCTACTCGACAGCCAACATTGGGTCCGGCCTCACTTGGGATGAGGCGACGTTCCGCGAATACATCAAGGATCCGAAAGCGAAGGTTCCCGGCACGAAGATGTTCTACGCGGGATTGAAGGACGAACAGAAGACAAGCGATCTGATCGCCTTCCTCAAACAGTTCGATTCCGATGGCAAGAAAAAGTAGGAGGCGCCGAACGGGCGCGCTTCTGTAGAGAATGCGCGTCCCCACACGCTTCAGACGACTCCCTGCCGGGTTCGCCTGTCGATCACGCCTCGCGGTTTTACATCGAGACGCGCGATCGAAGATAAATATTCGGCCAGGCCGAACTCATCGATCGGAGACGTTATTGGATGAAACACCTGCCGCGGACGCCATCTCCCGGTCTTGACGGACTGCTGAGGCCGGGAGCGAACGCTCATTCGACCTCTTCTAGCCGCGGTCCATATCTAACTGTAGTTCGGCATCAAACTGAGCTGCGCTCGAGCAACTCGCCTGTGCCAGGTTCATAATCGGCCGGGCCGGAATGAGGCCCGCCGAACGGGTACCGTGTATTGGTTTTGCGACAATCCTTGGAGGTCTCATGCGCTTTTTTTTCAACATTCAAGACAAGCTCAAGATCGAAGACGAGGTGGGACGCGAATTTGGCCTGGCGTCAGAAGCGGTCGTGTTCGCCAAGCAGCTTGCTGCGGATATTCGCTGCCTTGAAACGACCGTCAGGCCCGCGCTTGCGATTGAAGTGGTTGCCGAAAACGCTGAGCGCATTCATCGGGAAGCGGTCTTTGCATGAGCAGTGCGGAGGCCGCGCAGGTTGGACAACGCGCTCCGCAGTACGGGCGGGCTTCCGTAGAGAACGCGCCTCCCATGCCGCACAAGCCCATTCCCGGGGTCGATCGCGTCCAGGCCGAAGGGCGGGGCCGTCAACTGAGCCGCTTTTGCTGAGTGATGGGGCCGTTACGTGACGACGCTGATAGTATGCATGCTCGCTTTTTGGATGGGCTACTCGGTCAACCAAGGCGGGACCTGTGCCGTCGCGACGGCGTATGAGATAATCAATCATCGTCGGCCCCGTCTATTCATCAGCCTCCTGGCCGCCTCGGCCGCCGCAGGCCTCGTCGCCGTGCCCTTGGTGTGGTTCGCCGTCGGGTCGGCCATGCTTGCCGGTACCGTCGACGTGAGCGGCACCTTGCTAGTCGGGGCGGTGGTTTTCGGGATCGGCGCCACCATCAACGACGCATGTTTGCTCGGGTCGCTCGGCCGTCTGGGAGAAGGGGAGCTTCGGCTTGTCGTCCTTCCGGCCGGTCTGGCCGGCGGTTTTTTTGCGGCCGACAGCACCAGCATAGGTAAGACCCGGCACATCCATGACAGCATATTGTCCGCGCCGAGCATGTCCGGATACGTGGCTTTGGCGGCTTTCACGGCGACGCTCGGTTTGGCACTTGCGCTCGTCTCACGCGGGCGAATTGGCCGCCCACCGGGACAATGGTCACTCGGCTTTTCCGTGCTGGTGGTCGGCGCTACCGGAGGCGGACTCTATGCGATCGCGCCCGCCTGGACATACGCGGATCTGGTTCACCGCAGTCTGCCGCTTGCGATGAGCCTGAAAAATGACGTGGCTGCGTTGACGGTGACGGCTACAATCGCCGGCGCAGTCGCGGCCGCCCATCGCCGCAAGCGATGGCGTCCGCAGAAGGTGACGGTCTCCGACGCAGCGACGACGGCTATTGGCGGCTTCCTGATGGGACTGGGGGCGGCGGTAATTCCCGGCGGGAACGACGGGCTCATCCTCGCAGCCTTGCCTGCGCTGTCCGTCGGCGGCGCAATTGCCTATGTCGTTATGCTCGCAACCATCATGACTGCTCTAGCAGTCAAGCGCCGTTGCCTGGGTGAGTGAATGCATCTGACCAAGCCTGACGAGGAACTAGCGGCGCAAGCACATACCGACGCGCATTCTTGCCGGCGAGGACTACGGCAGAATGGCCATCGGCGCCCGGCGACGCCGCAACAACCGAACGACGCGATGTAGGAGAATGACAGTGTTCGTCCTCGCTTATGCGGCTGGTCTGCTGACGGTTGCATCGCCATGCATCTTCCCGATCCTGCCGTTCGTGCTGGCGCGGGCGGAGACGCCGTTCGGACGCGGCGGCTTGCCGATGCTGATCGGGCTCGCGCTCACCTTTGCGGCGGTCGCAGGCCTTGCAGCAGTGGCGGGCGGCTGGGCGGTGCAGGTCAACCAAGCCGGCCGCATCGTTGCGTTGGTCGTGATGACACTGTTCGGCCTGATGCTGCTATTCCCCACACTGGCGTCGCGCGCGATGGCTCCGGTGGTGGGGGTCGGCCTGGCGCTATCGGATCTGGCGGACCGGCAGGCAACAACGCGCGCCACATTCGGGGCATCCCTGCTCCTGGGCGTCGCGATGGGCCTGGTGTGGGCGCCATGCGCCGGACCGGTGCTGGGCCTGATCCTGACCGGAGCCGCATTGCGCGGGCCGGGCGTCGAGACTTCCCTGTTGCTGTTGGCCTATGGACTGGGTGCGGCGACTTCCCTGGGTGCAGGGCTGTTGATCGGCCGCCGATTGATCACGTCATTCAACTCGTCCATGAGGTGGAGCGACGGTCTTCGGCGCCTCGTCGGCGCCGCGGTCGTGGCCAGCGTTGCGATGATCTGGTTTGGCGCCGATACCGGGCTTCTGACCCGGCTATCGTCCGCGAGCACCAACCGTCTGGAAGGGCTATTGATCTCGGCCTTGAACGTCGCTTCCGGCGCAAAAGCCGAACGCGCCAGCGGTCCCGTCGCGGTCGATGCCCTGCCGGTACCTCTCAACGCGCTGTTCGAAAAGCAGCCGTGGCTGAACTCGCAACCGGCGTTAGAAGGCCTGCGCGGCAAGGTTGTGCTGGTGAATTTCTGGACCTATTCCTGCATCAACTGCCTGCGGACGCTGCCCTATACCCGCGCTTGGTCCGAAAAATACGGCAAAGCAGGCCTCGTCGTAATCGGCGTGCACACGCCGGAATTCGCCTTCGAGAAGGAACTGGGCAACGTGCGCAAGGGCGTCTCGGCCCTGAGTATCAGCTATCCGGTCGTCATCGACAATGACTTCGCGATCTGGCGAGCATTCGGAAACGAGGCATGGCCGGCGTTCTATTTCATCGGCGCCGACGGCAGGGTGCGGCATCAGGCTTTCGGGGAGGGCAACTACGACGAGTCCGAACGCTTAATTCAGCAACTGCTCGGGGAGGCCAATGGCGCCATTGTCAGCGACAAGAGGCCGGCGCTTCATGCCGAGGGCGCCCAGGCCGCGCCGGACGACGGCAACCTCCGATCCGGCGAAACCTACCTGGGATACCGGCAATCTCGAAATTTCCTGTCTCCCGGCGGCATCAGGCAGAACTCCCGAACTCTGTATCGCGCGGCGTCGACCTTGCCGCTCAACTACTGGAGCCTCGCTGGAGACTGGACCGTGGGCGACGAGTTCGCCACCGTGAACCAAACGGCCGCGAAGGTCGCCTATCGCTTCCACGCTCGCGACGTGCACCTCGTCATGGGGACGTTGGACCAAACGCAACCGGTCCGCTTTCGCGTCACCATCGACGGCGCGCCGCCTGGCGCCGGCCATGGCTTCGATGTGGCTGCGGACGGATGGGGAAGCGTTTCCGACGAGCGGCTATACCAGTTGGTGCGGCAGACGGGGCCGGTCGGCGAGCACACGTTTGAAATCGAGTTCTTCGGCGCAGGCGTCCGCGCCTATGCCTTCACGTTCGGATAGATCCAGGCTTGCCTACGATGTTAACGCTGCCGGTGCTCTTGCTTGCGGAAGCGAGCTGGGCGTCAAGGCATGGGATGTGAGACGGGATGATGGATGGCAGGATGAAATCAACAGTCTGTCTCCATGTCCGCGCCGGGCGCGAAGCAGTGGCTCGCTCGTTCGGTCCCGCAGATTTCCTGCGGCATCATGTTCGTGGAGTGGTTCAACGGCACCGGACCAGAAAACGGTACTGTTTTGTGAGCGCGGGCCGTCGGCGCGAGCTTTCCAGTTGTGCGGTCTTCAAAGCCAACTACGGCTTGGCTTTCTGACATGGTCGAACTCGACACGAACCGCCGGAGCAAAGTTGCTCACCTCGATGGTTCTGCACATCGATTTCAAGCCACCGCCAGTTCTATTTCGTCAAGCGCTGTTGAAGATCGTGGAGCAACCAGCTTCCTGCGCGTCCCAGAGGCCGGTTACGAATATGGGCCGCGTAGACTGAAAGCGATCCTGCTTGCGGCATGCCTCCTGCGGAGATGTCCAATACCTTGAGCCGACCTGCCGCAATATGTGGCTCGACCAGATACGGCGGCATCTTGCACCAGCCAAAGCCCGCAAGCAGGAAGTCCAGTCGGCGGGCGAGATCGACAAACCTCCAGACCCGACTACTGATGACCCCGTAGCTCGGACCATCCACGTTGTGTGCGTCGGACAGGACCAGTTGCACATGAGCTTCAAGGTCATCCTGGTTGAGCGCGCGTTCTAGTTGTGCAAGGGGGTGATTTATCGCGACCACTGGGATCAACGTACGATCCATCAGCGGATAAGCCATCAGGTCATCCGGCACGGTAGGTAACAGAAGGCAGAATGCCAGGGACGCCGAGCCCGCCCGCAGTCGACGCTCTGCTCCGCCCAACCCTTCCGTAAAGAACGAAACAGGTAGATCGGGAAAGGTATCTCGAAGCGCGCGCATGCTGTCGATCAGCGGTTCGGTCGGGACGAGCGGATCAATCGCAAGGGTCAACGATGCTTCAAGCCCTTGGCGTGTGCCTGCGGCGATTGCCTCGAAGCGATCCGCGTTCGCCAGGATGGTGCGCGCCTGCTCGACAAGCACGCGACCGACAGGTGTCAGTGTCGGCCGCTGTCGGCTGCGGTCGAACAGTTCGACGCCCTGAATTTCCTCTAGGGTCTTAACAGCCTGACTGATCGCGGACTGAACGCGGCCAAGCGCCCTCCCTGCAGCCGAAAAGCCTCCTTTATCGCTGATCGACACCAAGACCCGAAGTTGGTCCAAAGTTAGGGAACCGATCACGCCAATCTCCGAATGTGATTACTTCGATCACTATAGCATCAGTTTCGAAGATGAGTGCAACCCGTTATATCCGGCGTCATGACGTTGCAGTGACAGCCAAACAACCTCTCATCTGGAGTGCCCGCATGCCCACTTTGCTCGTGATAGAATCCAGCCCTCGCCGAGACCATTCGATGTCCCGCGGATTGACCGCGATGTTCGTCGCGCAATGGCTGGCGAATAATCCTGACGGTCACGTTGTCGAACGCGACCTGATGGAGAGCAATCTGCCGTTCGTGACGATGCCTTGGCTCGGCGCATACTTTGCACCGCCGGAGCAACATACGCCGGAAATGAAAGACATCCTGCGCTTGTCGGACGAGCTTGTGGAAGAACTTCTTGAAGCCGATCATATCGTCATTGGCACGCCGGTCTACAACTACAATGTCCCAGCGGTGCTGAAGGCTTACATCGATCACATCGTTCGCAAGGGTAAGACGCTTGGTTTTGCCGGGGAGGGCCTAGTTCATGGTAAGGCTTGCACGATCCTGATGGCGTCGGGGGGGAGCTATACGGAGGGCTCGCCCATCAAAGACCGAGATATTGCAACTAGCTACCTCAAGCTAATCCTCAAGGTCATCGGTATTGAGGATGTGACCGTCGTGGCGGGCGGAAACGCGAAGTCGGTCGACACGGGACAGACGACGAAAACCGCATTCCTAGAGACGTTTGCCCTGCAAGTGGCAGCGGCAGCATCGGTTGATTAACTTTGGTCAATTCCACGAGCGCCGCGAGTTAGTGCTTGATGAGACAGATTATTCGTCTTCGCCGCGAGGACGCATGTTAGCGTAAGGCGGATAACACTAGGATCCGCGTATCGATGAGAAGTTTCTCAAGGAGCCATCGTTTCAGGATCGAACACCGCCAGCTTGCTGGACAATGCCGAAGTGAGGACGCTCGACAAGCTATCGCTGATCGCCACCGGAATGATCGCCGATGCCGGCAGCGGGCGCAGGAACTCGCGTTTTTTGGTCTGTCACAGACCATGAGGATCTTTGTCATCGCCTTCGGAGCGATCTGGCCGATGCTGCTGTCGACCGTGCACGCCTTTGCGGCGGAGGAGCCGCCCTGTACGAAGTGGTCCTCGCTTCATTTGTCGTGCGCAGCGGTGATTTTCAAGATCGGCCTGCCGTCCGCCTGCGCCGACATTTTCGCGGGCATGCGGATCAGCGTCACGGTGGCACTAATCCTGTCAATGGTCTGCGAGATGCTGGCCGGACTCTACGGCCTCGGCCAGTGGATCCTGCTGTCGGCGCGTATGTTCCGTTCGGCGGACTTGTTCGCTGGCGTCATCTTGTTGGGCGTGATCGGTTACGTCTCGGCGTTGGCGGTCGCGCAGATCGAACGCAAGCTGTTGATCTGGCGTACCTCGGGTCATTAGGCACGCAAGAGAGCAATCAGCGAGGTGATCCCCGACGATTCTGTATTGAGACTTCAGCTACACAATCGACGCGGACGAGTCCTTCATCCTGGGCCGCACCGGTGACTGGCCGCTGTTGGCGCAAAGCTGCCGGTCACGAGCGTTTCCGAGGTGGCAGAACGGACATGCCACAGCGATGGGCTGAGGTCACCTTTTGACCCAACTAGACCTCGGCAAGTTTGCCAAGC
>CALRXG020000253.1:0-10002 GCA_943372075.1 Bordetella parapertussis | reverse complement strand
GCGCCGCTCCAAGGGCTATGAAGGCTTCGCTTCCTCCAGGGACGGCAAGTTCCTGTACGGTCTCCTCGAAGGGCCGCTGTGGGACGCCGACAAGAAGGACTGGGAGAAGGTCGACGGCAAGGAAGCCTCCCGCATCCTCGAATTCGACGTCGCCGCGGAGAAGTTCACCGGGCGCTACTGGCACTATGTGTTCGAGCAGAACGGCAATGCGATCGGCGACTTCAACATGATCGATCCGACCCAGGGCCTGGTGATCGAGCGCGACAATGGCGAAGGCACCGCCGACAAGGCCTGCCCGCAAGGCCAACGCGGCGAGAACTGCTTCCCCGATCTCGCCAAGTTCAAGCGCGTCTACAAGATCGAGCTGTCGGATGCCAATGTCGGCAAGCCGGTGCGCAAGATCGCCTATGTCGACCTGATGAAGATCCGCGATCCGAACAAGAAGGCGCGCAAGCCGCTCAATGACGGCGTCTACACTTTCCCGTTCTTCACCATCGAGAACGTCGATCGGGTCGACGAGACCCACATCATCGTCGGCAACGACAACAACCTGCCGTTCTCCTCGAGCCGTGATCCGAACAAGGCCGACGACAACGAGTTCGTGCTGCTCGAAGTGGGTGACTTCCTGAAGGCGAAGTGAGGCAGCTCTCGCCGCATGCGACAACGTCGTCGCCCGGCCAGACCGGGCGACCCAGTATTCCGGAAACTGATCGATTGCAACGGAAAGGCCCCGCTCAGGGCGGGGCATGACGGTGAATATGCAACGACTTTCGCGGTCATCGAGCCAACGCCAATCCAACGGTTGTCCGGCAAATCCACTTCTAGCATCGCGCTAGATGATGATAGCCTCGGCGGATACTTGAATCGCTTTGGGGCAAACCATGCAAGAAAGATCCAGCCTGACCTACATTGAAGCGCTCATAGCCGCGGGCTTCGTCGTGTACCTGGCCTGGGATGAAAGCTGGGGCCTTCCGCCTGGATGTATTGCCTTCATCCTCGGTGTGGTCACTTACTTTGCCTATCTATGCCTGATGCGCTGGCTGGTGCGACTTCATCAGACCAGCTACGAGGCAGTGGCGACGATTTTGGCCCTCGCATGGGCCGTATTGGCGTACTTCGCAATGAGCGCGCTGCAGGCCGGGTTTGCCAATCAGATACCCGCCTCCCTGCTCGCGCATCTATGGCCCTGGGTCGCGGCGATCGCCGCTTTCATCGGAGCACTCGCCAGCAAGGTACGCTTCGTGGACGATGTTCGCGAATACGTCCTAGGCCGGCGCGCGTACTGGGACAACCAGCAATGGCTGGAGGAGGACGCCGGCTTCTAGCCGGCGCTGCATGCTGAAGATACTGGTCTGCGCGCGGATAACCCGTCAACCAGCCAAGCTGCGGCCCGGCTAGCCCGCCGGCACCATCACGACGCCCTTGTCTTTCGGCCAGCGCATCCGCCAGGCGAAATTGATGTCACGAGCTTCGCCGGCCTTGGCCTCGAACGCCCATTCCAGCACGCCGCGCTTGTCGCGCAGATTGGTGGTGGTGGCAGGCGTCGACGAAGGCAGCATCTCGACCACGATATCGTCGTTCTCGCTGACCGGAAGCTGATCCTGGATCGCGACCTTGATCGGGAAGTCGTGGCCGTTGCGCACAACGGTCTTGAACGCGCGCTCGTCGGTCTTCGATGTCGTCACGATCAGGCCAGCGGAGCCTTCGTTGCGTTTCACCACCGTGCGCTCGATCTTGACCTTGTCGTCTGCACCGAAGCCGAGCCGCACCGTCTCGTCTTTGGCGGCCGAGGTCATCCGGCTGCGGCCGACAAAGATACCGTCGCGATAGATCGAGACCAGCCCGGGCAGCAGCGGCGCGTCGTCGGCCTGCACGAAGCTCGCTTCCAGGAACGCGGTCGGATCGATCACGGGGACGGCGCGGACCGCAAGATCGGGGGTGATCGTCGCCGTCGCGATGCGCAGGCTCTTGGCACCCTCATTGGCAGCGACGCTGACGCGGCCAGGAATTTTGAAGCTGGCCTGGAAAGCGCCGATCTGGGAAATAGCTTCCTGCTCAACCGCTCGCTTGGCGACGTTATCGGCGAGTTCGGCCGCCGGCGCCGGCATGAGCGCTGCTGAGCGCTGGTCCAGGCCGCCATCCTCCCTGTTGCGCCACGCCAGTGGCCGCGGCGGCTGCGGATATTGCACCAGCAGCGGATTGAGGTCGGGCGCGTTGCCGCCCCGCGCAACCCGCACGGTGGAGACCGCAAGCGCCACATTCGACCAATCCTCGCCGGTCGACTGGGTGATCTCGGCGCGGCGCACCAGCTCGATCGCAGGCTTGCGGTCCTTGGCGCCGGTGTCCAGACGTGCATCGTAGACCGGCATCCAACGCGCGCTACGCACCGCGTAGGTGACCCGCAGCGTCGCCTTGGTTGCAGCGGCCGACGTGAGGTCGATCCGCACCTCGAGCTTGCTCGGCGGTTTGGTACCGCGGTCGGCTTCCAGGCGCGCCAGTTCGCGGTCGATGTCGCGCTGCTTGCGCGTGGCGTCGCGGATCGCGCTGTCGGCGGTTGCGACTTCATCCGCCACTGCCGAGAACGCCGCGCGCCACTCGCTGACCGGGCGCGCCTCGCCCTTCTCGCCGATCCCGACCGGCGCGGCCTCGGCGAAATGCTCCGCGAATTTGCGTCGCGCCTCGGCCGAGGCGATGATTCCCTGCAAATCCTCGCGCTGGTCCCTCAGCGCCTCGATCCGCTTGTCGATGTCGGGCAGGTTGGCCGGCGGCGCCAGGTGCGGCGGCCGCGCATCGATGGCGCCGATCGTCAGCTTGGCGCCGGCGTCGCCCTCGACCCGCAGCGAGGATGGATCGAGCCCCATCGGGAAATCCTTCGCGATGAGCGTGTTGTCGCCGGCTGGCAGATCCAGCGTGATGACGCGGGTGACGCTCGCACCATCCGGATAGACGATGACAGCGTCGACTTGCGAGGCCGTATCGAGATCGGCCGCATGCAGCGGCCTGGCAACCAGCGCGCCCGCCAGCACCAGGCTGGTGGTCACAAGACAATTCGCAATCTTTCGCATCACATCCCTCCGGGAAAAAACGCCGCACCGCGCGCGAGATGAACGGCGCGCCAAACGCAAGGGCACGCCGCTTCTGGTGGTGAGACGCAGCAAGGAAGGGACTGGTTCGATTGAGGTTTCCGCGCGGCGCGACCATGGCGCCGACGCGGCCGCCGAATGGCGCGGCAATGTCTTAGGGCTCTGATCTGCGCCGGATGAACAGGTAGTTCGGCACGAAGCCGGCAAGGGTGATCGCGATCATGATCCACCAGCCGCGCTGAAACGCCGCAATCCGCTCAGTCATCGTGGCGGGCATAGCCAGAATCGCGACAAAGATCGCGACACCGATCGCAAGCGCCGCCTGCCGGATCATGTTGATCACGCCGGAGCCGGTGGCAAACGAGGATGGCGGCAGCGAGCCGGCGCCGACGCCCATCAGGGTCGGAAAGGTCAGCCCGACGCCGACGCCCGTCAGCATCATGCCGGCCACAAAGGCAGGCATGTTGGGGTCCGCGCCAAGCAGCATTGCCCAGATCATGAGGCCGCCCGCGAACGACATGATGCCGGCGGACACCACGGCGGCCGCACCAAATCGTGCGATCAGGCGACCGGCGAACAACAACGAAGTGAATGGGACCAGCAGCGGACCCGGCGCGATCGCAAGGCCGGTCTTCAGCGCAGACCATCCCCACACGGTTTGCTCCCACAGCGCCACCGACAGCAGCATCGCACCGAAAGCCGCCGAGTAGGGCGCCATCACCAGCGTCGCACCGGTAAACGGCCTGGCCGCAAACAATGCGGGATCGACGAACGGGTTCTTCGAGCGCAGACAGTGCCATGCGAAAGCGGCGAGCGAGAGCCCTGCGAAGGCAAAGCCGAACACGACACCACGTGACCCCCATCCCCAGTCGTTCGCCTTCACGATGGCGAATGTCAGCGCGCCGATGCCGCCGGTCACCAGCAGTGCCGCCCACCAGCTCGGGCGCGGCACGTCGTGGCCGGGCACCTCGGGCAGCTTGAGCCAACCGACGATCAGCGCGAGCGCGCCGATCGGGACATTGACGATGAATATCCAACGCCAATCGAAGGTGACCAGCACGCCGCCGGCGAGCGGACCGAGCGCTGCGGCAAGACCGCCGATCGCCGTCCAAGTACGCACCGCGCCGGCGCGCTGCTCCGGCGGAAACGAGGCAAGCAGCAGGCCGATCGAGGTCGGCGTCATCAATGCCGCCCCGGCGGCCTGCGCCACGCGGGAGAGGACCAGCAGGCCGACGCTGGGCGCCAGGGCACAAGCCGCCGACGCCGCCGTGAACAGCGCGACGCCAAGCAGGAAGCTGAGATTGCGGCTGTGGCGTTCGGCAAGCCGGCCGAAGAACACCAGCAGCGCCGCATAGACGATCGCATAGCCATTGAGGATCCAGGACAGATCCTCCAGCGAGGCGCCGCGGAATTCCTGCGCGATGTTCGGCAGCCCGACATTGACGATGAACAGGTCGAGATTTGCCAGGCAGATTCCGACCGAGACGATCGCCAGAACCTGCCGCGGGGTTGCCGTTGCCGCGCGGGACCGCGGCCGCGCTGCACTTCCGAGCGCCGGCCCGATAGCCTCCGCCTCGACCTCAGACATCACAGGCCTCCAGATACGTGCATATGCATCTATTGTCATTAGGTGCATATGCATGTATCTGTCAAGTCCAGTTTGGAGGCAGCCAATGGCGAAGACGGAAGCCACACGGTGCAATCTCACGGCGTTGCGCAGGGCGACACGGCGGGTGTCGCAGCTCTACGACCAGGTCCTCGCGACGTCGGGGCTGCGCGGCACACAGCGGGCCATCCTGGTCCATGTCAGACGGTCGGGTTCGCCGACGATGGGCGAGCTTGCCGCAGCGCTGGTGCTGGACCGCACAGCACTCAATCACAACCTGAAGCCGCTCGCGCGCGACGGCCTGTTGACCATTGCTGTCGACAAGAACGACCGGCGCAGCCGGCTGGTGCGACTGACCAAGCGCGGCGAAGCCAGGCTCGCGGAGTCGCAGGCCGCCTGGCTCGAGGCGCAGGACCGCTTCGAGACGGCGTTCGGCGCCAGGCAGGCCGCCGATCTCAGGCAGACGCTCGAGCTGGTCGCCGCGCTCGAATTCGGCGAACGCCCGGCGGATTTGCCGGCGTCATGACCGGCCTCAAAATGAAAAGCGGCCCGGCATTGGCGCCGGGCCGCTCGTTGGCACGCTATTCGTGTCGAAGCGCGCTTAGCTGTAGATCTCGAACAGGCCGGCGCCGCCCTGGCCACCGCCGATGCACATGGTCACGACGCCCCACTTGGCCTTGCGGCGGCGGCCTTCCTGCAGCAGGTGGCCGGTGAGACGGGCGCCCGTCATGCCGAACGGATGGCCGATCGCGATCGAGCCGCCATTGACGTTGTACTTCTCGGGATCGATGCCGAGCTGGTCGCGCGAATACAGGCACTGGCTGGCGAAGGCCTCGTTGAGCTCCCAGAGATCGATGTCGTCGATCTTCAGGCCGTGGCGCTTCAACAGCTTCGGCACCGCAAATACCGGGCCGATGCCCATCTCGTCGGGCTCGCAGCCGGCCGAGGCCCAGGCCACGAAACGGCCGAGCGGATTGAGGCCGCGCTTCTCGGCATCCTTGGCCTCCATCAGCACCACGGCAGCGGCGCCGTCAGAGAGCTGACTGGCATTGCCGGCGGTGATGTACTTGCCCGGGCCCTTGACCGGCTCGAGCTTGGCGAGGCCCTCCAGCGTGGTCTCGGGGCGATTGCACTCGTCGCGGTCGACGACGTAGTCGACGATCGACTCGGCCTTGGTCGCCTTGTCAACCACCTTCATCTTGGTCTTCATCGGGACGATTTCGTCCTTGAACTTGTTGGCCTGCTGCGCGGCGGCCATGCGGCGCTGCGATTCCAGCGAATACTCGTCCTGGTATTCGCGGCTGACCTTGTAGCGCTCGGCGACGATGTCGGCGGTGTCGATCATCGCCATGAAGATGGCGGGCGCGGTCTTGAGCAGATCCGGATCGATCGATTCCTTCGGCGAGCCGCCGCCCGGAATCGAGATGCTCTCGACGCCACCGGCGACGATGCAATCCGAGCCGTCCGAACGAATCGAGTTGGCGGCCATCGCGATGGTCTGCAGGCCCGACGAGCAGAAGCGGTTCACGGAGACACCGGCGGTCGTCTTCGGCAGGCCGGCGAGCAGCGCCGCCTGGCGACCGATGTTCGGCGCGCCATGCGCGCAATTGCCGAGATAGCAATCCTCGACATAGTCCTTGTCGACGCCGGCGCGCTCGACCGCGTGCTTGACGGCGTGCCCGGCCAGCGACATCGGCGGGGTGATGTTGAATCCGCCACGGCCGGACTTCGCCAGGCCGGTGCGCGCGTAGGAAACGATTACGGCTTCACGCATTGTTTTCTCCCTCTGAGACGTCAGTCATTGTGGCGCGTCGTGGCCCGTTCGTACACATTTTTCGGCACGCGCAACAGGGATACCAGAGGTCCCGGAACGGCAAACGCCGCCTCCGGGACCGGAGACGGCGTCATGTTCCGCAGATCGGAATTTGCGGGCGTTTAAGGCGCTGTCTCCATTCGTCATGCCCGGGCTTGTCCCGGGCATGACGGAAGAGCGGCTTAAAACGTCAGCGCCTTGGCCTGCTTCACCTGCGGCAGCGACTGCACCTTGCTGAGCAGGTCCGCCGGCACCGCGCCGTCGACCTCGACCAGCGCGATGGCGTCGCCACCCTGCTTGACGCGACCGAGATGGAAGGTCGCGATGTTGATTTTCGCATCACCCAAGAGGCTCGCGAACGCGCCGATGAAGCCGGGCTTGTCCTCGTTGGTGACGTAGATCATCGACTTGCCGAACTCGGCGTCGACGCGAATGCCCTTGATGTCGACGAGGCGCGGCTTGCCGTCGGCGTAGACCGTGCCGGACACCGAACGCTCCTGGCGCTCGGTGGCGACGGTGACCGTGATCAGGCTCTCATAGTCGCTCTGCGCGGCGCGGACGACCTCGTCGACCACCATGCCGCGCTCCTTGGCGACGATCGGGGCCGACACCACGTTGACTTCGCCCAGCATCGGGCGGAGCAGGCCGGACAGCACCGCCGAGGTGATCGCCTTGATCTTCATCTCGGCGACATGGCCCTCATAGGTGATCGTGGTCTTGAGGATGCCACTCTCGGTGAGCTGGCCGGCGAACGAGCCGAGCTTCTCGGCGAGCTCGATGAACGGCTTCAGCTTCGGCGCTTCTTCCGCCGTGATCGAGGGGAAGTTGACCGCGTTCGAGATCGCCCCCGACAGCAGATAATCCGACATCTGCTCGGCGACCTGCAGCGCGACGTTCTCCTGCGCCTCGGTGGTGGAGGCGCCGAGATGCGGGGTGCAGATCACGTTGGGATGGCCGAACAGCACGTTCGAGGTCGCCGGCTCCTCGGAGAACACGTCGAAGGCGGCGCCGGCGACATGCTTGGAATTCAGCGCGTCGACCAGCGCCTGCTCGTCGACCAGGCCGCCGCGGGCGCAGTTGATGATGCGGACGCCCTTCTTGGTCTTGGCGAGCGCCGCCGCATCGATCACGTTGCGGGTCTTCTCGGTCAGCGGGGTGTGCAGCGTGATGAAATCGGCGCGCTTCAGGAGATCGTCGAGCTCGACCTTCTCGACGCCGATGTCCTTGGCGCGCTCCGGCGACAGGAACGGGTCGAATGCGATCACCTTCATGCGCAGGCCGAGCGCGCGGTCGGCGACGATCGAGCCGATATTGCCGCAGCCGATCACGCCGAGCGTCTTGGCGGTGATCTCGACGCCCATGAAGCGGTTCTTCTCCCACTTGCCGGCCTGGGTCGAGGCGTCGGCCTGCGGGATCTCGCGCGCCAGCGCCAGCATCAAGGTGATCGCATGCTCGGCGGTCGTGATCGAATTGCCGAACGGCGTATTCATCACGATGATGCCCTTGGCGGTCGCCGCGGGAATCTCGACATTGTCGACGCCGATGCCGGCGCGGCCGATCACCTTGAGGCGGGTCGCCTTCTCGAGGATCTTGGCGGTCGCCTTGGTCGCCGAGCGGATCGCGAGGCCATCATAATTGCCGATGATCTCGGCGAGCTTGTCCTTGTCCTTGCCGAGGTTGGGCTGGAAGTCGACCTCGACGCCGCGGTCCTTGAAGATCTGCACGGCGGCGGGAGACAGCGCGTCGGAAATGAGAACCTTGGGTTTTGTCATGTGATTGTTCCTGTGCCCGGCAGCGGGCGGGTCTCGCGGACCAATGTGGTGAAGTCTCTGATCACTTCTCCATCTCCCCGTTCTTACGGGGAGAGGGGGGTGAGGGGCAGCCACAGGCAAGGCACAAGCCGAGAAGGCCCCTCACCCGGATTGCTGCGCAATCCGACCTCTCCCCAACGGGGAGAGGTGGCAAGAGAAGGCTCAGGCCGCCTTGGGCAACACTGCCTTGGTTTCGGCAAAGGCCCAGTCGATCCACTGCGTCAGCAGCTCGACGTCCTTGGCCTCGACGGTGGCGCCGCACCAGATCCGCAGGCCGGCCGGGGCATCGCGGTAATACGCAAAGTCGAAGCCGGCGTTCTCCTTCTCCACCAGCGCGACCAGCTTCTTGCAGAAGTCGGCTTGTGCGTCAGCGGGCAGCGAGGTGATCGCGGGATCGGTGAACTTCAGGCACACCGAGGTGTTGGAGCGGATCGCGGGATCCTTGGCCAGGAAATCGATCCAGGGCGTCCGCGCCTTCCAGTCGGCGAGCGCCTTGGTGTTGGCGTCGGCGCGCGCGATCAGCGCCTTGAGGCCGCCGATCGACTTCGCCCAGGTCAGCGCGTCGAGATAATCCTCGACGCAGAGCATCGACGGCGTGTTGATGGTCTCGCCTTCGAAGATGCCCTGGTTGAGCTTGCCGCCCTTGGTGAGGCGGAAGATCTTCGGCAGCGGCCAGGCCGGCTTGTAGGTCTCGAGCCGCTCCACCGCGCGCGGCGACAGGATCAGCATGCCGTGCGCAGCCTCACCGCCCAGCGCCTTCTGCCAGGAGAAGGTGACGACGTCGAGCTTGGCGAAATCGAGCGGCTGCGCGAACGCGGCGGAGGTGGCGTCGCAGATCGTCAGGCCTTCGCGGGTTGCGCTGATCCAGTCGGCGTTCGGCACCCGCACGCCAGACGTCGTGCCGTTCCAGGTGAAGACGACGTCCGACGCCTGATCGACCTTGGAGAGATCGGGGATTTCACCGTAAGCCGCGTTGAGCTTGGTGACGTCCTTGAGCTTCAGTTCCTTGACGATGTCGCTGACCCAGCCCTCGCCGAAGGATTCCCAGGCGAGCGTTGTGACGGGCCGCGCGCCGAGCAGCGACCACAGCGCCATCTCGACCGCGCCAGTGTCCGACGCCGGCACGATACCGATCTTGTAATCGGCAGGTACTTCAAGCACTTCGCGCGTCAGTTCGATCGCGAGCTTGAGCTTGGCCTTGCCGACCTTCGCGCGATGCGAACGGCCGAGGGCGGCATCCTTGAGATTGGTGGGGTCCCAGCCGGGGCGCTTGGCACACGGGCCTGAGGAGAAATGCGGCACATTGGGCCGCGAAGCGGGCTTCGCTGCAGTCATGATCTACCCTTCCAGATAGCTGCCTCTCGGTGGGGAGAGGTATCCCGCCGTCGCAGATAGTGGAAAGGTCAGCGAACGTCAAGGAAGTTCGGACTTGTCCGGGACCACGTCGCGATCACGGCTGATTGAAGGGGATTGCTCAAGCGTCTGCACGGTCGTCCCTTGATCCAGCAAATCCGTAGCAAGCGTCACCAGCTTGACCGCCTTGCGCCTGCTCGAAACTTTCAAAATGCTCTTATCGCCGGCCTGCACGATATACTCGTTGCCGACCCGCACGATCGAATAATCCGACATCCAAATCCCCAGTTGCCCGCGCCCCGTGGGAGACGCCCGACATATCGGACTCGTTCCGGC
>CALRXG020000252.1:0-10003 GCA_943372075.1 Bordetella parapertussis | reverse complement strand
CGGATCTCAACCGGCTGCGCCGCGATCGCGGCCAATATCTGCCGCTGCCGAGCGTGGAGGAGGCGGAGGCCTATCCCTACACCGACGCCGAGCGGGCCTCGATCGCGCGCAACCGGGCGCGGCTGTTCGTCGGCAGCGCCGCAACCGTGATGACGAAGCTGCAGCCGCTGATCACGGCAAGCCGGGCGGACGAACTGATGGTGATCACCGCGGTCTACGACCACACGGCGCGGAAGAAGTCCTACAGCCTGCTTGCCGAGGCGTTCGGGCTCGGCAAGCGAAGTGCGGCCTAGTCCTGCGTTTCGCTGAAGGTGGCGCGGAACGGGTGGCCTGGATAGACGCCGACGATGCGGAATTCGCGCGAGAAGAATTTCAATTCCTCCAGCGCAAAGGCGAGGCCGCGGTCGTCCGGGTGACCGTCGACATCGGCGTAGAATTGCGTGGCGAAGAAATTGCCGTCGACCATGTAGCTTTCGAGCTTGGTCATGTTGACGCCATTGGTGGCGAAGCCGCCCATCGCCTTGTAGAGCGCGGCGGGCAGGTTACGCACCCGGAACACAAAGCTGGTGACCAGCGGGCCCGAGCCCTGCGCGGCCCATTTGGCCTCGCGCGCCAGCACCACGAAGCGGGTGGTGTTGTGGGCCTCGTCCTCGATGTCCTCGGCGAGAATGTCGAGGCCGTAGATATCGGCGGCGAGGCGGGAGGCGATCGCGGCCACGGTCTTGTCGCCGCGTTCGGAGACATCGCGGGCGCTGCCGGCGGTGTCGCCGGCGACGATCGGCTTGATGCCGAGCTTGCGAATCGTGCGCCGGCACTGGCCGAGCGCCTGGACATGGCTCTCTACGCTCTTGATGTCGGCGAGCTTGACGCCCTTGATCGCCATCAATTGGTGGCGGATCGGCAAGAACCACTCGCCGACGATGAACAGGCCCGAGGCGGGCAGCAGGTGATGGATGTCGGCGACACGGCCGGCAACCGAATTCTCGATCGGGATCATGCCGAGATCGGCCTCGCCCAAGGAGATCGCGGCCAGCGCGTCCTCGAAGGTCGGGCAGGGCATCGGCTCGGCGTCGGGGTAGGCCTCGACGATCGCGATATGGGAATTGGCGCCAGGCTCGCCCTGGAACGCGATTTTCAGCTTCTTGGTCATGGGTGGCTTTTTAGAGCATGATCCGGAAAAGTGGAAACCGGTTTTCCGAAAAGATCATGCTCAACAAGGAGATGCCGCCCAGGCTTTGGAAAGGATTCTGCGGGCGGTTTCGAGGTCTGCCGGGGTGTCGACGCCGCGCGGGACGGTGTCGACGATGGTGACGTCGATCCGCATGCCGGCCTCCAGCGCGCGCAACTGCTCGAGCTTCTCCTGCTGCTCCAGCGGCGAGGGCGGCAGCGTGACGAATCGCTCCAGGGCGGCACGGCGGTAGGCGTACAGGCCGATATGATGATAGCGCGGACCTTCGCCATGGGGGGCTGTGGCGCGGGTGAAATACAGCGCGCGCAACCGGTTCGGCCCGATCGGGGAGCCGACCGCCTTGACGACGCTAGGGGCCTGATCCTCCTCCTCGGTGTGGATCTGCGAGGCCAGGGTCGAGATATCGACGGCGGAGTCCGCCAGCGGCGGCATCACGCTGCGGATCGTGTCCGGGGTGATGGTCGGGAAATCGCCCTGCAGATTGACCACGATCTCGGCTTCGCCGCCGGGGTCGAGGATCGTCATCGCCTCGTGAATCCGGTCCGAGCCGGAGGGATGGTCGGAGCGGGTCATCACGACCTCGCCGCCCACGGCCTTGACCGCGGCCGCGATCTCGGCCGTGTCGGTGGCGACCGCGACCCGGCCGATCCCGGCCTCCTCGGCCCGCCGCAGCACGTGGACGATCATCGGCGCGCCCGCGATATCGAGCAACGGCTTGCCGGGCAGTCGGGTGGCGGCCATGCGGGCCGGAATCAGCACCAAGGTACGGGATTGCGTCATTCTTGTCGGGGCCCGTCCGGGCTGCGGAAATTGCCGGGGAGGCGGTTGAATTCGGCGCGTTTATACGGGTTGCCAGAGCGCGGGCAAACCGATATCTCAACCCTGCCTGGGGGGAGGCACGAAAGGTCGATTCCCGGGTCTTTCCCGCGGCCGTATTCCCGGCCTGAAGTCGACATTCAAGGCCCGGAGCCTGACCGAAAATGGACTCCTTCGAACTCAACAAAATCCTCGGTGCGATTCTCGGCACCTGCATTGTCGTCCTGGTGATGAGCTTTGCCGCCGGATCGGTGTTTTCCGCGAAGCTGCCGGAGAAGCCGGGATTTGAGATCGCGGTGAAGGAAGAGTCCCATGGCGCCGGCGGCGAGGCTGCTGCGGCGCCGGCCGAGCCGATTGAAAAGCTGCTGCAGACCGCTTCGGTCGAGAAGGGCGCCGCGGCTGCCAAGAAGTGCGCCGCCTGCCACACCTTCGAGAAGGGCGGCCCCAACCGCGTCGGCCCGAACCTCTACGGCATCGTCAACGAGGCCCGCGGCGAAGGCCGTGGCTTCAACTTCTCGGCGGCCATGAAGGCGAAGGGCGGCAACTGGACCTTCGACGACCTCAACAAGTTCCTGACCAATCCGAAGGGCTTCATCCCCGGCACCGCGATGGGCTTCGCCGGTGTTCCGAAGGACAGCGAACGCGCCGACATCATCGCCTACCTGAATTCGAACTCGGAGCACCCGGCTCCGATCCCAACCGCTTCGAAGTAACGATTTGCTTCGCGCGACTCCGCGGACGAAACGGCCAGGCAATGCCTGGCCGTTTTCGCATGGGGAATCCGCTGTCGCGGGTTTGTTATCGGGACGTTTCGCCGCAGCGGTATTGTTCCCGGGCAATTATCATGAGGAAAAAGCAACGTAATCTGTCGAACCGTTGCCTTATATTGGGTCCCATCTAAGCGGGGCCGCAAGCAGGAAGACCGAATTTGGCGATCACCCGACGACACCTCCTTCAAGGCAGCGCACTGGCGGCAATCGCTCCGGCGCTCGGACTGAACCCCAGCCTGTCGGCGATCACGCCGGCACTCGCCGACACCGCCTCCAGCGGGCTGAAATGGCGGCATGGTCTCTCGACCTACGGCGAAATCAAGTACCCCGCCGACTTCAAGCGCTACGACTACGTCAATCCGGACGCGCCCAAGGGCGGCGTGGTGCGGTTGTTCCAGCCCGGCACTTACGACAGCTTCAACCTCGTGGTTGCGGGCTTGAAGGGCACGGTTTCGGCTGCCGTCGCCCGCATCTACGATTCGCTGATGGAAGCCTCGCTCGACGAGCCGGATACGTATTACGGCGAGCTCGCCGAGGGCGCGACCTTTCCCGATGACTTCTCCTATGTGACCTACCGCCTGCGGCCGGGGTCGCGCTGGCATGACGGCAAGCCGGTCACGCCTGAAGATGTGATTTTTTCGTTCGAGGCGTGGAAGGCCAATAGCCCGATGTTCAGTGGCTATTACCGGCACATCACCAAGGCCGAGAAGGTCGGCGATCGCGACATCAAATTCACCTTCGACAGCCCGGGCAACCGCGAACTGCCGATGATCACCGGCCAGCTCATCATCCTGCCCAAGCACTGGTGGGAGGGCACCGACGCGCAGGGCAACAAGCGCGACGTCACCGCGAGCACGCTGGAGCCGCCGCTCGGGTCCGGTCCCTACAAGGTCAAGGAATTCGTGGCCGGCCGATCCGTGGTGCTCGAGCGCGTCAAGGACTATTGGGGCAAGGACATCCCGATCGCGGTCGGGCAGAACAATTTCGACGAGATACGCTACGAGTATTTCCGCGACGACACCGTTGCGCGCGAGGCACTGAAGGCCGACCAGTTCGATTGGTACGGCGAGCGCAGCGCGAAGGAATGGGCGTCAGCCTATGACGTGCCGGCGGTGCGCGAGAAGCGGTTGCTCAAGGAGCTTTTCACCGTCCGCAATCAGGGCCGGATGCAGGGTTGGGTGTTCAACCTGAGGCGCCCGAAATTCACCGATGTCAGGCTGCGCCGCGCCTTCAACTATGCGTTCGATTTCGAAGAGATGAACCGCGTGCTCTCCACCGGCGAGTACCATCGCGATTCCAGCTATTTCGACGGGATCCCCGATCTGATGGCGACCGGACTACCGGAAGGCAAGGAGCTCGAGATCCTGGAGACCGTGCGCGCCAAGGTGCCGCCGGAAGTCTTCACGACGCCTTACAAGGATCCGGTCGGCGGCACGCCCGAAAACGTGCGCGCCAATCTGCGCGAGGCGACGCGGCTGTTGAAGGAAGCCGGTTTCGAGGTCCGCGACCGCAAGCTGGTCGATTCCTCCGGCCAGCCGTTCACGGTCGAGATCCTCGGCATCAGCGGCGATTCCGGCATGGAGCGCATCGCGCTGTTCTACAAGCCGAGCCTTGAACGCCTCGGCATCACCGTCAATCTGCGCGCCGTCGACACCGTGCAGTACCAGAACCGGGTGCGCGATTTCGATTTCGAGATGGTCACCCAGGTGTGGGGACAATCGATCTCGCCCGGTAACGAGCAGCGCGACAATTTCAGCTCGCAGGCGGCCGACCGGCCGGGTTCGAACAATCTCCCCGGCATCAAGAATCCGGCCGTCGATGCCATCATCGAGCGGATCATTTTCGCCAACAGCCGCGCCGATCAGATCGCCGCTGCCAAGGCACTGGACCGGGTGTTGCTCTGGAACTTCTACTGCGTTCCACACTTCAACTACGACAAGCAGCGCTACGTCTATTGGGATCGCTTCAGCCATCCCGACCCGCTGCCGAAATACGGCGTCTCGGGATTCCCGAATCTCTGGTGGTACGACGCCGACAAGGCCGCCAAGCTCAAGCGTTCATAAGATCGAAGGATTCGCGCATGGCGCTATTCTCCCGTCGGCACGCACTCGGTCTCGGCATCGGTGCGTTGAGTGCTGCAGGATTGCGTGTCGCACCGGCGGCGGCCGACAACGGGCCCGCGATGCACGGCATGTCGGTGTTCGGCGACCTGAAATACCCGGCGGATTTCCAGCAGTTCGACTACGTCAATGTGAAGGCGCCGAAGGGGGGCACGTTCTCGTTGATCCCTTCGGTCCGCGGCAACAATCAATCCTACTACACCTTCAACTCGCTGAACGCCTACATCCTGAAGGGCGAAGGTGCGCAGGGCATGGACATGACCTTCGCGACGCTGATGTCGCGGGCCAATGACGAGCCCGACGCGATGTACGGCCTTGCCGCGAAGTCGTTGCAGATCTCGCCGGACAAGCTGGTCTATCGCTTCACCATGCGTCCCGAGGCGCGTTTCCACGATGGTTCGAAGCTGACCGCGCAGGACGTCGTCTTCTCGCTCGCGACGCTGAAGGAAAAGGGGCACCCGCTGATCCAGGTGCAGCTGCGCGACTTCGTCAAGGCCGAGGCGCCCGATGATGCGACGGTTGTCGTGACCTTCGCGCCGGATCGTGCGCGCGACGTGCCGCTGTTCGTCGCGAGCCTGCCGATCTTCTCGAAGGCCTATTACGCGACACGGGCGTTCGATGAATCGACGCTCGATACGCCGCTCGGCTCGGGGCCGTACAAGGTCGGCCGGTTCGAGGTCAACCGCTACGTCGAATTCGACCGCGTCAAGGACTGGTGGGGCGCTGATCTTCCGGTCAGTCGCGGCAGCTACAATTTCGATACCGTGCGCTATGAGTTCTACCGCGATCGCGACGTCGCTTTCGAGGGCTTCACCTCGAAGAGCTATCTGTTCCGCGAGGAGTTCACCGCCCGGGTCTGGGCGACCCGCTACGATTTCCCCGCGGCGAAGGATGGCCGCGTCAAGCGCGAGACGCTGCCCGACGACACGCCGTCCGGCGCGCAGGGCTGGTTCATCAACATGCGCCGCGACAAGTTCAAGGAGCCGCGGGTGCGCGAGGCGTTGATCAACGCCTTCGACTTCGAATGGACCAACAAGACCATCATGTACGATGCCTATGCGCGAACGGTGTCGCCGTTCCAGAATTCGGACATGGTGGCAGAGGGGCCGCCGTCACGCGAAGAGCTCGTGCTGCTCGAGCCGTTTCGCGGCCAGGTCCCCGACGAGGTGTTCGGTCTGCCCTTCGTGCCGCCGATGTCGGATGGTTCAGGTCAGGATCGCGCGTTGCTGCGCAAGGCGGTGCAACTGCTCAACGAAGCCGGCTATGCCATCAAGGACGGCAAGCGCGTGCTGCCGAACGGAGAGCCGTTCACCATCGAATTCCTGGTCGACGAGCCTTCGTTGCAGCCGCACCATGGCCCTTACATCAAGAATCTCGGAACGCTCGGCATCGACGCGACGTTCCGGCTGGTCGATGCGGTGCAGTACCGCGCCCGCGTCGAGGATTTCGATTTCGACATGACCATGCAGCGCTTCAGCTTCTCGGCCACGCCGGGCGACAGCATGCGCCCGTTCTTCTCCTCGCAGGCGGCGAAGACCAAGGGCTCATACAATCTCGCAGGTATCGCCAATCCCGCGATCGACGCGCTGATCGAGAAGATCATCGGCGCCAACAGCCGCCAGGAGCTGACGATCGCCTGTCGCGCCTTCGACCGGGTGTTTCGTGCCGGCCGCTACTGGGTCCCGCAATGGTACCGCAACACGCATCCGATCGCCTATTGGGATCAGTTCGGTCATACCGAGAAGCTCGCCAAATATACCCAGGGCGTCGGCGCGCCCGACAATTGGTGGTACGATGCGGCCAAGGCCGCCAAGCTCGAACAAGCGAAGTAGCCGATGAGCGCCTATATCGCCCGACGTGTCCTGCTGATGCTGCCGACGCTGCTCGGCATCCTGTTCGTCTCCTTCGTGGTGGTGCAGTTTGCACCGGGCGGCCCGGTCGAGCGTGTCATCGCGCAGATCAACGGCGCCGACACCGGTGGCACCTCGCGGGTGTCGGGTGGCGGTGGTGATTTCGGTGCGCAGCGCGGCCAGGGCGCCGCTGCATCCGGCGCCGTCAACTCGAAATACCGCGGCGCGCAGGGGCTCGATCCGGAGTTCATCAAGAAGCT
Source organism: Bordetella parapertussis (assembly GCA_943372075.1). GTDB lineage: Bacteria > Pseudomonadota > Alphaproteobacteria > Rhizobiales > Xanthobacteraceae > Bradyrhizobium. The sequence continues at coordinate 2,998 of CALRXG020000252.1, read as the reverse complement.
CGAGGTGCAGTTCGGCTTCGACAAGCCGGCGCCGGAGCGGTTCGCGCTGATGGTGTGGAATTTCGCGCGCTTCGATTTCGGCAACAGCTATTTTCGCAGCGTCAGCGTGATTCAGTTGATCAAGGAAAAGCTGCCGGTCTCGATATCGCTCGGCATCTGGATGACGCTCTTGAGCTATCTGATCTCGATTCCGCTCGGTATCCGCAAGGCGGTGAAGGACGGTTCGCGATTCGACACCTGGACTTCGGCCGTGATCATCATCGGATTCGCGATTCCTGGCTTCCTGTTCGCGATCCTCCTGATCGTGCTGTTCGCCGGCGGCTCGTTCCTCAACATCTTCCCGCTGCGCGGCCTGACCTCGGACGGCTGGTCGCAATTCCCCTGGTATTGGAAGATCATCGACTATTTCTGGCACCTGGCGCTGCCGCTGGTGTCGATGGCGCTCGGCGCCTTCGCCACCATGACGCTGCTGACCAAGAACTCGTTCCTCGACGAGATCCGCAAGCAATATGTGATGACCGCACGCGCCAAGGGTTGCAGCGAACGGCAGGTGCTGTACGGGCACGTGTTCCGTAACGCCATGCTGATCGTGATCGCGGGCTTCCCGGCCACGTTCATCCATGCGTTCTTCGCCGGCTCGCTCTTGATCGAGACCATTTTCTCGCTCGACGGGCTCGGTCTGCTCAGCTTCGAGAGCATTCTGAACCGCGACTATCCCGTCGTGTTCGGAACGCTGTTCATCTTCTCGTTGCTCGGCTTGGTGGTCAATCTGATCTCCGACCTGGCCTATATGTGGGTCGACCCGCGGATTGATTTCGAGGCGCGGGAGGTCTGATGACGATGCTCGCGCCCCAGCCGGTCGAGACCACGACGCAATCGCCGCTCGGCGAAGCCGTGCCCGCGACGCGCCACGGCTTCTCGCCGTCGCCGCTGAACAAGCGGCGCTGGCAGAACTTCAAGGCGAACCGCCGCGGCTACTGGTCGTTCTGGATCTTCATCGTCCTGTTCGTGACGTCGCTGTTCGCCAATTTTATCGCCAACGACAAGCCGCTGGTGGTCAAGTATGACGGCCATCTCTACTGGCCAGTGATTTTCACCTATGCCGAGACCACTTTCGGCGGCGACTTCGAGACCGCGGCCGACTATCGCGATCCGTACTTGCAGAAGCAGATTGCCGCCAAGGGCGGCACGATGATCTGGCCGCCGATCCGCTACTCCTACGACAGCCGCAACCTCGACCCGCCGACGGCAGTGCCGTCGAAGCCGACCTGGCTGTTGACCGAGGCGCAGTGCGCGGACGTGGTGAAGCGCAAGGGCCTGACCGGCTGCCGTGACCTCGAATACAACTGGCTCGGCACCGACGATCAGGGCCGCGACGTCGTCGCGCGGCTGATCTACGGCTTCCGCATTTCGGTGCTGTTCGGCCTGACGCTGACCATCCTGTCTTCGATCATCGGCATCGCCGCCGGCGGCGTGCAGGGCTATTTCGGCGGCTGGACCGATCTGATCTTCCAGCGGCTGATCGAGATCTGGACCGCGATTCCCTCGCTTTATCTGCTGCTGATCATCTCGGCGGTGCTGCCGCCGGGCTTCTTCATCCTGCTCGGCATCCTCTTGCTGTTCTCGTGGGTCTCGCTGGTCGGCCTGGTGCGTGCCGAATTCCTGCGCGGCCGCAACTTCGAATACATCCAGGCGGCGCGCGCGCTCGGCGTCTCCAACGGCAAGATCATGTTCCGCCATCTACTGCCGAACGCGATGGTCGCGACCATGACGTTCCTGCCCTTCATCGTCTCGTCCTCGGTGATGACGCTGACCGCGCTGGATTTCCTCGGCTTCGGCCTGCCGCCCGGCTCGCCCTCGCTCGGTGAGCTGCTGTCGCAGGGCAAGGCCAATGTGCAGGCGCCGTGGCTCGGCCTCACCGGCTTCTTCTCGGTCGCGATCATGCTGTCGCTCCTGATCTTCATCGGCGAAGCCGCACGCGACGCCTTCGATCCGCGCAAGACGTTCTCGAGGGGCTGACGCATGGACGCGACCAACCAGCCTCTGCTCGACGTCAGCGACCTCTCGGTCGCGTTCGGCCGCTCGCTGGCGGTCGACGGCATCTCGTTCTCGATCAAGCGCGGCGAGTGCGTGGCGCTGGTCGGCGAGTCCGGCTCGGGCAAATCCGTCAGCGCGCTGTCAGTCCTGAAGCTGTTGCCCTATCCGACGGCATCGCATCCCTCCGGCGCGATCCGGTTCCGCGGCCGCGATCTGTTGACTGCGTCCGATCGGGAGATGCGCGAGGTCCGCGGCAACGACATCTCGATCATCTTCCAGGAGCCGATGACCTCGCTCAATCCGCTCCAGACCATCGAAACCCAGATCGGCGAGATCCTGTCGCTGCATCGGGGCATCGGTGGCGCGGCGGCGCGCGCGCGGACGCTGGAGTTGCTGGGACAGGTCGGCATCCCCGACCCGGAAACCCGGCTGAAGAGCTACCCGCACCAATTGTCCGGCGGCCAGCGCCAGCGCGTGATGATTGCGATGGCGCTCGCCAATGAGCCCGATCTGTTGATCGCCGACGAGCCGACCACCGCGCTCGACGTCACCGTACAGGCGCAGATCCTGGCCTTGCTCGCCGAGATCCGGGCGCGGCTCGGCATGAGTCTCTTGTTCATCACCCACGACCTCGGCATCGTCCGTCGCATCGCCGATACGGTCTGCGTGATGAACAATGGCAAGATCGTCGAGCAGGGCCCGGTCGAGCAGGTCTTCACCGCGCCGAAGCACGCCTACACCAAGGCACTGCTCGCGGCCGAGCCGAAACCCGATCCGGCGCCACCGCAGCCCGATGCGCCGGTGGTGATGTCGGCCGACAATCTCAAGGTCTGGTTTCCGATCAAGCGCGGGCTGCTGCGCTCGACGGTCGGCCACATCAAGGCAGTCGATGGCGTCAGCCTCGCGGTGCGCAAGGGCGAGACGCTCGGCGTGGTCGGCGAATCCGGCTCGGGCAAGACCA
>CALRXG020000251.1:0-10006 GCA_943372075.1 Bordetella parapertussis | reverse complement strand
CATACTCGCCCTTGTGGAAGACGTACTTCGCGTTCGGGAAGGTCGGCACCCAGCGCCCGTCGCGCAGCGTGGTGTTCCATCCGGTGTGGTCGATATGCAGATGAGTGCAGAACACGTAGTCAATCTGCTCGTAGCTGACACCGAGCGCGAACAGCTCGTTGCGCCAGCGCTCCTTGCCCGGGAAATCGAACGGCGGCGGGTGCCCCTTGTCCTCGCCGGTGCAGGTGTCGACCAGGATCGTGTAGCGTGGCGTCCGCACCACGAATGTCTGATAGGTGATCACCATCATGCCGCGCGCGGCGTCGAAGACCTCGGGCTCCATCGTCTTCAGATGATGCTTGAACACGCCGTCGTCATAGGTCGGGAAGAAATCCTGCGGCCGTCGCCACGGTCCTTCGCGCTCGATCACTGCGTCGATCGTGATGTCGCCGATCCTGATCTGCCTCATGCCGTCTCGCTCCCGCTTTTTTCAGAAGCGTAGCGGGCGACGCCGGGCATCACAAGCAAGCACCACGCAGCACGCCATGCGGCTTTGCATTGCTGACGCGGCCCTCGTGCCGCAATTCATCCGGAATGTTGGCCATGCTGTGGGAATGACCAACCGCCTGATTCAGGTCGCGCTGCTGGCGATGCTGACAACCTTGCCGACGGTGGCAATGGCCGCGCCCGACACCGTGTTCTTTCCGAGTGCCGACGGCAAGACCGAGATCGTCGGCTATCTGTTCAGGCCGCAGACGCCGGGCCCGCACCCGGCGATCGTGCTGCTGCACGGCCGCGGCGGCCCGTACTCGATCAACGTCAACGCCGGCTGCACGCTGGTGTCACGGACCAATCCGTCCGCGGCCTGCAACGCCAATGGACTGTCCAAGCGGCATACGATGTGGGGACAGTATTGGGCCGATCACGGCTATGTCGCGCTGCTGCCGGACAGTTTCGGCCCGCGCGGCAAGGCGCATGGCTTCGGCCGCTTCACACATGGCGATCCCGATCGCGCCGATGTCAACGAAAAGACCGTGCGGCCGCTCGACGCTGAAGGCGCGCTGAACTGGCTGCGCGGCAAGAAGGATGTGATCGGAGATCGCATCTTCCTGCAGGGATGGTCGAACGGCGGCAGCACCGCGCTGAACGTGATGCAGCGGCAAAGCGCGGCGACACCAGGCTATCGCGCCGCGCTGGTGTTCTATCCAGGCTGCGGGCCCGCGGCGCTGCTGGCGCAGACGCTGAAATCGGCGGCGCCGATCATCATGCTGCTCGGCACAGATGACGAGGAAGTATCGCCCGCGCGGTGCCAGGACGTCGCCCGTCGCTCGATCGCGGCCGGCAGCAAGATCGATGTCGTGGTCTATCCGGGCGCGACCCATGACTTCGACGATCCCGGCCGCAGCCGCCAGTCGAACCCGGCCAACAGCGCCGCGCTCAAGGATGCGATGGTGCGGGCGATTGCCGCAGTCGACGGCGTGAAGGATTAGCCGCCGCAAATCGACCCGAAACGCCACCTACCCGGAGCGACCATCCAGCAGGGAAACGAGTCGCTTGGGCAAGACATTGAAGTATGCGGCAGCGGCGATCGTTGCCGTCGCCGCCGCAGTCTACCTCAACAACAGCAGCCTCCTAGCGACGCATACCGGCGACAAGCCCGTGTTGCTCGCTCACCGCGGCATCGCGCAGCGTTTCGACGAACGCGACGTCAGGAACGACACCTGCACCGCGACGCGCATGCTGCCGCCAACCCATGACTATCTCGAGAACACGATCCGCTCGATGCGGGCCAGCTTCGATCGCGGCGCCGATATCGTCGAGCTCGACATTCATCCGACCACCGATGGCGAGTTCGCCGTGTTTCACGACTGGACGGTCGATTGCCGCACCGATGGCCAGGGCGTCACCCGCGAACAGTCGATGGCGCGGCTGAAGATGCTCGACATCGGTTACGGCTACACGGCCGACGGCGGCAAGACATTTCCGTTCCGCGGCAAGGGCATCGGCCTGATGCCGTCGCTGGACGAGGTGCTCCAGACGTTTCCGGATCGCCGCTTCCTGATCAACGTCAAGAGCCGCGATCGTTCCGAGGGCGAGAAACTCGCAGCGGTCCTGAGCCGGCTGCCATCGGAGCAACGTAGGCTGATCATGGCCTATGGCGGCGACGAGCCGATCGAGGCGATCCGACGTCTTGCGCCGCAGACGCGGACCATTTCGCGCACGGCGATCAAGAGCTGCCTCGTCCGCTATCTCGGCTATGGCTGGACCGGCATCGTGCCTGACGCCTGCCGCAACGCCATCGTGCTGGTGCCGATCAATTACGCGCCCTGGCTATGGGGATGGCCAGACCGCTTCCTAGACCGGATGGCCGCCGTCAACAGCGCGGTGTTCGTGCTCGGCCCCTATCACGGCGGCGAATTTTCGACCGGCGTCGACGATGCCGACACGTTCCGGCGGCTGCCGGCCAACTATTCCGGCGGCATCTGGACCAACGAGATCGAGACCATCGCCCGGCTTGCCGGCCGGTAGATCCGGACACCTCCTGTCATCTGGCCGTAACAGAAATCGTGCGACTGGAGCAGCTCGCCGTATCAAGGACAGATCATGACCGAATCCGACCCGCCCCGCCCCAAGATTGCCGAAACCGTCATCGAGCCGACGGTCAAACTGCGGGAAGTCAAGGTCGGACGCTGTTGCGAGATTCTCGGCGACACCGCGATCGAATATACCGAGCTCGGCGATTACTCCTATCTCGGCAGCGGCTGCATGGTCGCCGACGCCGTGATCGGCCGCTTCTGCGCGATCGCGGCGCAGGTCCGGATCGGCGCGCCCAATCACCCGCTCGAGCGTCCCTCGCAGCATCGTTTCACCTACTGCCCGGAATACTACACCGACACCGCCGAGCGGGATCGCGACTTCTTCAGGAATCGGCGCGCCGATCGCGTCGTGATCGGAAACGACGTCTGGATCGGCCACGGCGTGATCGTGTTGCCCGGCGTCACCGTCGGCGACGGCGCGGTGCTGGCGGCCGGCGCGGTGGTCTCGCGCGATGTCGCCCCCTACACCATCGTCGGCGGCGTCCCGGCCCGACCGATCAAGGAGCGCTTCAGCCGCAAGATCGCAACCGAGCTGTCGCAGATCGCCTGGTGGAACTGGCCGCCGGAAACCATTTGGCAACGGCTGCCCGAATTTCAGTCCGGCGACGTCGAGGCGTTCTGCGCGCGGTGGAGAGCTTGAACTAGCTGCGCAAGCCCGGTGCTTCCTGGCCGGTTCGGGCGACATATTCGGTATAGCCGCCGCCATATTGATGGATGCCGTCGGGCGTCAGCTCCAGCACGCGGTTCGAGAGCGCGGCGAGGAAATGCCGGTCGTGGGACACGAACAGCATGGTGCCCTCGAACTCGGAGAGCGCATTGATCAGCATCTCCTTGGTGGCGAGATCGAGATGGTTGGTCGGCTCGTCCAGCACCAGGAAGTTCGGCGGATCGAACAGCATCTTGGCCATCACCAGCCGCGCCTTCTCGCCGCCCGATAGCACCCGGCACTTCTTCTCGACGTCGTCGCCCGAGAAGCCGAAGCAGCCGGCGAGCGCGCGCAGCGAGCCCTGGCCGGCCTGCGGGAATGCATCTTCCAGCGACTGGAACACGGTGCGCTCGCCGTCGAGCAGGTCCATCGCGTGCTGCGCGAAATAGCCCATCTTGACGCTGCCGCCGATCGCGACCGCGCCGTCGTCGGGCTCGGTCGAGCCGGCGACCAGCTTCAGCAGCGTCGACTTGCCGGCGCCATTGATGCCCATCACGCACCAGCGCTCCTTGCGACGGACCATGAAGTCGAGACCGTCATAGATGCGCTTGCTGCCATAGGCCTTGTGCACGTTCTTCAGGCTGGCGACGTCCTCGCCCGAGCGCGGCGCCGGCTGGAATTCGAACGCCACGGTCTGGCGCCGCCGCGGCGGCTCGACCCGCTCGATCTTGTCGAGCTTCTTGACCCGGCTCTGCACTTGCGCTGCGTGCGAGGCCCGCGCCTTGAAGCGCTCGATGAACTTGATCTCCTTGGCGAGCATCGCCTGCTGCCGTTCGAACTGCGCCTGCTGCTGCTTGTCGGAGAGCGCGCGCTGCTGCTCATAGAATTCGTAATTGCCGGCATAGGTCGTGAGCTGGCCGCCGTCGATCTCGACCACCTTGTTGATGATGCGGTTGATAAACTCGCGGTCATGCGAGGTCATCAGCAGCGCGCCCTCGTAACCCCTGAGAAACTGCTCCAGCCAGATCAGGCTTTCGAGATCAAGATGGTTGCTCGGCTCGTCGAGCAGCATGACGTCGGGCCGCATCAGGAGGATGCGCGCCAGCGCCACCCGCATCTTCCAGCCACCCGAGAGCTTGCCGACGTCGCCGTCCATCATCTCCTGGCTGAAGCCGAGGCCAGACAACGCCTCGCGCGCACGGCCGTCGAGCGCATAACCATCCAGCTCCTCAAAACGGTGCTGCACCTCGCCATAGCGCGCGATGATATCGTCCATCTCATCGGCCTTGTCGGGGTCGGCCATCGCGGCCTCCAGTTCCCTGAGCTCGGCTGCGACCTCGCTGACGGGCCCTGCCCCGTCCATCACCTCGGCGACCGCGCTGCGGCCACTCATCTCGCCGACATCCTGGCTGAAATATCCGATCGAGATGCCGCGATCGAGCGAGACCTGGCCCTCGTCGGGGACGTCCTGGCCGGAAATCATCCGGAACAACGAGGTCTTTCCGGAGCCGTTCGGTCCGACAAGGCCGATCTTCTCGCCTTTCTGGAGCGCGGCTGACGCTTCGATGAAGAGGATCTGGTGGCCGACTTGCTTGGAAACGTTATCGAGGCGGATCATTCGAATTCTGGGGAATTGAGGGTTTGCGGCCTCTTATTCGATCTCGGACCCGGGTGGAAGCCCATTCCCGAGGGTTTCGCGCCGTGCGCCATGCATGCCACGATCGCGGCCGATGGAATATGACAGGAAATCGTTCGGCGATCGGTTTTGAGGCATCACATGCAAGTCTGGCTTCTTTATCTCCTCGCGCTTGGCGCTGGCATCAGCGTCGCCACGCAGCAGGTCCTGAACGGAAATCTCAGGTCCGCACTCAACTCGCCGGCCTGGGCTGGCCTGGTCAGCTATCTCGGCGGGTTGCTGACGATGGCAGCCGTGCTGGTCGCAACGCGCGAGCCAGTGCCGTCCTGGAAGCTGGTAACGGCCGTGCCCTGGTGGGCCTGGAGCGGCGGCATCCTCGGCGGTGTCTTCATCCTGTTGATGATCATGCTGTTGCCGTCGCTCGGCGCCGCGACGCTGCTGGCGCTGGTGGTCGCGGGGCAGATGACCGCGGGCATCGCGATGGACCATTTTGGCGCGTTCGGGCTGGCGCAGCATCCGGTGTCGATCTCACGACTGGCGGGCATCGCGCTGATCATCGGAGGCGTGCTTCTGATCAAGGACTGAGGCGATCGCCAAGCCCTGCAACACGAATGATTCCCTGAATGAGATAACGTCGCCGAATGCGGCGCCGTATGACGAGATGACGCATCCACCTCGGCAAGCCCGAGGTGTGGACAGCGGCCGATTCGTCACTTAGCTGTAGGCGTGCGCTCGCGTTGTGCTGCGTCGCGCGAGATCTACACCCCCTGTTCACCACTCTCCAGTTCATTGCGTCCAAGCATTTGCGCATTCCGCTAATGTTCGCGCGGCCGCATCCGGCCGCGACGTTGGCGCAAGGCCTCGAGGAGCATCACATGATCAATCGCTTTCGCCTGGCCGCCGCGCTGACATTGCTGCTCGGCAGCAGCAGCGCATCGCTTGCCCAATCGCTGCCCGACTACATGGCGCCGATCGCAGGCAAGACCGCATCGGCGCCAGGCGATGTCGCGACCAAGGACGTGCTCGCGCTCAACACCGGCATGTTCGAGCTCTATGGCGATGCCGCGCGGATCTTCCAGAAGAACATCCTCGACAAGCATCCGGTGATCCTGGGCCTGTTCTCTGGCGCCGGCGGTCGGCTGATCCTGTACCGGCCGGGCAAGCCGCCGACCGAAGCACCGCAGGTGCCGGTCGTCTATCAGCTGCTGAAGTCGGTCGGCCACAGCACGATGGCGCTGGCCGAGGTGGTCGGCCCCTATGTCAACAATCCCGACGACACGTCGTGGCGCGGATCGATGCTCGCCTATCGCAGCCGGATGCAATCGGCGCTCGACGGCCTGGATCAGACGCCGATGCAGGCCGACTGGCGCGACAACAACCGCGCGATCCTCACCAACAATGTCGCCTTCATGGATGAATGCCTGTCGGCCGGCGTCATCCCATTCGCCAAGCTCGAGGCGTTCGGCAAGAAGCAGGCGCCGCTGCTGGCCAAGAACGTAGCCTGGGCCGCGCAGACCCAGGTGGCGCACTGGATGACCGTCGTGGCCGACTGGAAGACCCAGCTCGGCGACGACTGGGACAAGACCTATGCCGCGAGCAACACGATCTACGTGGCGCGGCAGAACAACGTGATCTTCAGCGTGCTGGCGCAGTTCTTCGGACCCGACGCCATCAACAGCCGCCTGATGCTGATCGAGACGATCTCCTTCACCACGACGCCGTCCGACATGCTGGAGTCGCTGACCCGGATCATCGCCGACCGCTCGGTGGGCGCGCTGTTCTTCGGCAGCTATCACTTGATGGACTATGAACTGATGGGGGGCGACGCGCGCCAGGCGATCATCGCCGAGACCAAGAAGCGCGGCATGACGGCCTTCCTGCCACCGCTGGTGCCGTTCGGCTCCAAGCAATGGCCGACCCTGATCACCCCGGGTCCGGGACCGGCAACGATCGCCGACCTCAAGTGAGGCCGCGCCTACGACCTATTGCGGCGTTGCGATCGCATTCGCCTTGCCGCAATGCTTTTGCGTGCACTGTTCCAGTTTATAAACCTCGGCGCGATATGCCATCGAAGCGTTGATGAGAGATCAGACCATGCGGCCTTCGCGACGCGAATTCGTGAAGTGGTTGTCGGCGGGCGGCATCTCGGTCAGCCTGTCGCATCTGGCGCTCGCCAAGGAACCAGCCTTCGCGACCCGCGAGACGCTCCCTGGCCGCGGCCATTTCAATCCGGCGGCAAGAGGCGTTGGCCGCGTCGACGGCGTGGCCAAGGTCACCGGCGCGAAACTCTACGCCTCCGACTTCCGCGCCACCGACATGCCAGGCTGGCCCGCGACCACCTCGCACGCCATCCTGGTCCGCGCCAATGACGCCACGCATGTCTATGCCGGCATGGATCTCGGCCGCCTCGACGGTCCGGCAAAGCCCTCGGTCGTCGTGACCGCGGCCGACCTCGACCGGATCGGCACCCGGGTGCCCGAGTTCTACACCGGCGATCTGTTCTGCCCGGTCGGCAAGACGCCGCTCTACCTTGGGCAGCCGGTCGCGCTATTGATCTTCGAGCAGTTCGACGCCTTCGACCGCGCCCGCCTCGCGCTGCGCGACGGCACGTTCGTCGAATTCGGCGACGAGACCGGTCCGGTGATCCTGCCGAATTACGGCGCGTATCGCTTCACGCGGGTGGCCGGTGCCACGCCCGAGGTGCCCGACGTCTATTCGCCGATCCAGGCCGGCTGGGTCTCGCCGAGCCGAATCCAGAACGCAGCACTGCCGGTCTGGCTGCCGCTCGCCAAGGAGACCAAGGCCGACTACGCCAAGGCCGCAACCCATGGCGAAGCGATCCGCGCCCAGCTCGCCAAGGACGATCCATCACAGCTCGTGCTCGACCGCGAGTTCGAGACCCAGTCGGTCGATCCGATGTTCCTCGAACCGGAGAGCGGGCTCGCCTGGTACAGCGACGACAGCGGCAATCTCGAACTCGTGCTCGGCGTGCAGTCACCCTATGAGGCGGCCGAGTCGATCGCCTTCATGCTCGGCAAGGCCCGTGCGCCGTTCCGGCCCTCGCACATCAACGCCCAGTTCGCCCATGTCGGTGGCGGCTTCGGCGGCCGCGACCATACTCCGTTCGTGCTCTACGTGGCGCTGGCGGCGATGTTCTTCCCGGGACGGCCGGTGCGGCTGGCGCACGACCGCTACCAGCAATTCCAGGGCGGCATCAAACGCCACCCGATCAAGATGCGCTCGCGGATCGGCATCGACCGCGCCAGCGGCAGGATCACGGCATTCGCCGCCGACCATGTGCTCGACGGCGGCGGGCTCGCCAATTTCTCCGCCAATGTCGCGGTCGTTGCCGCGACCGCCGCGATCGGCATCTACGACATCCCGAAGGTCGACGTCACCACCGTGGCGCTGCATTCACGTGGCGTCACCGCTGGCTCGATGCGCGGCTACGGCACGCTGCAGACCATGACCGCGCTGGAAGTGCTGATCGACGAGGCCGCAAGCGAGCTCAAGGTCGATCCGATTGCGTTCCGCCGCAACAATGCGCTGAAGCAGAACGGCCGGACCATGACCGGCAATCCCTACATCGTGTCGGTGCGCACGCCTGACATCCTCGACAAGCTCGAGAAGCATCCGATCTGGCAGCAGCGCGCCGACTTCAAGCAGCAGGCGCCGGAGGGACGGCTGGTCGGCACAGGCGTTGCCTGCGTCACCAAGGATTACGGCTCGGGCGCGGATTGCTCGCTCGGCCGGGTCGAGATCGACCCCGAGGGGCGGATTGCGATCCACTGCGATCATGTCGAGATGGGCAACGGCATCGGCACCGCGCTTGCCAACCGGGTCGCGAACCACCTCGGCGCCGTCGCCGACGAGGTCGCGGTCTCCCGGGTTGACAGCTACGACGCCCTCGGGCTCGTCACCTCGGGCGATCCCTATACGATGGATCAGAAGACCCAGGACGTCGCCGAGAAGAACCCGCGCTGGGTGCCCGCGATCAGCTCGGCGACCAGCGCCTCGATCGGCGCCCATGTCGGCACGCATTCGGCGGCCGAGGCGGCCCGCATCATCTTCCGTTTCGGCCTGTGGCCGGCGGCGCTGGAGCTCTGGCGCATTGCGAAGACCGATCCGCGTGCCCGGCAATGGGACAGAGCGCACTGGCAGGATGGACAGCTCGCGCTCGACAATCTCGCGCCGCTGCCATTGCCGAAGCTTGCGGCGACCGCCCATGCGCGCGGCTTCGTCACCGGCGCCATCGCGCACAGCTTCTCGCGCTGGGCCTGGTCGCGCGCCCGCTTCCCGCTGTTCGGCGAGCAGGTTCGCGCTGAGATCGATGCGCTGGCGGTCCGCCGCGGCCGCGGCAGGTTCGAGCGGATCGATCGAACAAGCGTGAAGTTCCCGCCGACCGACAACAACCGGATCGGCACCGCCTACACCTCGATGTGCGGCACGCTGGTCCGCGTCGAGATCGAGCGCGCGACTGGCATCTTGCGCATCGCCAAGGCCTACAGCGTGTTCGAATGCGGCCAGGCGCTGGTGCCCGAGGTGGTGCTCGGCCAGTCGCATGGCGGTTTCGCCATGGGTGTCGGCTACGCGCTGCTGGAAACCCTGCCGCCGTTCGAAGGCGGGCCCGGCAACGGACAATGGAATCTCGGCCAATATTTGATCGCGCGCGGCTCCAACCTGCCGTTGCACGATCTCGATATCGAGATGCTGCCGCCGTTGACGCCGGACGAACCGCCGAAAGGCATGGCGGAGGTTGTCATGATCCCGATCGTGCCGGCGCTGCTCAACGCCATCAACGATGCCACCGGCCACCGCTTCCGCTCATTGCCGGTGACATCGAGCCTGCTCAAGGGAGCGCTTGCGTGACGACGCTCAATCTCACCATCAACGGCCACAAGCACGGCCCGATCGAGGTCCGCGACGATCTCTCGATGAACGATCTCTTGCGCGAGATGCTCGGCATGACCGGCACCAAGTTCGGCTGTGGCGCCGCGCAGTGCCTGAGCTGCGCGATCATCGTCGATAATCCCGACGGCAGCAGCTACACCACGCCGACCTGCGTGGTGCCGGCGGCGAATTTCGATGGCATGGCGATCCGCACCGTCGAGGGCCACGCCAAGGACGGCGAGCTCTCCGCGTTGCAGC
>CALRXG020000250.1:0-10016 GCA_943372075.1 Bordetella parapertussis | reverse complement strand
CTGAGTATAGGCCGACTGATCCTGAGCCGACAGCGACAGCGACACGCCGTTGCCGAACTGCGCGGTGTAGGTGAACTGGTTGACGCCGGTGATGGTGCCGCCGCCGCCGACGAGACCGTCGAAGTTGTTGCCGGGATAGTTGGCCCACGGCGCCGAGAACTGCGAGACCGCCTTACCGATGGTGAAGCCGGCGAACTGGATGAAGGCGTAGTAGACGCCAACCGTACCGGCAGCGACACCGCCCGAGGAAGCGTTGTTGGGCGCAGCATTCGTTCCGATCGGCGAGTAGACGGTCGAGCCGGCTGCGGCGCCGGCGCCATAGCTGTCCGAGGTCCAGCTGAAGGTCGCGTCGAAGAAGGTGCGAACCACGCCGTATTCGGTGGCGGTGCGGGTATCGACGTTCAGGTCTTCACGAGAACGCCAGGTGTAGCCGTTGGTGAAGCGGTTCTGTGCGCCGGCCGCACCAGCGTAGTTGCCGGTATGATCCGAGTTGGTGTTGGCCAGAACGTCGACACGCAAATAGCCGCCGAGCTTGATGCACGTGTCGGTGCCCGGGATGAAATAGAACCCCGGACCATAGAGCGAGCAGACCTTCACATACTCGACCGCCTTGGCCTTGACCGGAAGGTCGGCCGCCATAGCGCCACTGCTCGCAACGAGAGCTGCCACCGAGCCCAACAAAAGGCCCTTAACGATATTCATGCTATCCTCCAAGTGATGCCTTGCGCGATGGCAAAGCGACAAACGTTCCCCGTCTCGAAAACCGCTGCCGCGCAGCCGCTTTCAAGATGCTCGTGGTCAACTCGGCCACTGCAGGCGTGAGATGGTGGATGCCCCCCATCTACGGGGCGGAACAATGCTATTGGGCAGTCACATATTCAACTTATATTAGTTAGTCATTCTATGTTTGCGCACCCATGTGTCCTTCGAGCAACGCATCGCCGAACATTTTTGTCTGGCCGCCTTCAAAAATCGCTCGATATCTGTGAAGATGAATTTTTGTTAAGGGACGCCATGACCGAGCGCAGATCGACCGACAAACTGCAGGACGCGGCCGAACGGCTGGCCTGGGAAATCGTGTCGACCAGCACCCGCCTGGAGGAATTGCGCAGCATCTGGGCCAAGATGATCGGAATCACCGGTCCGCAATGGATGATCATGACAGTGCTGGCGAATGCCGAGGACCGCAATGTCGGCCTGCCCGTCGGCGCCGTTTCGCGGGCGCTGCGCGTCGATCAATCGTTCGTGGTCACCCAGTCGAAACTGCTCGAGAAGAAGAATTTGCTGCGCCGCAAGAACTCGACCGAAGATGCCCGCGTCGTGAACCTGTCGTTGACCGATCACGCCAAGAAGCAGATGGCGAACCTGTCCTCGCAGCGGCGAGAGTTGAACGAGTTCGTCTATGCCGACCTCGATCTGCGCGAGCTGGTGCAGCTCGCCAGCAAAATGGACTCCATCAAGAATCGCCTGGAGAAGGCGATCGCCAGGATTTCCGCCGGTCTCTAGATCAATATCGGCTTCGACGGAGTTGCATCGCGATCTCGTCGCTTGCGGAGAGCGCCGCCGCGTTCCGGATCAGGCCAAGGCCAGCCGCTGCCGCGCCCGCATCAGGAGCAGCAGGACGATGCTGACATTGAGCAGGTTCCAGGCCAGCCCGTTGGCGAAGGCCGCGGCATAGGAGCCTGTGGCGTCGAAGATCACGCCGGAGATCCAGCCGCCGAACGACATGCCGAACACCGAGGCGAAGATCACGATGCCGATCCGCGTCGCCGCTTCCGATGCCGGCATCGCCTCGCGCACGATGATGGCATAGCTCGGCACGATGCCGCCCTGGAACAGGCCGAACATCGCCGAGATGACATAGAGCGAGCTCAGGCTGTCGAAGAACAGGTAGAACAGCAGCGCCGAGCCCTGCGCCACCGAGCCGATCAACAGTGTGCGGATGCCGCCGATCCGGTCGGCGAGGAAGCCGGAGCCGATCCGGCTGATGATGCCGAAGCCGAGCATCAGCGACAGCATCTCGGCGCCACGCGCCACGCCGTAGCCGAGATCGCCGCAATAGGCGACGATGTGGACTTGCGGCATCGACATCGCCACGCAGCAGGAAATCGACGCCAGCGACAGGATCGCGGTCAGCGCGTTGGTCGACAGCCTGAGATCGACCCGCGGCGGCGCCGCATTGACATGGCTGCGCCGGGTCGCAGCCCCCATCAGCATCCGCAGCACGGCGAGCGCCAGCACCATCGCGACCGCGGTGAAGATGCCGATCGCGATATGGGTGGTGCGCCAGCCGACGCTCTGGATGCCGAAACTGACCAGCGGCGGCCACACCGTGCCGCCGACATAGTTGCCGCTGGCGGCGATCGCGACCGCAAGCCCGCGATAACGCTCGAACCAGTGCGACGCCTCGGCCATCAACGGACCGAAGGTCGCGGCCGACGACAGGCCGATGGCGAAATGCAGCAGGATGAAAGCCCAGATCGACGGCGCGTAGCCGGCACCAATATAGCCGAGGCCGAGAATGCCGATCCCGGCGCCGATCGCGGCGACGATGCCGTAGCGGTCGCTGATCTTGCCGGTCACGACCTGTCCGATGCCGAAGCCGAGCATCACCAAGGTGAAGGCGAGCGAAGCCGTTCCACGGGTCGCGCCGAAGTCGGTTTGCACCGCCGGCA
Organism: Bordetella parapertussis; assembly: GCA_943372075.1. Classification (GTDB taxonomy): domain Bacteria; phylum Pseudomonadota; class Alphaproteobacteria; order Rhizobiales; family Xanthobacteraceae; genus Bradyrhizobium. The sequence continues at coordinate 7,341 of CALRXG020000250.1, read as the reverse complement.
GCGCCACCACCACCGACCACATGCCGACGCTGCCGAGCGAACCGATCACCACGGCCACGATGAGGCGCAGCCACGCCCGGCGCGAGTCGGGAATGAACGTTGCGGCTTCAGGGGAAAATTGAGAAGAAATGACCACGGCAGCCGGAACTTCGTCGGCATTCGGCTCAAGGTCAAGCCACATTGCCGAGAGATTAGGCATGCAGCAGCAAGGGAGCGCGCTTGCGGCGACTGGGAAGTCACGCGGCTCAGTTGCCGAAGTTCGGATCCTGCGCCTGGAACGGGCCGCACTTCGCGTGCCTGGCGAACCGCTGATCGAAATCGACGGTCCCACCGGCGACCGGAATGCGGGTCGGCGGCAGGCCCCGGAGATATTGATCGACGATCACGGTCGTCTCGTCGGTGCTCAGCGTGATACGCACCGGCTCGAGCGGCTTGCCCTTGTTCACATCCGTCAGGTCCAGCGTGTAGTACCCAATCACCGATTGTCCGCCCCGCATATGCCGATCTACCGATAGCGGCAGGTAGACTTCCATCCGCACGCCCTCACCTTCGCAAGCAATCATACGGATCATCACTGCATCGGCGCCCGGCGGCTTGGCGGCCGCAGCGGTCGCGGCGCAAATGGAAAGAGCTGCGACCAGGCCGCGCCACACCGACGTACATCCCTCGATCACTGCAATGTTGCGGCGCATCGGTTCTGGCATTCCCGACCAAGGAGCTTCACGTTGCATTTGGTCGAACGCCGGGCGCGGCAAGTTCAATCTCCGGCACGCTCCGGACGAACATGGGAATATCGTCCGACAAACCGTGATCCATGCTGACGAAGAAAACTGATACAATGCGAGCCGGTTCACGCCGGCGGCTTGCCGTCCGGACCTGTCATTCTCGCGGATGGCTCGCAGGTATCAGGGGATCGAAGCGCACACGGAGGTCATTATGCATCCGTCGTCAGCAGAGTGGTTACCCGTCGCAACAGCACCGTCGGACCGGGAGCTCGAGATTTGCGTCCTCGACTATGACGGCATGGTCCACGCGCTCTTATTCCCGTGCCATCGGGACGGTGCCGAATGGGTCGACCATGCCAGCAGCAAACACCTCGACATCCAGCCGACCCATTGGCGCAAATGGATGCAGTCCGCCAACTAGCGCCGCCAAAACCGCTGGAGGGGGCTCGTGGCGGCCGATGCCGCGCCCGTCGGTCTATTGAGCCAGAATAATGACGTCGGTTCAGGGTGAGCTATGTGGGTTCAGGGTGAGCTAGGAGGCTTGTCGTGGAATCACACGTGGTCCCCTTTGAAAATCGCTGGACGAACGGCAAGCATGCGTGGGAGTGGCATTGCGAGCTCGAGCGGCTGGGCGTGCCGACGGTCCGGACGATGTACGGGGAGCATGAGACGCATCATCGCGACGAACTTGCGGTCGTATTCGATATTCCAGCGGGCTTTGTTCGCGACTGGCTGGCATTTCATGATCGGCGCGCCGCGCGGCAGCAATTCCTGTGGCGCGCCAGCGTCATCATGCTCGGCGTCATCGCAGCATCGGGCGTCATTGTAGCGTTGCTGAGATAGAAGGCGGCGCGGCGCCCCCGGAACGGCCGGATAGTCCAAACCTCGCCCAACCTAACCGCCAGGCCCATTCCCGGCGCCTGCGACGACCCGCGCAGGGCCAAAGCGGGCACTTATTAACCCTTTGCTAACCATACACCCGGCAAGAATTGCCCAGTGAAGTCGAGTGTCGTCGAACGCGTATGACGGGTGGAGATCCCCGTGGACGCCAGCGCGGTGCCTCACTTTCGGAACGGCGGCCCTGCGGCCGTCGCGCAGACGCTTGGCGGCCGCAGCCGCCAGTCGCGGGGGAGAGCGGCTACGATGGTCGACGTCACGGCGGGTCAGGGCACGGCAGGCAAGAGCGGATTGCCGAGCCTCGGCGAGATTACCGACGTTTTGAAGCGCGGCGATATCGCGCTGGCACTCGGCGTCCTCACCATCCTGGTGGTGCTGATCCTGCCGCTGCCCGCGATCGTGCTCGACCTCTTCCTGGCGGTCTCGATCACGGTCTCGATCCTGATCCTGATGACCTCGCTGTTCATCCAGGCGCCGCTGGAATTCTCGTCGTTCCCCACCATCCTGCTGATCTCGACCATGCTGCGACTGTCGCTGAACATGGCCTCGACCCGGCTGATCCTGAGCCACGGCCACGAGGGCACGGCGGCCGCCGGCCACGTCATCGAGGCGTTCGGCAACTTCGTGATGGGCGGCAACTTCGTGATCGGCATCATCGTGTTCGCGATCCTGGTGATCGTGAACTTCGTGGTCATCACCAAGGGTTCGGGCCGCATCGCCGAAGTCGCGGCGCGCTTCCAGTTGGACTCGATGCCCGGCAAGCAGATGGCGATCGACGCCGACCTGTCCGCTGGACTGATCGACGAGAAGGCCGCCAAGGAGCGCCGCAAGGCGCTGGAGGACGAAAGCGGCTTCTTCGGCGCCATGGACGGTGCCTCGAAATTCGTCCGCGGCGATGCCATCGCCGGCCTCCTGATCGTCGGCATCAACATCGTCGGCGGCATTATCATCGGCGTCGCCCAGCAGGGCCTCTCCTTCAGCGAAGCGGCCCGCTCCTACACCGTGCTGACGGTCGGCGACGGCCTCGTCACCCAGGTGCCCGCGCTGATCGTGTCGACCGCCGCGGGCCTGCTGGTCTCCAAGGCCGGCATCACCGGCGCGGCCGACAAGGCGCTGATGCGCCAGCTCTCCGGCTATCCGCAGGCACTCGGCATGTCGGCCGGCGTCATGCTGGTGCTGGCGCTGCTGCCTGGCATACCGACGCTGCCGTTCCTGGTACTCGGCTCTGGCGCCGCGGCGCTGGCCTGGAACGCGCGCAAGCAGAAGCGGGCGACGAAGGCGGCCGAAACGGCAGCAGCGGCCGCCCCCGCCGCCGCAGCGGCGGCGGCCGCGGCGGCCGCCGAGGAGCCGATCGCCGCCGCGCTGAAGATCGACGACCTCAAGATCGAGCTCGGCTACGCGCTGCTGCCGCTGGTCAACGGCCCCGACGGCACCGACCGGCTGACCGAGCAGATCAAGGCGCTGCGCCGTTCGCTGGCGATCGAGATGGGCTTTGTGATGCCGGCGGTGCGCATCCTCGACAACGTCCAGCTCGAAGCCAACAGCTACGTCATCAAGATCAAGGAAGTCGACGCCGGCACCGGCAAGATCTGGCCGAGCCAGTTCATGGTCATGGACCCCGCCGGCAACCAGGTGCAGCTGCCCGGCGTCCATACCATCGAGCCGACCTTCGGCCTGCCGGCGACCTGGGTCGATGCCGGCCTCAAGGAAGAGGCGGCGCTGAAGGGCTATACCGTGGTCGATGCGGCGACCGTGCTGTCGACGCATCTGACCGAGTTGCTCAAGACCAACATGTCGGACCTGCTGTCCTATGGCGAGGTGCAGAAGCTGCTGAAGGACCTGCCGAAGGAGCAGGGCGAATTGATCAAGGACATCGTGCCGAGCCAGGTCACGGTGTCGGGCATCCAGCGCGTGCTGCAATTGCTGCTCGCCGAACGCATCTCGATCCGCGATCTGTCGACCATCCTCGAGGGCATCGCCGACTCGCTGGCGTTCTCGCGCAATCCGGCCACCATGGTCGAGCACGTCCGCGCCCGCCTCGCGCGGCAGATCTGCGCCCAGAACACCTCGCCGAATGGCTATCTGCCGCTGATCGCGCTGTCGGCACGGTGGGAGCAGGCGTTCGCGGAATCGATCGTGGGCCAGGGCGACGACCGCAGCCTGGCGATGCAGCCGTCGAAACTGTCCGAGTTCATGACCGCCGTGCGCAACGCCTTCGAGCAGGCGGCGCGCGAAGGCGAAGCGCCGGTGCTGGTGACCTCGGCCGCGATCCGGCCGTTCGTTCGCTCCCTGGTGGAACGGTTCCGCTCGCAGACCACCGTCTTGTCGCAAGCCGAAATCCATCCCCGCGCCCGGCTGAAGACGGTCGGCAGCGTCTAGTCGCTTACGGTCGAGGCGACGTTTTCCCTGGCTGAGCCGGCGTTCCGCCCGGCCCGAAAACGCTCTAGCCGCCGCAAATCACTCGCATTTCGCGCCTGTGCTTTCTCGCCACAGGCAACTGATTTATGTGGAACCGCCCGAAACGGCCCGATCTTGGGCGCCGCAACCCGGAGCCACGCAAGATACTGATATTACGGGTTATTAATGTGACTTTCGGCACCCCCGGGGTGGCTTTTGATCGCGGCCGATCACGTCTGATCACGCCCTTGTGATGCCCCCTACGGAACGGAATCGGCAAATCCTACGTTAGCTGGGCACGAGACGTTGAACCGGACGATAGACCGAACCGACACATTTCCAGAGAGCAGGAAGGCGGCAGGAGACTTCCATGAACCACTCGATCTACAGCGCCGATCGGACGACGCACCTGAAGATTGTGGTTGTGGCTCTGGTGGCCGGTATCCTGGTCGCTGGCTTCGGCATCTCGGCGCACAATTCGTCGGACGAGGGTTACACCCAGACCGCGCGTATCGTGAAGGCCGGCAAGCCGGTTGCGATCACTAGCTCGAGCAACTCGCTGGTTCGCTAGCAGAGAGGTTCGCTAACAGGAGAATTTACGGAATTCACGTGGCTCTTTACAGCCCCCCAAAGTCGCTACGTGGATATTTAAGACCCCCAACTACCCCCAAGTTGACTATCGAAAACGCCCGCTCCCCACGGGCGTTTTCTTTTTGTGCGGAGCTCTGATGCGCGTCCGGGCCTGTCGATTTCCGTCGCTATGGTGCCGAGCCAGCAGGCGCGACGGAGAGACCGAAGAATGTCTCAGCCGCAGGCGGGCATGCGCCGGCGCATGTCAGATGGATCGACATCGTCATGTCGAAGCCGCGCGGCAGATCGGCGAATGACACGGTTCGCGGCTTGATCCGCGCGAGACTGGCTTGCACGATAGCCAGACCAAGACCGGCGCCGACCATTTCCAGCGCGGCCAGGGGATCGGCGGCTTCATAACGAATGTCCGGCTCGAAGCCCGCAGCGCGGCATGCCTCGACCAGTTCGCTTCGTCCTCCGGCGACGCTCGATCCCGGCCACGCGATGAATTTTGCCTCGCTCAACTCGCGCGCCGATGGCGCTGCACCGAACTTGCTTGCCTTGGGGACGGCGAGCTTGAATGCTTCCTGGTAGATCAGCTTCGATCGCACCGGCTCGTCCTGGCCCGGGCGCGCGTGCGCGAATCCGATATCGATCTCGCGGGCAACAAGCTGCCGGTGCTGATCGTGCGACCGCAAGTTCTTCAGCTCGATCTCGACGTCCGGCACGCGTTGACCATACGCCCTCAGCCACCGCGCCAGGACGCCGGCATGCAGCGCTCCGGCGACATAGCCGATCACGAGCGAGCCGGCCGATCCCGCAGCGATTGCACGTGCGCGGCCTTCGACCCTTGCGCCATGCGAAAGGAGGGCCTTGGCTTCAACGAGAAAATCTCGTCCGGCAGCGGTCAGCTTGAGCCGTTTCTTGAAACGCTGGAACAGCATGATGCCAAGATCGGCTTCCAGGCTTTGAATCTGCCGGCTCAGCGGCGACTGCGTCAGATGCAGCAATTTTGCCGCCCGTCCGACGTTCTCCAACTCCGCGACGGCGACAAAGTATCTGAGCCTTTGAAGGTCAAGCATCAGTCCTACTCAGTCTCAACTGGGTCCAAGTTGGCATTGGACAGGACTATAGCCGGTCAGCCATCTGGAAGTCGATGAGGCACGCTGGCTGATCAGCGGAGCCCTGACCCATGGGAGACGTTCTGGTGGCACTCACAAAGTTTGGTTTCGTTGTGACCGGTGGCGGGCTCGACCCGACCCGACATCGTAGCGTGATGAAATCCGATCATTTCGAGATGATCGCGATCGGCGTCAGCGAGCCGTCGCAAGGCGTCGCGGTCGCCGAGCAACTGGTCGCGGAAGGCGTTCAATTGCTCGAGCTGTGCGGCGGCTTCGGTCCGATCTGGACAGCGCGCGTGATCGAGGCGATCGGCGGCAAGATACCGGTGGGCTCGGTCGGCTATGGCCCTGAGGCGATTGCACCCATGCACGAGCTGTTCCGCGATTGATGCTCGCGGCCTGAAGCATGATCCGGATCGGCGGCGTCGCTTCGGACTACCGTGGCGTCCCCGAGCCGGACGGCACGGTCTCGATCAGCTTGCCGGTGAAGATCGGCGTCGAGGTCGGCTGGCCGCTCGGCGAACCACCGGCCTGCTCGACCGTCACCGCGTAGGTGGCACCATCGATCACGTCGGGATCGTAGCCCGAGAGCACCGGACGCGTGGTGAAATCGTCCACGCCGATCACGCCGAGCGAGCGCGGCTGCGGCAGCTTGTCGGAGATCAGCCAGAGCTCGAAGCTCTTGCCGGGCTCGGAGGCCGCGCCGACCTTGCGGACGGTGAAGTTCTTGGTCGCGCCATCGATGGTCAGGATGAAGGCCGGCCCGCCATTCTGGCCCTGCAGCAGCGCGACATATTGCGCCGACGGCACGAAGGCCGGCGCCGGCGTCTTCACTTCGACGGTCTGGATCCGCGGCTTCGGCCGGATCGCGTTCGGCAGGGCATCGGGCCGGTAGATTTGCAAGCCGAGCGTCGCCAGCAGCGCGGCCGCGATTGCGGTTGCGGCCGAAGCAATGCCGCGCCACCGCTTCACGCGACCGGCAAGCGCGATCACATTGCTGTCGTCGACGACGGCCGGCTGCCGGATCTCCGTGGGCGCGACGTCCGGCACCTCTGCCGGCGGCGGCGATGGCGGCGAGATCGGTGGCGCCTCGGGCAGCACGAGCGGCGCCTGCGCCACGCCGCCATGACCGATCGCGGCCTTGATGTTCTCCCAGACGGCCGGACCAGGCTCGACCAGACCGACCATCTGGTTGAGCGAACCGAGCCTGAACTCCCAGGCCTGCACGACAGCGGCGAACTCGGTGTCGACCGCCATCATGGTCTCGACCTGCGTACGCTCCTCGGCATCGAGTGTTCCGAGCGCATATTCCGCGGCTAGCGCGATATGGTCTTCGCTATAGGCCATCAATCAGAGTCCAAGACACTCCCGGATATCCATCAGGCTGCGGCGCAGCCAGGTCTTCACCGTGTTGACCGGTGTTTCGAACTTCGCGGCGAGCTGCTCGCGGCTCCAGCCGTTGTAATAGGCGAGCAGCACGAGCTTCTGACGATCCGGCTCCAGACGACCGACGCACTCCAGCAACCGCTTCAACTCTTCCGTCATTTCCCGACGCGCCAGCGGATCGGGCGAGTCTGCGGCAACTTCCATCGCCGCCGGCTCCTCCTCGAGCGAGGTTTCGCCGCGCTTGC
>CALRXG020000249.1:0-10029 GCA_943372075.1 Bordetella parapertussis | reverse complement strand
TAACGAGATCCTCAAGGATCACGGCATCGGCGTCGACCTCAGCTTCCTGACCAAAGCGAAGAAGTACACCTATTTCAAACCGAAGTTCATCTTCTACGCGACGTATCTTTCGGAAAAGATCGGCTATGCACGCTACATCACGATCTATCGGCAGATGGAACGCAATCCGGAGCGGCAGTTTCATCCGATCTTTCGCTGGTTTGAGCGCTGGTGCAATGATGAGTTTCGGCATGGCGAGGCCTTTGCGCTGCTGATGCGTGCCGATCCGCAGTTGCTCCGTGGTCGCAATAAGCTATGGATCAAGTTTTTCCTGCTCGCGGTGTTCGCCACCATGTATGTCCGCGACCACATGCGGCCGGCTTTCCACAAGGCGCTGGGCATGAAACCTACCGACTATGACATGCGGGTGTTCCGCATTACGTCGGAAATCTCGCGCCAGGTGTTTCCTGTGATGCTGGATCTCGACGATCCGCGCTTCCTGGCAGGCCTGGAACGTCTGCGGGAGGTCGCTGAATCGATCGCGGATGCCAAGATGAAACGCGGCTTCGTGGCGCGCGTGAGACGCGCTGTCCTGCCGCTTGTCGCGGCGACGACTTTTGGCCGGCTGTTCTTGCTGCCCGCCAAGAAGAACGAGTTGCCCTCAGAAATCAGGCTTCAACCCGCATGGTGAGGAGCTACCGACCATGGGCGCGATTGCAATCTCGGTCGTCTACGTGTTGTTCGTCTGGTGGTTCAGTACCGGCACCGTGCTGCTTCTGGTCGGGCTGTCGTCGCGGCATGGCCGCGCGCTGAAGACCGCAGCTGCGATCTTGTTCGCGGCGTCCCTGGTCGGCGTTGCGACGAGCAGCCAGGATACAAGCCCGGCCGGCGCCTATTGCGTCTTCACCTGTGCGATCCTGTTGTGGGGGGCCGTCGAGATATCGCTGCTGGCGGGCTGGATTACGGGGCCGCGCGCGGAGCCATGTCCGCCCGCTTGCAGCATGCTCGAACGGGGCTGGTTCTCGCTCCAAGCGATCGCCTATCACGAGCTTGCGCTGATCGTGACCGTAGGCCTGGTGTTCGCGGTGACTGCCGGTAGTCCGAATCAGCTCGGATGGTGGACCTTCATGGCGCTGCTGTTGTTGCGCCAGAGCGCCAAGATCAATTTGTTCCTTGGCGTACGTACGCTCAATGACGAATTGTTGCCGGCGCAGGTTGGCTTCCTCAAAAGCTATTTTGAGCGGAAGCCGATGAACGCGCTGTTTCCGATCTCGGTGACGCTCACGACGGCCGCGATGGCGCTGATGGTGATGGCCGCGGTCAATGCCGAGACCGAATTCGACGTGCTCGCCTTTTCCCTGCTGGCAACCCTTATTGCGCTGGGCGCGCTCGAGCACTGGTTCATGATGTTGCCTATCCCGGTTGTTGATCTCTGGCGCTGGTCTGTCCGCATCCCGCCAGGCGCAGCGGACCCACCGGCGGTCGAGCCGCTGCAGCGGCCCGTACTATCGGTGATTTCGGGTGGGGCGGCGGGCGCGGAGGGACCTGTGCAAGCCATGAATGCGGCAGTCACCGCGCGGCAGAAACTGGAAGAGCGCTTTCGGCAGGCCTATCGCGAAAGTCAGGCCGTTGAAAAGACGGTGCAACTCGTACCCGAGTTCCCGATCATTGCTCGCGCGAGCGCTTCGAACGAGTCCAATAGAGCAGCAGATGGGAGAGCACCATGAATTACGAGGATTATTTCCGCCGCCAACTGGATGGTCTCCGGCGCGAGGGTCGCTACCGGATTTTTGCCGATCTGGAGCGCAAGGTCGGTGCCTTTCCCAAGGCCGTTCATCACAGTCCGTCAGGTCAGCGGGAAGTGTCGGTATGGTGTTCCAACGATTATCTCGGCATGGGGCAGCACCCGGATGTGTTGGCCGCCATGCATGAAGCGCTCGACCGCTGCGGCGCAGGCGCGGGCGGCACGCGCAACATCGCTGGCACAAATCACTATCATGTCCTTCTGGAGCAGGAGCTCGCCGATCTTCACAACAAGGAAGCGGCGCTGCTGTTCAATTCGGGATATGTCTCAAACTGGACCACCCTCAGCACGCTCGCGTCGCGTATGCCCGGCTGCGTGATCCTGTCCGACGAGCTCAACCATGCTTCGATGATCGAAGGCATGAAGCATAGCCGCTGCGAGACGCGCGTATTCCGTCACAACGACGTAACCGATCTCAAGCGAAAGCTGTCCGACCTCGACCGGCATGCGCCGAAGCTGATCGCCTTCGAGTCCGTCTATTCGATGGACGGTGACATTGCCCCGATCGCCGACATCTGCGACGTTGCCGACGAACATCACGCGATGACCTACCTCGACGAGGTGCACGCGGTTGGCCTCTATGGCCCGCGGGGTGGTGGAATATCGGATCAGGAGGGCCTGAGCGGCCGGTTGACCGTGATCGAAGGAACGCTCGCCAAGGCGTTCGGCGTGATCGGAGGGTACATTACCGGTTCGAGCACGATCTGCGACTTCGTCCGCAGCTTCGCGTCAGGGTTCATCTTCTCGAGCGCGTTGCCGCCAGCAATCGCCGCCGGTGCGCTGACCAGCATCCGTCACCTGAAGGCGAGTGGTTACGAGCGCGAACGACACCAGGATCGCGTTGCTACTCTGCGTCGGCGGTTGGACGAAGCTGGTGTCAGCCATCTTGATAATCCCAGCCACATTGTTCCGGTGATGGTACGGAATCCGGTGCTTTGCAAGCAGATCAGTGACATCCTGCTCGATCGCTACAGCATCTACGTGCAGCCGATCAACTATCCGACGGTTGCACGCGGAAGCGAGCGATTGCGCATCACGCCGTCGCCGCATCACTCCGACCAAGATATCGAGGCGCTGGTGGCGGCCCTGTCGGAAATCTGGGCTGAAGTGGGGTTGGCACAGGCGGCCTAGGCGGCATGAATATTCACACGACGAACGCAATCGAACTGCATCGAAGCAGCGCGCGAACCTGGTTTGAATCGTTGCGTGACCGGTTGTGCCTTGAAGTCGAGTTGCTGGAGCAGGAAGCTCCGGCAACCTTGTTCGGACGCCGACAGCCCGTGCGTTTCGCTTACAAGCCCTGGACGCGTACTTCCGGAGAGGGCGGCGGCGTTGGCGGGTTCCTGGTCGAAGGCCGTCTGTTCGAGAAGGCCGCAATCCACGTGTCTTCCGCGCGCGGACGTCTAACGCCCGAATTGGCAAGCACGATTCCGGGCGACGGCGTGCAGTTGGATTACATCTCGACCAGTATCAGCCTGATCATTCACCCACGCAGTCCTCGTGTCCCGACGGTGCACATGAATACCCGGTTTCTCGCGACGTCCCGGGGCTGGTTTGGGGGCGGCGCGGATCTAACGCCGATGCTGGCCGACCAGCGCGACCAGGCTGCGCCCGACGCCGTCGAGTTTCACGCCAGTATGCGTCGGGCATGCGATGCGCATGGAGCGGACGACTATCGTAGATTCAAGACCTGGGCCGACGAATACTTCTTCCTGCCTCACCGGGGACAAGCGCGAGGCGTCGGCGGTATCTTTTACGATCATCTCGACAGCGGCGTCTTCACCCGCGATTTCGCGCTGACGCGCGACGTCGGCTTGGCATTGCTGGACGTCTATCCGAAGATCGTTCGGCGCCGCATGATGGAGCCGTGGGATGATGATGATCGCCGTCAGCAACTTGCTTTCCGTGGTCTCTATGCCGAGTTCAATCTGCTCTACGACAGAGGCACGACATTCGGTCTGAGGACCGGCGGCAATGTCGAGACCATCTTGAGTTCGATGCCGCCTTTGGTGAGCTGGCGGCAGGAGGGGCTTGCGTCGAGGAAGACTTGACAACTGAGGAGGCCGAACATGAAGCAGCAGATCGTGATGGACCACACTGGCGACACCCGACATTGTTTTGATCCGAGCGATACGGAAGCGGTCATGCGCGCCAAGCGGCGCTTCGTCGAACTGACCTCGCTGGGATTCACGGCTGCCGTTCGTGGGACATCCGGCGATGTTCGCGTTGTCCGAACCTTCGATCCCGATGCAGAGCAAACCTTGTTCTATCCCCGCCTTGTCGGCGGATAGAGTCTGGTGGCAATCCGTTTGACGTCAGGCATCGTGGTCATGGCGGTCGCAATACGCGCATGGCTCGTCAGAATGCGTATCAGGGCACGGCGGGCGCGCCGAGCGCGGCCGGAAACGCGTGGCCAGCGGCTGTTACGGACGTGGCTGTCGGTGGAGCAGCGCTCGCAGTTCGATCAAAAGCAGTACTTCGAGGTGACCGGATGCGATACCGGCAAGCGATATCGTGTCCATCACGGTCTCGCGACCAACGTCCACGAACTCGACGCGACCGGGGCGCCATCTGTCGGATGGTGTTTTGCGCCGGAAGGCTATCTTGTTGCCGCTGACGTTATGCTTGCGCAGAAGATTGCCCTGGAAACCAGCGAGTGCGCGACCCTGGCGGCAGCGAACCGTTTGCCGATCAGAAGATGAAGTGCGAGTTTGCGAACGGGCGGAGCGTGATTGGCAAACTAGGTAGCAGCCGACGGGTCATGATCGAACGGATCTGAGCGGCGCGATGACGTGCCTAACCTTGCCGCGGTCAGTCGTGGACGGTTGGCTTGAGCTGAATCAGATTGTCGATCGCACGCCGAGCTCCTTGGATCGCGCCCGCCCTCGTTGGAGACGTGTCGCTGTGCTCGTTGTCAAAAAACTCGAAGTACCAGCGCCAGCCTTGCGGCGCAATGGTCTGAACCAGGAAGAATTCCACCCCCTTGTAGTTTATGACGTCACGGCTGGGCATCGATCGTCGAACCCCGGTTCCCGGATGGTCGCGTGCCGCAAGTCGACAGCATCAATGAGATCAAATCACGACGGCAGAGGTCGTGTTCTGTCTGAACTGTATGACTAGAACTGTGTAAATCTGCCGTTACGCCCGGGGAGATTGAAGCATCATGCGACGCTTGATGAAATTCCTGCACACGATGGGCGCCATCGGCCTGATGGGATCGATGGGATGTCTCGTCGTGCTGATTGCATTCACATCGGAGTCGCCATCAGTTGCCAATCAGGCTCTGCTGCGCGCCGCCATGGGCGGCATCGCGACTTGGATCTTTTTGCCGTCGCTCGCGCTTACGCTGGTGGCAGGGCTACTCGCCATTGCGGTCAATCGAGCCTTTCACAATGCAGGCTGGGCCTGGGCCAAACTGGCAACCGGTATCCTGACGTTCGAGTGGGGATTTACGGCTGTGCTGGGACCGATGCAGGAGCAGGGAGAGTTGGGTGCTCGTGCGCTTGCAGGTCAGACGGATGCATTGACTGTCGGATCGCTCGGGCCGGAGAACAGCTCGCTCTGGATTCTGCTGGCTGTGGCAACGGTGAACGTTGTGCTTGGCGTCTGGAGACCACGTCTTACCAACCTGCCTGATTGATGCACGTCCTCACAGCGCGTCAAGATCGGGATCCTCAAAACGAGGGAGTAGCTAGCGCCTTCGCTAGGAACAACGCGAGCGTCCGTCGATTTCTTCCCGGTATGACCGGATTTGGAGAGAAGCGATGGCCGGATACACTTCGATTACCTGGCTGATGTTTTTCACACTTGGTGCTGGCGTCGTCGTGGCTGCAGGTGTGTTCATCGTGTTCCTCCGATCGAGACACAATCGGGAGATTGCCGCCAGTGCATTGGGAGGCGAGGGCCGATCGAGAGGTGTGGAACCGTCAGGCGCGGGTGCAGAGTTGGGCGGATTGTTCGCAATCGCCTTGGTCGCGATGGCGATGCTGGCTTTGGGCTATCATAGCCGATCCGGTACGAGGGTCGTGGAAAACGCGTCGCGCCCCAACAATGATTTAGCCACCCCGCGAACTCAGCCGGATACTCCAAAGCCATATCAGCCGGCCAATCCGGCGCCCGACCCGCGAACTTCGCCGACCAGCTCAACCACCGGCCAAGGACCGGATAGCGGAGGAAGACCCGAAAATACGCCGAAGCAGTAGCTGACGATGTCGGTGCTCGCGACGCACGCCACTTGCTACGCACGGTCGTGGTCGGCTTCCTCTGGCTGAGGTGTCAATGGCCGCTCTTCTCCGGTTTCATGCTGCACACTAGATTCTTGGAAAAGCGGCGGTGCTTCGTGGTCGAAAACTCCTTCTTTGCGCTTCGGATCGGACGAGGATTGCGGTAAGTCCGGCCCGACTTCCGGTGTAGGTTGAAGAGCGGCGGTTGCGCCCGGATCTTCTCGCCTTAGCCCGGCGAGTTGGTTCGCCAGGAACTGATAAGCCACGAAAGGACCCAGCACGAGCGCTGCGAGCGCGACCACCAGGGCTACTCCGGGTGAGATGCTTGATGTATTTCTTCGATCTTCCTCGAAACTGTTCTTCACGTCATCGAAGTCCTTTCGCTGGGTATCGACGCGTTGTCCAAGGGCATCGAAGCGGGCCACGTTGGCCTTCTCTACTGTATCCACTTGAGCAACGAGTTTGGCTTGCGCTGCGGCGATCTCAGCTTTCATGCCCTGCGACGCCTTATCTTCAGCGTCCTTGCTGGCTTGCTGAGCTCTTGCCTGTTCCGACTTCAAGGCGTTGATTTGCCCAAGCAGTGATTGCGCGGTGTGGTCGCTGCTCGTCTTGAGATCCTGTATCTGTTTGAGCAGATCGGATCGAAGCGCTGTGATCTTGTCAGTGTTCGATTTGATACCTTCGGACAAGCGCTGCAGATCGGTTCCAGCGATTGCGACGCTATCGGCTGATGGCCCTTCGTGCTTCTTCTCAGCGCTGATTGCTTCACGGGGGTTGTTTGCCGATGCGGCACGCAGCTCTGTCGGATCTGCCGGGACGTCGGTCGGCGGCGAAGCGACCACATAAGAAAAGAGAGCCAGAATGCCGAGGATGAGGGCAGATAATGCAAGCTTGGACACGGCGAATTCCTCCCGTCAGCCAAGGACTTCTTCCCTTCCAGCCGGAATAGCCGGCAACGTCAGCGTAGTGTAATGATTTATTGACGTCAATAATTGTTGACGTAAAAATTGAAGCCCGCCTGTGGGGGTTGGCGGTGGCACCGTGATTGCCCCGCAGTGGGTTTGTGTCTTGGCAACTCACTGGTGGCGCTGGCGCGCGATCGAACGTGCGAAACACGCCACTCATTTTGCAGGACAGGAGTTGGGCAAGCGGAGTTCCGCGCTACGATCCGGAACGGACTAAGCCTTTGACAGTTGGATATGCGTGATTTTCACCGTCGGAGATCATGCCGTGTTCAAAGCAGAAGAAGCGATCATCCGCTGCAAGTGCGGGCAAGAGCTGACGAACCTTCAGACCCTTGCCGATAATCAAACCGCAACGCGATTCCTTACCGAGCGATGCGAAGAGTGCGGTGAGATCGCGTCGATGTTGGCTGAGGAAAAACGGGCGATGAAATGAGCCGAAAAACCTTGCAGGCTCGCAGTGAGCAAGCGCTTGTTGTCATCGTATTGAGCACCGCGACGTTGGTTTCTTGTTTTGCCCTGGCACTGGCGAAATTGTAGGGCGCGACTCTGATGTGTGAGGTGTGCACAGATCTGGATCGAAAGATCGTGCATAACGGAGTTCACGAAACGCATTTGCGATGATTTGGCGTTAAATGGAATAGCCCTGCTTGTTGAGCAGTACGAAGCGCAAAGGCGCAAACCACTCTCGAACGGCAGCAGCAACGCCTCTCGGGGCGCTACCGAGCGTTGCATCTACGTCTCTTAGAAAGAACTGCCAGCTCGAGCCGTTATGGAGTTCGGCGAGATGCCTCTCCGAATGCGACCGGATCCTCGTCGCCATCGTGCTTTGCAACGTCACTCGATCTTACGTGCGAAAGGATGTCGCTCATCAAGGTTGATCCTGTCCTGAAGCTCCTGCTTGCGGCGTTGCCAGGGTTGATCACCGTTCCCTTCGTCCATTTGCGGGCGGGCCGTCGTTTCGCTCGAGGTCACTGCCGTGTTGTTGTTCTGCCTCTGCTACGAGGCGACGCAGTTGAAGGATTTCTTCGTATCGAGCGGTCAGGCTGGCCGTCCGGTCCAGCAGAGGATTTGCCTTGCTGATCGCAGCCATATTACGTCCTGCAGCAGGGGCGCCGATCTGGATGCGGTCGCCGTGCCCTGGCGGACGGCGCAGCGATCACTGGCCGCGGCGGGGTGTTTAAAAATGCCGCGGTTGTGATCCAGGGTACGGTACGATGTTGCATAGGCAACCAATATCCGCCGTTAAGCTTGATGGATGGCGCGAAGGTTAAATCTGGAACGCGCTGCTCCTATTGGCCCTCTTGGTTCGGCTTTAATTCGTATCAGCATTGACGTTGCCGTGAGCCCGCCCGCTATTTTGCTTCCAATCGCGAAGCCGAGGGGATGGAAAATGTTCATTGAGTTGATGATTGTTTCGATCGCTGCGATTGCCGCTTGCAGCATTTCCGTCAAACTCTACGCACGACGGCAGGACGTGTTGTACGGCCCGTACATTCAACGTGAGCCTACAAGCGGGCTGGTCGGTCCGGATCCATGAACGCTCCTCGATGGGTAGTCGCAATTCTATTGGCCGGCTTCTGCGCGACAAGCTTGATCGCGGTTCTGACAATTGCGAAGCGTAACGCGGCAGAGAGGTCAAGTCCTTCGCGCAAGCAGAAGCAGGGTGACGGAAAGATCGCGGTGACGGGACTCATTGCGCGGTATACGGCTGCCTCGGGGATATCTCATAGCCGGCGTTCGCCGCCGCCAGCTTCTAGACCGACGAGACCTCCGATCGCGTGAACCACGACTGGGTCAGTGTCTTGCGGGCAGCCCAAGTAGCTCCGATCGATGCTGCGTAACCGCCAAGTCACAGCGGCACGACCTGGCCTCGAGGCCAGCGCGATCTTTGATCAGAAGTGCTCCTCTCCGTGTCTCCAGAAGGCCGCGCGCCTTGAACGACTGGATTACGCGACTGGCGTAGCTCCTCCCAATCCCAAGTAACGCTGCGAGTTCATCGTGCGTGAAAGATACAACGGGCTGCTCGACATGCGCCGAAATTCCGAGGATCCACTTCGCCGCACGTTGTTCAATGGAATGCACCGCATTGCATGCTATCGCTTGAAACGCTTGGGCGAGCAGAGCATCTCCATATCGTGTAAACAAGTCTGCCAGCGTTGTTGATCGGCGCCTTGCGTCGGCAAGGGCCGTTATCGGCACCCGCGCGAATACCCCTCCGAACCTTATCACCAAGCGGAAGAAGATTGGCAGGCCAGCAGATCCGACAATTCCACCCGCGGCACCTTCGTCGCCGACGAGGGAGACGTCAACGTCGCTGCCATCCTCCAGAGCAACAACGAATGAGATCAGAGCTGGACCGCATGGAAAAATCATTGTCTCGACAATGTCTCCCGGATTGCAGATAATGTGACCGCTTGTCAACTCGACTACATCGATGTGCGAAGCCAGCAACTTGAAATCGTTGTCCGACAACTGGCGTAGTAGTTGATTGGCCGGACGCTCGGAATTCCTGCCAGGTTCGTGCTTGACACTCACTCTTTATCCTTCCCAAGCCACATGCTGGCTGGGGTAGCGGTAGCGAGTTCCCGCTAAGCATGTCGGTACGAAAGTGGACATTTGGCCGGAATAAGTTCCGGTGGTGCCCGTATTTTCTAACCTTCGGATTACCGAAAGCGCCGAGCTTGCACGGTAATCAGAAAGACCGGCGACTTCTCGTGATCGTGTACTTCGAGACGCCACTCGTCTTCCGGCTGAAATCCGTGTTCCAGATCGCGCAGCATTCTTAGTGATTGCTGCCAGGCATCGATGTCACCATCGAGCATCTCGCCGACGTTGTCCCGGTGAGCTCGCGATCCGTTAAAATGAAAAAAATAACGCGGCATTGCTCTCAAACGCCATGTGCATCAGCAGGTTCCGCCGTCTTCGATAATTATCGTCAGACTGTGCACTTGTGAACACACAAGCCGCAGAGCCCTGTGCCATGTTTTGCCGGGGCTTGCATGGATGGCGATTTGGACCGGCTCAACAGTCTCTTGAGCGGCTTAGAAATGCAGCTCGA
>CALRXG020000248.1:0-10070 GCA_943372075.1 Bordetella parapertussis | reverse complement strand
GTCGGGGACGCGCGCCGACATCAAGGCCAATTCGAAATTCGAGGTCGGCTACGGCATGATGCCGTACGAGCCGGACGTGCAGGCTGCGCCGCAGAATTCGATCATCGGCGGCGCGACCTTGTGGGTGCTGCGCGACCGGCCGCCGGCCGAATATGCCGGCGTCGCGAAATTCTTCGCCTATCTGTCGCGTCCCGACGTGCAGGCCGCCTGGCACCAGAACACCGGCTATCTGCCGATCACCCGCGCGGCGTTCGATCTCACCCGCGCGCAGGGTTTCTATGATCGCAATCCCGGCTCCGAGATTTCGATCGAGGAGGTGACGCTGAAGCCGCCGACCGACAATTCGAAAGGCGTCCGTCTCGGCTCGTTCGTCCTGATCCGCGACGTGATCGAGGAGGAGCTGGAGCAGGTGTTCGCCGGCAAGCGCTCCGCGCAGGCCGCCATGGACAATGCCGTCGAGCGCGGCAATCGCCTGCTGCGCCAGTTCGAGCGCGCCAATCCGGACCGGTGAATGATGCAGCCCCTTCGTCATTGCGAGGAGCAAAGCGACGAAGCAATCCATCTCTCCACTTATGCCGAAGCATGGATTGCTTCGCGGAGCCTGTCATCCGGCGGCGCTTTGCGCCGACCGGGTGGCTCGCAATGATGGCCTAAGAGATGATCGCTTCCCTTCCACCCCTCACCACCTACGACACCTACCGCGCCTGGCGCGGCGACACGTCGCGCTGGCTGCCGGTCGCGCGCGAGATCGCCGATCGCCACGGGCTGTCCTGGGGCACGCCGCATGTGTTCTCGACCGGGACCAATCTCGTGATCGGGCTCGACGGCGATCTGATCCTGAAGCTGTTCCCGCCGTTCCTGCGCCTGCAATTCATCTCCGAGCGCGGCGCGCTGGCGGAATTGCGCGGTCGGCTCGGCATTCCGATTCCGGATCTGGTCGCGGAAGGCGAGCGTGACGGCTGGCCCTATCTCGTCATCACGCGCCTCGCCGGCGCGGTCGGCTCGGAGGTGTGGCCATCGCTGTCCGAGGCCGAGCGGGAGCGGGTGCTCGGCGAGATCGGCGCCGTGATCGCGGAGGTGCAGCGCGTGCCGCCCGGCCGCCTGCTTGCGACCGGGCAACCCTGGGAAGCGTTCATGCGCGAGCAGATCGCGCAGTGCCGGGCACGGCACGAGCGGCTCGGCCTGCCCACGAAATTCCTCGCCTCGCTCGATGATCTCCTGCGCGACGCCACCGAGTTGATCCCGCTGCACGCGCCGCCGGTGATCCTGACCGGCGAGTACATCCCGGAGAATTTCCTGCTGGGGCGCTGGACCGATGGCTGGCACGTCGCCGGCCTGTTCGACTTCGGCGATGTCCGCACCGGATGGGGCGAGTATGATCTGCTCGGCCCCAGCGCCTTCATGGCTGCCGGGCATCCGCGCCTTGTGCGCAGCCTGTTCGACGGCTTCGGCATCCCGCGCAGCGAGGTGAATTTCACGCTGAAGCGGCGGCTGATGGCGCTGATGATGCTGCACTCGGCCAGCGATCCGCTCCGGCACGTCTGCATTGCCGGCTGGCCGGACCGGGTCGATGACTTCGTGCAGTTGCAGGAGCTGATCTGGCCGGACTAGTTATTATCGCGGCGACATCGATCGTCGGCCAGAAAGCGAGCATCGCTCAATTGATGCTCATTCGTTGAGCAAATCGCCTCCCTTTGTATGCAATGACGGACGCGTCGGGAGCCGCCAGATCAATATACCTTTCACGATTCTTTTTGTTTCTCCAACGTGTTAGCCTCTCATAAGGTTTCGTTAAGGGTTGGCACAATCCTTGCGATCTGAGTTCCAAGGCCGTTCTCAAGGGCGTTGGAGCAACAGATGAAGCGTCGTGATTTTCTCAAATCGGTGTCTGGATTGGCAGCGGGGGCGCTGGCGCCGACAGCGCCGGCGATCTGGTCGCCGGCCAAGGCCGACGCGCGCTCCGAGACGCTGCTGATCGTCTCCGAAGGCGGCCCCAACAATCTCGATATCCATGGCGTCGGCACCAACGTGCCCGGCTACGAGGTGTCGTGGAATTGCTACGACCGGCTGATCAGCCACGAGATGAAGAGCGGTCCCGGCGGCGTGCCCTACTACGACCGCGACAAGTTCAAGCCCGAGCTCGCCGAGGACTTCAACGTCGGCGACATGTCGGCGACCTTCAAGCTGCGCAAGAACGCCAAATTCCACGACGGCACGCCGGTGACGGCGAAGGACGTCAAATGGTCGCTCGATCGCGCCGTCAGCGTCGGCGGCTTCCCGACCTTCCAGATGAGCGCGGGCTCGCTGACCAAGCCCGAGCAGTTCGTCGTCGTCGACGACCATACGGTGCGGGTCGACTTCCTGACCAAGGACAGGCTGACGATGCCCGATCTCGCCGTGATCGTGCCCTGCGTCGTCAACTCCGAGCTGGTAAAGAAGAACGCCAGCGAGAAGGATCCCTGGGGTCTCGAATTCACCAAGCAGCAGACCGCGGGCTCCGGCGCCTACAAGGTGACCAAATGGACCGCCGGCACCGAGGTCGTCATGGAGCGCAACGACGACTGGGTCTCGGGCCCGATGCCGAAGATCAAGCGCGTGATCTGGCGCATGGTGCCGCAAGCCGGCAATCGTCGCGCCCTGCTCGAGCGCGGCGATGCCGACATCTCCTACGAACTGCCGTTCAAGGATTTCCAGGAGATGAAGACGAACGGCAAGCTCAACGTGGTCTCGCTGCCGTTCTCCAACGGCATCCAGTACATCGGCATGAACGTCACCAAGCCGCCGTTCGATAATCTGAAGGTGCGGCAGGCGATGGCCTATGCGATGCCGTACCAGAAGATCATGGATGCGGTGCTGTTCGGCCTCGCCAACCCGATGTTCGGCGCCGCCAAGGACAAGCCGACCGAGGTCGCCTGGCCGCAGCCGACCAAATACAACACCGACATGGAAAAGGCGAAAGCGCTGCTCGCCGAGGCCGGCTACGCCAACGGCTTCGAGACCACGATCTCGTTCGACTTGAATTTTGCTGGGGTCAACGAGCCGCTCTGCGTGCTGGTGCAGGAGAGCCTCGCGCAGCTCGGCATCAAGACCACCATCAACAAGGTGCCCGGTGCCAACTGGCGCACCGAGCTGACCAAGAAGGAGATGCCGCTGTTCACCAACGTGTTCTCGGGCTGGCTCGATTACCCCGAGTACTTCTTCTACTGGTGCTATCACGGCAACAATTCGATCTTCAACACCATGAGCTACAAGTCGCCGGCGATGGACAAGCTCATCGACGGCGCGCGCATCGCCGCCGCCAACGGCGACACCGCGGCCTACGACGCCGACGTCAAGGGCTTCGTCGATCTCGCCTTCGCCGACATCCCGCGCATTCCGCTCTACCAGCCCTTCGTCAACGTCGCGATGCAGAAGAACATCTCGGGCTACCAATACTGGTTCCACCGCCGGCTGGATTATCGCGCGATGGCGAAGGGGTGAGGGCGCGCTCATGCTGACCCTGATCGGCAAGCGGCTGCTGTTCGCGATCCCGTCGCTGATCGGCGTGGTGATCGTGACGTTCCTGCTGACGCGGGCGCTGCCGGGCGATCCGGCGGCTTACTTCGCCGGCCCGGCAGCGACCAAGGAAGCGGTCGACCAGATCAGGAAGAAGCTCGGCTTCGACAAGCCGCTGATCGAGCAATTCGTCCGCTACACCGGCGATCTCGCCCATGGCGATCTCGGCACGTCGCTGACCACGGGCCAGCCGGTGGCAGCCGAGCTGCGCAACCGTCTGCCGGCCTCGGCCGAGCTGACCTTGCTCGGTCTCGTCGTCGCGATCGTGATCGCGATCCCGCTTGGCGTGCTGGCGGCGACGCGGCCGGGCTCGTGGATCGACCACCTCTGCCGGGTCACCACCACGGCCGGCGTATCGCTGCCGGTGTTCTTCACCGGGCTCGTGCTGGTCTATGTGTTCTATTTCCGGCTCGGCTGGTCGCCGGCGCCGCTCGGCCGGCTCGACGTGTTCACCAGCGCGCCGCCGACCGTGACCGGCTTCTATCTGATCGACACCCTGATCGCGCGCGACTTCGAGGCGTTTCGTTCGGCGCTCAGCCAATTGATCCTGCCGGCGGTGACGCTCGCGATCTTCTCGCTGGCGCCGATCGCGCGCATGACGCGCGCCTCGATGCTGGCCGTGCTGGCGTCGGATTTCGTCCGCACCGCGCGCGCCAGCGGCCTGTCGCCCGGCAAGGTGACCATCACCTACGCGTTCCGCAATGCGATGCTGCCGGTCATCACCACGCTCAGCATGGTGTTCTCGTTCCTGCTCGGAGCCAATGTGCTGGTCGAGAAGGTGTTCGCGTGGCCCGGCATCGGCTCCTACGCGGTGGAGGCATTGATCGCGTCCGACTTCGCGCCGGTGCAGGGCTTCGTGCTGACCATGGCGGTCATGTACGTGCTGCTCAATTTGGTGATCGATATCCTCTACGGCGTGATCGATCCGCGCGTCAGGCTGGAGGGCTAGAGCATGAGCAGCGTTGCGCCGACCGTCGAACCCGCAGGTCCCGCCCGCACATCCGGCCTCGCCGCGGTGCTGGAGCAGACCCGCTACGTGCTGAGCGAGAACAAGGTCACCGGCTTCGCCTTCGCGCTGCTGGTGCTGATCCTGTTCGCCGCATTGTTCGGGCCCTATGTGGTGCCGTATGACCCGCTCGCCTCGAACACCGCGGCGGCATTGAAGCCACCGTCCGCCGCGCACTGGTTCGGCACCGACCAGCTCGGCCGTGACATCTTCAGCCGCGTCATCGTCGCCACAAGGCTCGACACCTTCATCGCGGTCGCCTCCGTCGTGCTGGTGTTCCTGATGGGTGGGCTGGCCGGCATTGCCGCCGGCTATTTCGGCGGCTGGACCGACCGCATCGTCGGCCGCATCGCCGACACCATCATGGCGTTTCCGCTGTTCGTGCTGGCGATGGGCATCGTCGCCGCGCTCGGCAACACCGTGCAGAACATCATCATCGCCACCGCGATCGTGAACTTCCCGCTCTATGCGCGCGTCGCGCGCGCCGAAGCCAACGTCCGCCGCAACGCCGGCTTCGTGCAGGCGGCGCGGCTGTCCGGCAATGGCGAATACCGCATCCTGCTCGGGCACATTCTGCCCAACATCATGCCGATCATGATCGTGCAGATGTCGCTGACCATGGGCTATGCGATCCTCAACGCCGCCGGCCTGTCCTTCATCGGCCTCGGCGTGCGGCCGCCGACCGCCGAGTGGGGCATCATGGTCGCCGAGGGCGCCGGCTTCATGGTCTCGGGCGAATGGTGGATCGCGCTGTTCCCGGGTCTGGCGCTGATGATCGCGGTGTTCTGCTTCAACCTGCTCGGCGACGGCCTGCGCGACATCGTCGACCCGCAGCGGAGGACGTGATGACGGGCTTCGCACGGTGTCATGCCACCGCTCGGCTGCTTTGCATGGGGTTGTTTTGCAGATTCTTGGATGACGCCCGGCATGCGGAGGGATGCGCATGACCGCCCCGCCATTGCTCGATGTCCAGGACCTCACCGTCGAGTTCACGACCCGCCGCGGCATCGTCAAGGCGGTGCAGCATGTCGACATCTCGGTGGCTAAGGGTGAGACCGTCGGCATCGTCGGCGAGTCCGGTTCCGGCAAGTCGGTGACGTCCTATGCCGTGATGCGCATCCTCGACCGCGCCGGCCGCATCGCCGACGGCTCGGTGATGTTCTCCGGCATCGACGTCAAGTCGGCGACCGAAAGCCAGATGCGCGACCTGCGCGGCCGCGAGGTCTCGATGATCTTTCAGAACCCGCGCGCCGCGCTCAATCCGATCCGCAAGGTCGGCCATCAGATCGAGGACGTGCTGCGCCAGCACGTCCAGCAGGCCCAGGTCACCGACCGCGGCGAGACCGCGATCGCGGCACTGGAGCAGGTCAAGATCGCGCGTCCGCGCGAGCGCTATCACGCCTATCCGTTCGAACTGTCCGGCGGCATGTGCCAGCGCGTCGTCATCGCGCTGGCGCTGGCGTGCAATCCGCAGCTCCTGATCGCGGACGAACCCACCACCGGCCTCGACGTCACCACCCAGAAGGCGGTGATGGACCTGATCGTCGAATTGACCCGGCGCCGGTCGATGTCGACGATCCTGATCACGCATGATCTCGGATTGGCCGCCGCCTATTGCGACCGCGTCGTGGTGATGGAGAAGGGCCGCGTGGTCGAGACGGCGAAGTCCGCTGACATCTTCGCCACGCCCCAGCACGCCTACACGAAGAAACTGATGCGCGCGACGCCGCGGCTCGGCGTGTCGCTGCGGGACCTGCTGCCGGAGGAGGAGACCGCTATGTCCCCCGCAGCGATCGCTGCTGCGGCTGTGCCGGTGGAAGGTGGGCAGCCGCTCCTGTCGGTCGAAAAGCTCGTCAAGGAATATCCCCGCCAGGGCGCGGGCTCGGTGCTGACAAAGCTGTTCGGCCGCAAGCCGCCGGTCGAGGAAGACATCTTCCGCGCCGTCGACGGCATCAGCTTCGAGGTCGGCCATGGCGAGAGCGTCGGGCTGGTCGGCGAATCCGGCTGCGGCAAGTCGACGACGTCGATGATGGTGATGCGGCTGTTGGACCAGACCTCCGGGCGCATCATGTTCGACGGCGAGGACATCGGCGGCATCGTGCCGCAAGCCTTCGCGCGGCTGCCGCGGCGCAGCCAGATCCAGATGGTGTTCCAGGATCCGACCGACAGCCTCAACCCGCGCTTCACCGCGGCGCGCGCGATCGCCGATCCGATCATGCAGCTCGGCGACATCAGGGGTCGCGATGCGCTGCGCGCCCGCTGCGAGGAGCTGGCGCGGCTGGTCGGCCTGCCGGTCAATCTGCTGGATCGGTTTCCGCACCAGCTCTCCGGCGGCCAGAAGGCCCGCGTCGGCATCGCACGCGCGATCGCGCTGCACCCGAAGCTCGTCATCCTCGACGAGCCGACCGCGGCGCTCGATGTGTCGGTACAGGCAGTGGTGCTCAATCTGCTGCAGGACCTCAAGCAGTCGATGGGCATGAGCTATCTGTTCGTGTCGCACGATCTCAACGTGGTGCGCCTGCTGTGCGATCGCGTCATCGTGATGCGTGCCGGCCGCATCGTCGAGCAGGGCACGGCCGAACACGTCTTGGGCAATCCGCAGGATGCCTATACAAGGGAACTGCTGACGGCGATCCCGCATCCGCCGTTGCCGGTTCACTGAGAAACTCATTGGGAGCGAAATGGCCGATCATCTCGACGACTACATGAACGCGGTCGCCCGCGCGATGGCGCTGCCGCTGGAAGACGCCTGGCGTCCCGCAGCGCGCGCCAATCTCGAGGTCTCGCTGCGGCTGGCGAAGCTGGTCGATGACTTCCCGCTGCCGGATGACGTCGTCTCCGCTGCGGTCTATTCGACCTGAGATCGCGATGTCCGAAACTCCCGCCGCCATGTCGGCCGCCGAAATCGCGCAGGCCGTCTCACGCCGCAAGCTCACGGCGCTCGCCGCGACCGAGGCTGCGCTCGCGCGCATCGCAGCGCATGACAAGGTGCTCAACGCCTTCACCGACGTCACCGCCGATCGCGCCCGCGCCAAAGCCAAGACGATCGATGCCGCCATCGCGGAGGGCCAATCGGTCGGCCCGCTCGCCGGCGTTCCGTTCGCGGTGAAGAACCTGTTCGACGTGCAGGGGCTCTCGACCCGTGCCGGCTCGAAGATCAACCGCGACCTGCCGCCGTCGCCGCGCGACGCCGTGCTGATCGAGCGGATGGAGGCGGCCGGCGCCGTGCTGGTCGGCGCGCTCAACATGGGCGAGTACGCCTACGACTTCACCGGCGAGAACATCCATGACGGCCCGTCGCGCAATCCGCACGATCCGACGCGGATGACCGGCGGCTCCTCCGGCGGCTCCGGCAGTGCCGTCGGCGGCGCGCTGGTGCCGATCGCGCTCGGCTCCGACACCAACGGCTCGATCCGGGTGCCGTCGTCGTTCTGCGGCACGTTCGGCGTGAAGCCGACCTATGGAAGACTGTCGCGCGCACGGTCCTATCCGTTCGTCGCGAGCCTCGATCATCTCGGCCCGCTGGCGCGCAACGTCAAGGATCTCGCGCTGGCCTATGACGCGATGCAGGGACCTGACGGAGATGATCCGGCCTGCATCGTGCAGTCGGTCGAGCCGACCGTGCCGTTGCTCGCCAATGATGTTCGCGGGCTGCGGTTCGCAATCGCCGGTGGCTATTTCCAGCAGAACGTGTTTCCGGAGGCTGTCGAAGCCGTCGCGCGCGTCGCCAAAGCGCTCGGCGCCAAACAGACCGTGGAGCTGCCGGAGGCCGCGCGCGCCCGCGCCGCTGCCTACATCATCACCACCACCGAGGGCGCCGCGCTGCATCTCGACCGGCTGCGCAAGCGTCCCAACGATTTCGATCCGGCGGTGCGCGACCGCTTCATCGCCGGCGCGATGGTGCCGGCGGTCTATGTCGACAAGGCGCAGAGATTCCGCCGCTGGTACCGCGCCAAGGTGCTGGAGCTGTTCCAGTCGGTCGACGTGATCCTGGCGCCGGCGACGCCGTGCACCGCGCCGAAGCTCGGTCAGGTCAATTTCACGCTCGATGGCGTCGAGCTTCCGGTCCGCGCCAATATCGGCATTCATACCCAGCCGATCTCGTTCATCGGCCTGCCGGTCGTGGCGGTGCCGGTGCCGCTCGAGCCGCTGCCGATCGGCGTTCAGATCATCACCGCGCCCTGGCGCGAGGACATCGCGCTGCGGGTCGCCTATGCACTGGAACAGATGGGCGTCGCGGCCGCGCCGGCGCCGAGGGGCTTCTAACATGGACATCGATCTTCCCGACGTGGTCGCCGAGGTCACCGCGCAGTTCCAGCGCTATGAGAAGGCGCTGGTGTCGAACGACGTTGCGGTGCTCGACGAGCTGTTTCGCGACGACAGCCGCACGCTGCGCTACGGCATCGGCGAGAACCTGTATGGCTATGCCGAGATCATGGCGTTTCGCGCCGGGCGCTCGCCGGTCGGCCTGATGCGCAAGATCGACCGCACCGTGATCACGACTTACGGCCGCGACACCGCGATCGCCTCGACGCTGTTCTATCGGGATAGCACTCCGGGTCGGGTGGGACGTCAGATGCAGACGTGGATTCGCTTCCCCGAGGGCTGGAGAATCGTCGCGGCCCATGTCAGCGTCATCGACGAGCCCAAAGGCGTTTGAACACGAGCGCTTGCACCATGAGCCTGGACGATCTTCCGACCCGCGCGCCGCAGCCGACCGAGTCCGAGCCGGCGGTGCCGCGCGTCGATCGCCCGTCGTCGTTGGTCGACAAGATCACCCGCGCCGAGGAGCTGCGGCTGCAACTCGCCGACGAGATCGTTCGCGGCACGCTGCCGCCGGGCGCCGGGCTCGACGAGACCGACCTCGCGCGCCGCTTCAACGTCTCGCGCACGCCAGTGCGCGAGGCGCTGCGGCAGCTGGCCGCCAGCGGCCTGATCGATGCCCGCGCGCATCGCGGCGCGGTGGTGGCGCGCCCCTCGCTTGAAAGATTGACCGGCATGTTCGAGGCGATGGCCGAGCTGGAGGCGATGTGCGCCGGCCTTGCCGCCGAACGCATGACACCGGCGGAGCGTCACGCGCTGGAGGCGGTCCATGAGGAACTGCGGGTGTTGAGCTACACCGGCAATCCCGAGCGCTTCCACGAGGTCAATGAGCGCTTCCACAACGCGATCTATGCCGGATCGCAGAACGCCTATATCGCCGAGATCACCCTGGCGACGCGGGTGCGGGTGCAGCCGTTCCGTCGCGCCCAGTTCCGCAACCTCGGACGCCTGGCAAAATCCCACGCCGAGCACGACCGTGTGGTGGTCGCCATCATGCGCGGCGACAAGCCGGGCGCGGCGGCCGCGATGCGCGACCATATCGAGCACGTCCGCGGGGAATACGAGACCTACGCGGTGTCGGTGTAGAAGCCGTCGTCATTCCGGGCTCGCGCCAGGAGGCGCGCCCCGGAATGACGGCGAGAAAGGCCAATTACGGCTTCGCCTTCTCCGCCATGAATGCCCGCCA
>CALRXG020000247.1:0-10084 GCA_943372075.1 Bordetella parapertussis | reverse complement strand
ATCGCTGCGCTCCACCCATCCTACGCACCGCTTATTTGGCGGCGTGACTGCCTTTTCCGCTCCCGCCCACGATCACGCCCGCAGCCTTCTCGATCGGCTTGATCGCCGCGGTGAAATCCGACTCCGCACCTTCCTCCCGGATGATCACCTCCCAGAGCCGGCCGACGGCTTCGGCGACCTCCATCGACAGCCCGAGCGAACGCATCTCTTCGACCGCGAGGCGGACGTCCTTCACCATCAACCCGGTGGCGAAGCCGAAGTCGAAGCTGCGTGGCAGCACCGAGCGCGGAAACTTGTCGCGGCTCGCGGTGTTCAGCCCCGAGCCGGCATTGATGACGTCGATCATCACGGCCGGATCGAGCCCGGACTTCACGCCCATCACGACGGCTTCCGAGGTCGCAACCATCGCGGTTGCGGAGAGGAAGTTGTTGGCGAGCTTCATGGTCTGGCCGGAGCCCGGCTTGGTGCCGATGAAGAACACCTTGCCGATGACGTCGAGCGCGCCTTTGACCAGCTCGAAATCGGCGCGTGGGCCCGACACCATCACCGCCAGCGTGCCCTTCTCGGCGCCTGACACGCCCCCCGAGACCGGGCTGTCGATCTGCACGATGTTCTTCTTCGCCAGCAGATCGTGGATCTTCACTGCCATCTGCGAGCCGACCGTCGACAGATCGATGAAGCGCTTGACGCGCGTGCCCTCGATCACGCCGCCCGCACCGGTCGCGACCTCGAGCGAGGCCTGCAATGAGGGCAGGCTCGCCATCACGGTCTCGACCCGGTCGGCGATATCCTTGGGCGACGTCGCTGCCGCCGCGCCAAGCGTAACCAGCCGGCCGAGCGCGTCCTGGCTGGTGTCGAACACGGTGAGCTTGTGGCCGGCCTCGATCAGCCGGCGCGCCATCGGGAAGCCCATCTTCCCGAGGCCGATGAATCCGATTTCCATGGGTCGTTTCCTTATTCTTCGTTATGCGCGAAGCCGCGCCCCACATTCAGTATCGGCCCTGCGAACGCAGGGACCCATTACCCCAGCAGCTTGCTGTTTCGCCGATCTGGGGCCACAGCCTTCGTAGCGATGACGCTCGGTGGTGATGGGTCCCGGCCTTCGCCGGGACGACGATGCGGAGGCAGCAGCGCCTCACGCCTTGTTGTCGAGCTCGGCGAACACTTCGCGTGCGATGCGGAAGCTGTCGACGCCCGCCGGGATGCCGGCATAGATCGAGACCTGCATGAAGATCTCGCGGATCTCGTCGCGCGACACGCCGTTGGTCAGCGCGCCCTTGATGTGCGCCTTCAATTCGTGCGGCCGGTTCAGGATCGAGATCATGGCGAGGTTGAGCATGCTGCGGGTCTTGCGCGGCAGCTCCTCGCGGCCCCAGACCGCGCCCCAGCAGTATTCGGTGACCAGTTCCTGGAACGGCTTGTTGAAGCTGTCCGAGTTCTTCAGCGCATTGTTGACATAGGCCTCGCCGAGCACCGCCTTGCGGATTTCGAGCCCCTTGTCGTGCGTCTTCTGGTCCATGTCGTTTCCTCATGCGTTAAGGCGTTGGTTCGGCCGGGACGTTACGGGGTCGAACCGCCGCAGTCACGCCTTCGTGTTATGCGTATTTCCTGGTGTGGGTTACGCCCCGGAACGGGTGCCTCAAAGCTGCCGCTGTGCTAGGCTGACCTGCCGGCCACCCCGGAGATTTTTTTGAGCGGAGCCAACATCGACCCGTCTGACACCCCGTCAAGCGCCGCGCGCGACAGTGATGCGGCTGCGCGGCTGAAGCTGACGCAACAGAAGCTCAACGAGGCTCTGCAGCGGGCAAAATTCGCGATTGCGTGGGAACGGGCCTGGCCGCATCTGGCGCGGTTCCTGACGGTCGTGGGACTGTTCCTGGTCGCGTCCTGGGCCGGGCTGTGGCTCGTGCTGCCGTTTGTCGCACGCGTGGCTGGTGCTGGGTTGTTCGGCCTTGCCGGGCTCGTGGCGCTGCTGCCGCTGGTGCGTTTCCGCTGGCCGAGCCGCGAGGAAGGGCTGAGCCGGCTCGACCGCGGCGCCGGCATCCCGCACCGCCCCGCGACCACGCTCTCCGACACGCTCACCAACAAGGATCCGTTCGCGCTGGCGCTGTGGCAGGCGCAGCGCGAGCGCACGCTGGCCTCGCTCAAGCGGATCAGCGCCGGCCTGCCGAGGCCGCGCGTCTCGCTGCATGATCCCTGGGCGCTGCGCGCGCTGGTCATCGTGATGCTGGTCGCGACCTATGTCGCCGCCGGCGACGAGCGCGGCCTGCGGGTCGCCTCGGCGTTCGACTGGAACGGCATCATGGCGCCGGCCAATGTCCGGGTCGATGCCTGGGTGACGCCGCCGAACTACACCGGAAAGCCGCCAATCATCCTGTCCAATGCCAACAAGGACGCCAGCGCCGCCGACAATACCCCGCTCGCGGTTCCCTCGGGCAGCACGCTGCTGGTGCGCTCCAGCGGCGGCACCATCGACGTCGTCGTCGGTGGCGGCGTCACCGAGGTCGCGCCCGACGGGCAGGCGCCGAAGGGGACCAACGAGCGCCATTTCAAGATCACCGCCGACGGCACCGCGCATGTCCGCGCCCCGGCCGGCCAGCCGCAGTGGAAATTCACCGCAACGCCGGACCGCGCGCCATCGATCGCGCTCGCCAAGGATCCGGAGCGGCAGGCGCGCGGCGCCTTGCAGCTGTCCTACAAGCTCGAGGATGATTACGGCGTCAGCGAAGCCCACGCGCAATTCGTGGCGCGGAAGGATGCGAGCAAGGATGCCGACGGCAAGCCCGCGCAGCCGCGGCCGTTGTTCGAGGCGCCGCAATTCGCGCTGGTGCTGCCGAACGCGCGCACCCGCAATGGCGTTGGCCAGACCGTGAAGGACCTCAGCGAGGACCCCTATGCCGGTGCCGACGTGACCTTGACGCTGACGGCCAAGGACGAGGCCGGCAATGAGGGCAAGAGCGAACCCTTCAACATGCGCCTGCCCGAGCGCCTGTTCACCAAGCCGTTGGCGCGCGCGCTGATCGAGCAACGCCGTATCCTGGCGCTCGACGCCAACCAGAACGGCCAGGTCTATGCCGCGCTCGATGCGCTGATGATCGCGCCGGAAATGTTCACGCCGGAGACCGGCTATTATCTCGGCCTGCACTCCGTGGCCCGCCAGCTCGAAGCGGCGCGCACCGACGATCAGCTGCGCGAGGTGGTCGCCAGCCTGTGGGCGCTCGCCGTCACCATCGAGGACGGCAACATCAGCGATGTCGACAAGGCGCTGCGCGCGGCGCAGGACGCGCTCAAGCAGGCGCTGGAGCGCGGCGCCAGCGACGAGGAGATCAAGAAGCTCACCGACAATCTGCGCGCGGCGCTCGACAACTTCCTGCGCCAGCTCGCCGAGCAATACCGCAACAATCCGCAGCAGCTCGCCCGCCCGCTCGATCCCAACGCCAAGGTTTTGAGCCAGCAGGATCTCAAGAACATGCTCGATCGCATGGAGCGGATGTCGCGCTCCGGCGACAAGGAATCTGCGCGGCAGCTGTTGGAACAGATGCAGCAGATGCTGGAAAATCTGCAGATGGCGCAGCCCGGACAGGGCGACGACGGTATGCAGCAGTCGCTCAACGAGCTCGGCGACATGATCCGCAAGCAGCAGCAATTGCGCGACAAGACCTTCAAGCAAGGCCAGGATTCGCGCCGCGACCGGATGCGCGGCAAGCAGGGCGACCAGTCGATGGGCGATCTGCAGCAGGATCAGCAGGCGCTCCGCGACCGGCTGAAGAAATTGCAGGAGGAGCTCGCCAAGCGCGGCATGGGTCCGGAGCAGCGCGGCCAGAAGGGCCAAAAGGGTCAGGGTCAGAAGGGCGATCAGGCCCAGCAGGGTGAGCAAGGCGGCGACCAGGGCGATGACGGCGACGGGCTCGATCAGGCCGATTCCGCGATGGGCGATGCCGGCGGTCGGCTCGGCGAGGGCAACGCCGATGGCGCGGTGGATTCGCAGGGACGCGCGCTCGATGCGCTGCGCAAGGGCGCGCAGAGCCTCGCCGATGCGATGCAGCAAGGCGATGGCGACCAGCCGGGCGATGGCCCCGGCAATCGCGCCGGCCGCCAGCAGAGCGGCGGTAACCAGACCGATCCGCTCGGCCGTCCGCTGCATGGCCGCGAATTTGGCGACGACTACACGGTGAAGATCCCCGGCGAGATCGACGTCCAGCGCGTCCGCCGCATCCTCGAAGAACTGCGCCGCCGCCTCGCCGATCCGTCACGGCCGCAGATCGAGCTGGACTACATCGAGCGGCTACTGAAGGATTACTAAGCTAGGCCGCTTGCTCAGCCTGTCATCGCTTGGCTCGACCGGGCGATCCAGTATTCCAGAGACGTCCGCGCTTGAATCGAGAAGCCGCAGCGTGCTGGATGCGCCGCCTTCGCGCGGTATGACGAGGCGAGTGTCAGGCTGTTGCCTCGCCCGGCAATGATGCCTAGCTCGCCTTCCGTGCCGCCAGCGCATCTGCCACCGCGGTGCGGATATCGGCCACCGAGAACGGTTTCGTCACCACGTCATGCACGATGGCACTGAGGCCCGACGCGCGCTCGCGCTGATGGGCGAAGCCGGTCATCAGCAGGATCTTCAGTTCCGGGAAGTCGCGCGCCGCGGTCAGCGCCAGCGCGATGCCGTCCATGATGGGCATCTGGATGTCGGTGAGCAGCAGGTCGAACGCGCCTTCGTCGCGGGTCAGCAGTTCCAGCGCCTCCGCGCCGTCCTGCGCGGTCACGGTCTCATGGCCGTCCATCGCAATGGCACGCGCCACCAGCGAGCGCATCGAGTCTTCATCGTCGGCGATCAGAACACGCGTCATGGTGATGGGTCAGGTCCCGAAAGGATTGGTCGGCAGCCTCAGGCGCGGCCGCCGGCGAGGTCGTGCTTGTTGAAGAAGCGTACGTCGATATTGCGGCCTTCGGGCGGCGGCGAGGCGAGCCGCGACTTGAAGAAGGCGCGCTCGCCGGGATTGAGCACCGGCTGCTCCAGCACCGCGTTCCAGGCGTAGATTTCGGCACCCTGCGCGTCGCGCACCGAGAAGCGCAGCCGCGGCAATTCGACCGGCTTCCTGGTCTGGCCGACGATCATGCCCTCGATCACCAGCACCGGCTTGCCGTCCACGGTCTCGTTGGTGATCTTGAGGTCCTTAAAGGCGAGCCCGCGCAGATTCACGTCGAGCCCGACCATCTTGTAGAACAGCGCCGTCTGCGGCAGCAGGCGGACCACGTCGTTGCGCCAGACGAACAGCGCGATGATCAGCGCGCCCATGGCGCCGCAGGTGGTCGGCAGGGCACCGATCACCGGCATGAAGGGAATCCGCGGCAAGGCGGGCAGGCGGAACAGGCGGGCAAGCCGGGGCAGGCGGAAGCGGCGCCCGGTTCCGGCCGTTTCCTGGGTCTCGGCATGGACGGCGGCGTCCGCCTCGACCACGACAGGCCATTCGGCGGCGTCATGTCCCTCGGTGGGTAAATCGGCCGAAATCGAGGGGCTCTCGACCACCGGGGTCTCGTCAGCGTCCTCGCGACCCATCGCCTCCCATTCGGCGGCGAGATCAGGGCCCGCGGGCTGGTAGGCCAGGGCGGGCGCGACCGTCTCCATCGCGTCTTCCGGCCGGGCCAGCCAGACCTCTCGGCAGCGGGAACAGCGGACGGTGCGTCCGGCTGCGCCCAGCGTGGCCGGATTGATGGCGTAGGATGTTGTACAATGCGGGCAAACGATATGCATGGAGCCGAATCTCCGTATGCCCGGATGCTACTTAGCGACCGTTAACGAATCGGAAACCATAACCGACGCACAACCTTTCTGTGCGGTTCGCGGCCGAGGGGCCGGTGTTCGGGCCGCAGCTTTCGGGTCGCGTGCGGGGTATCGGGCTATCGGCCCTGTCGAACGGAGCTAGCGCATTGGTTCGGTTCGAAAATGTCGGTCTGCGCTACGGGCTCGGCCCGGAGATTTTGCGCGACCTCTCCTTCATGATCCCGGCGCATTCGTTTCAGTTCCTCACCGGCCCGTCCGGCGCCGGAAAGACCTCGCTGCTGCGGCTGCTGTTCCTGTCGCTGCGGCCGACCCGCGGGCTGGTCAATCTGTTCGGCAAGGATGTCTCCCTGCTCAACAAGGACCAGGTCGCCGACCTGCGCAAGCGGATCGGCATCGTGCTGCAGGATTTCCGCCTGCTCGACCACATGACGACCTATGAGAACGTCGCGCTGCCATTCCGGGTGATGGGCCGCGAGGAATCGACCTATCGCCGCGAGGTGATCGACCTGCTGAAATGGGTCGGTCTCGGCGAGCGCATGGATGCGCTGCCGCCGATCCTGTCGGGCGGCGAGAAGCAGCGCGCCGCGATCGCCCGCGCGGTGATCTCGCGGCCGCAGCTGCTGCTCGCCGACGAACCGACCGGCAGTGTCGACCCGACGCTCGGGCGCCGCCTGCTGCGGCTGTTCATCGAGCTGAACAAATCGGGCACCGCGGTCATCATCGCGACCCACGACATCACGTTGATGGATCAATACGAGGCGCGGCGGCTGGTGCTGCATCAGGGACGGCTGCACATCTATGAATAGGAGCGGCGACGAGAAGGTGTCGTTGGTCGATCTCGGACGCGAGCGTCCGCAGGTCCCGGCCACCGCGCGCAACATGTCGCCGATCGTGCCGCGCGCCTCGATCTCGGGCCGCGCGCTGGTCGCGGTCGTCGCGATCATGACCTTCCTCGCCTCTCTGACCACCGGCACCGTGCTGCTGGTCAGCGCATCAGCCGCCGAATGGCAGTCCGAGGTGGCGAGCGAGATCACCATCCAGGTGCGTCCGTCACCGGGCCGTGACCTCGATCGCGACGCGCAGGCGGCGGTGGACGCGATACGGGCGCAGTCCGGCATCCTCGAGGTCCGTCCGTTCACCAAGGAGGAATCCGCCAAGCTGCTGGAGCCGTGGCTCGGCAGCGGGCTCTCGATCGACGACCTGCCGGTGCCGCGCGTCATCGTGGCGCGGGTGCAGCCGGGCAGCACGCTCGATCTCGCCGCGCTGCGCGCCCGCCTGACGCAGGCGGCGCCGACCGCGAGCGTCGACGATCACCGCGCCTGGATCGAGCGCATGCGCTCGATGACCGGCGCCACGGTGTTCGCCGGCATCGGCATCCTGATCCTGGTGATCATCGCCACCATCATCTCGGTATCGTTCGCGACCCGCGGTGCGATGGCCGCCAACCGTCCGATCGTCGAGGTGCTGCATTTCGTCGGCGCCGGCGACAGCTTCATCGCCAACCGTTTCCTGCGCCATTTCCTCAGGCTCGGCCTCGAGGGTGGGCTGATCGGCGGAGGCGCGGCGATGCTGGCCTTCGGCTTCTCGGAGTCGATCGCCAACTGGTTCTCCGGCACGCCGGTCGGCGACCAGTTCGCGGCCCTGCTCGGCACGTTCTCGCTGCGCCCGTCCGGCTATCTGGTGCTGGCGATGCAGGCGGTCCTGATCGCGGCGATCACCGCATGGGCGTCGCGGCGCACCCTGTTCGCGACGCTCGACGACATCGACTGACGGGCCGCGACAGCGCAATCATGGTGGCAGTATCGTGATCGCGTTGCGCCGTGAGGGTGTGATTTCGTGCGCATGGCCGCCGCACCGGCCGCGGCAAAACCGGTTTCCACTTTTCCACGCCATGCTCTAAAATCCCTCCGGGGAAGGATATCAGCATCACATGAGCTTGCAGCCCGACGAAACGTCGCCGAATGGCCGTGCCGCGCGCCCGCGCGGCTGGCTGCGCGCCGTCATCGTCGCGCCGCTGGCGCTCGTCTTCGTCGCCGCGGCGGTCGGCTTCATCGGCTTCCTGTCGCAATTGCGCGGCGTCGAGACCGATCCGCCGCACAATGCCGACGGCATCGTGGTGCTGACCGGCGGCTCGTCGCGGGTCTCGGATGCGATGGAACTGCTGGCGCACGGCTACGGCAAGCGGCTGCTGATCTCAGGCGTGCATCCGACCAACGACGCCAGCGACATTTCCCGCTCGGTGCCGGACAGCCAGGGGCTGATGAGCTGCTGCGTCGATCTCGACCGTTCGGCGGTCAACACCCGCAGCAATGCGGCGGAGACGCAGCGCTGGGCGCGCGAACGCGGCTTCAAGTCGCTGATCGTGGTGACCTCGAACTACCACATGCCCCGCGCGATCGTGGAACTGTCGCATGCGATGCCGGACATCACGCTGATCCCGTTCGCGGTGGTGGGCGACAAATGGCGCGATGAACCATGGTGGACGAGTGGCGGAACGTTCCGTCTCTTGCTATCGGAATACGCCAAATATGTTGCGGCCGAGCTCCGGGTCCGGCTGGCCGATATCGGCCTCGACCTGACCTCCGATCTCGCCGAGCCGACTGCCGCGCCGCGCCGCCCGGCGACGGCGCAGGCGAACTAGGACCGCGCATGATCCGGAAAACGGCCAAGCGGCTGTTCAGACAAGGGTTGCAATGATCTTCCTGCGTTCGCTGACCTTCAACGTGCTGTTCTATCTGGTGCTGGTGGTACTGTGCATCGTCGCGCTGCCGACGCTGCTGCTGCCGCGCGGCGCGCTGATGGCGCTGGAGGCCGTATGGGCCAGCACCAGCCTGGTCCTGATGCGCGTGATCTGCAACATCAGGATCGAGTTTCGCGGCGTCGAGAAAATCCCGAGCGGGCCATTGGTGGTCGCCTCGAAGCATCAGTCGTTCTGGGAGACGTTCGCGCTGGTGCGCTTCTTCGAGCATCCGCTGTTCATCCTCAAGCGCGAGCTGATGATGATCCCGGTGTTCGGCTGGTACCTGAAAAAGGTCGGCATGATCTCGGTCGAGCGCGGCGGCGGCCCGCGCTCGCTGATCAAGACGTTGAAGGCGGCGGCGGCTGAGGTGAAACGCGGCCGTCAGCTCGTGATCTTTCCGGAGGGCACCCGTACCGCGCCCGGCGCGGCGCCGAACTACAAGGCCGGCGTCGCCCAGATCTATGCCGAGAGCGGCGTGCCGTGCCTGCCGATCGCGCTCAATTCCGGGCTGTTCTGGCCGCGCCGCACCTTCATGCGCTATCCCGGTACGCTGGTGGTCGAATTCCTCGATCCGCTGCCGCCGGGACTGCCGCGCGACGAGTTCATGACCAGGCTGCGCGAGTCCATCGAGACCGCGACCACCCGTATCGTCGACGCCGGCCGCGTCGAGCAGGGGAAACTGTTCGGCGGTGTGCCGGGTTCGGCGAAGGAATAGAGCGTTTTCGAGAGAACAGGCTTGTTGGCGCACATCGGTCCGCCGATCACGGCGGCCGATGCGCAATCCAATCATGCCGTCGTTACTGGCCCGCCGCCGTGTCGGTGTTGAATATCTCGCCTTGCGGCACCCAGCTCTTGCCGTCGAAGGTCGCGACCTGCATCTGCGTGAACGGCGCATAGCGGTCGGGCCGCGTCGAGATCGTGATGCCGGGCAGCAGCAGCGGCGCGACGACCTTGTCCAGGTTGGTCGCCTGCTTTAACAGGTTCTCGCGGGTCAGGTCATCGCCGCACATCTCGATGATCTTCACCGTCATGTAGGCCGAGATGTAGCCGGTGACGTTGCTGCCGTCGGCGATGTCGCCTTGCGGAAACCACTTCGCCAGGAATTCCTTGAACTCCTTGACGTCGGCGGCGTTCTCCCAGGTCGGATCGGTGGGGGTCTTGAACGCGAGCGCGGTCAACACGCCCTTCGATGCCTCGACGCCGGCCGGCTCCATGACGCCCTTGATCGACGAGGAGACGCTGACGACGAAATTCAGCGGCTTCCAGCCGAGCTCGTAGACCTTGCGGATTGCCTGCGCGCCGAACTTCGGCGTGGCCATCGTGAACAGCGTGTCGGCGCCGGATGCTTTCAGCGACACGATCTGCGAATCGACCGTTGGATCTGAGACCTCGTAGGTCACCTCTTTGACGATCATCGTCTTCGCCTTGTCGCCGAGGCCATCCTTCAGCCCCTTGACGTAGTCCTTTCCGGCGTCGTCGTTCTGCGAGAATACGCCGAGTCTGGCGTTGGGCTTGTTCTTCAGCAGGTATTTCGCGAAGATCATGCCCTCCATCTGGTAGGGCGG
>CALRXG020000246.1:0-10085 GCA_943372075.1 Bordetella parapertussis | reverse complement strand
AGGCTGATCGTTCGAGCATGATCGTTTTGGGAAAACCGCTTCGTGCTTTTCCGGATCATGCCCGCGTCACATCTGCCGCCGCGCGGCGAGGGGCCGCCTCTCGGTACTGACCGGAACGAGCTGCACATCGCCGCTTGCTTCTCCGCCGGGCTGCGGCAATGCGAACACCGCGGCCTGCCCGTCCTTCTGCATCGTGGCTTCGCGCCCGCTGATCGACCGCAGCTTCCATCCCTGGAAGTCGTCGCCGATCTTCAGCCGTAGCGCCGTCTTGTTCGATTGATCGAGGAATATTCCGAGACTTGCGTCGTCGCCGGTGATGGTACCGACCAGCGACAGCGGCGGCGGCTCGACCGCGACCTTGCGCGGCGGCGGCGATGGCTTGCTGACTTCCGGCTCGGCGACGACCGCGGGTGGAGGCCGCCGCGACGGCGAGAACACCGGGCGATCGCGCGTGTTGGACAGCGTCTTGAGCGGGATGCCCCACAACGGATTCGCGCTGAGCGGCCGCGGTGTCGGCGTCTGCGCAGGGGCTACCCGGACAGACGTGACAGGCTCGGACGGTGGCGGCGACGTCAGGACCGGTCCACCGAGGCGGGTATCGTCGAGCAGTCCGGCATCGAGCGCATCGCCGGACCGGTCGGGCACGGCGGCCGGAGCCAGTTGCGTCGACACGGCCCACAGCAGCATGATCGCAGCGAGGCGTTGCATCATTTGGCTCCCCGCCATTGTCCGGACACGCCGAGCAGCACGCGCAGCTTGCCGGGATCGGCGCCCTTGGTCGCGTCGTCGGCGACGGGCTGCACGACCAGTTGATCGATGAACAGGAACGGCATGCCGGCTTCGAGATCGTAGAGCACCTGCTGCAACTGCGCCTGTGCGATCTCGCAGCTCGCCACCATGCTGATGAAACCGGCCTTGGCCGGAACGTTCGGAACGTCGAGCTGTGTCGACAGCACGTTGCCGCCCGCCTTGATCACCGCGCCCGATACGCGTTGCAGCAGGGTGGCGCCGGCAACCGTGACGGTCGCTCCTTCGAGATAGGCGGAGCCGGCCGGCATGGCTGGTTGGCCGGCGGTATTCGGCCTGGAGCGTCCCTCGAGTTGCTCCAGCATCCCGCTTGATGCCGCGACATCGCGGCGCAGGCCAGCGAGATCGGAGAGCGAGGAGATGACGACGAAGAGCAGCAGGACGAACAGGCCAAGGTAGCTTGCGGTAGCGACCAGCGGCGAGGTGCTGACGGTTGCGAGCGATCGCGATGCTGCACTCATGTGCCTGACCCGAAATAGGCTGATATGTTGGCTTCGACGTGGAACCGCTCCGCGGATTCATTCGCGGCGCGCGTGGTCGGCGCGAAGAAAGTGGCGCGGGTGAACTGTGGCGACTGCTCGAGCAGACGAATCAGGGATGGTGCATCCTGGGTCATGCCCACCACCTGCACCTTGCTGCCCTCGATGCGCAGTTCGGTCACATAGGTGGTGTCGGGCAGCACGCGCGAGATCGCCTCCAGAACCATGACGCTCGACGGCGTCGTCTGCTTGCGCTTGGCCAGCAGGCCGAGGCCGGACCCGTCGCCATTTGCGTCGATGCGAAGCGCGGCGCGGCGCTGCGAGATGCGGTGTTGCAAATCTTCCTGCTGCGATTGCAGCCATCCGCCGAGATAGATGTTCAGCAGCAGGCATACCGCGGCCGTGGCGGCCGCCGAGACCAGACCGACACGCAGCAGACGCGGGACCGCCGGTCCGGCGAGGCCGCACAGCGGCCGGTCGAGCAACATCACCTGCAGCGGCGCGCCGTCGCCGCCGGTCGCCGGCGCCGAGACCGCAATCGAAGCGGCACCGAGCGCCTTCGCCAGCCGGAGCAGCGGATCGACCTTGGCCGCCGCAGTCGCGGCGAACGCGACCTCGATGCGGTCGTTGGCGATCGGCTGCGGCGGTCCCCAGCCGAACACGGCGTCGGCGGCAGTCCAGGGTGTCAGCCGGTCGACCTGGGCGCGGATCATGCCGTCGAGGAAGTCGCCCGCCTGGCTCGGGAAATCGAGCACGCGGCTGACGATGTGATCCGATCGCAATCGCGCCTCGATCCGGCTGCCGACGAAGGCGCCCTTCCAGTCCGCCGAAAGCTGCGGCAGCGGCGCATCGTGATCCAGCCGGAACGAAACCGGCCCGGCGAGCGCGCCATCCTTCGCCTGCGCGATGCGCGCGGTAAACGTTCCGTCGGCATTCTCGTCGAGTTCGACGCTGCGCCGGCGCATGAACCTGCCCGCGACGCCGTCGACGGTGACCGCGACCGCGCCGATCCATTGTTCAAACCATTGTCGCGCTTCGGCAAGCATGGCCATCAACCTCTCCCGCGAAGCAGAACCGGGCTTCGCGGTTCGACATCGTTCTGCCAGGACAACACACGATAGGGCTCGACCTTGTCGCCGAGCGCGATCACCGCTTCAGACGTGGTGCGGCGACCATTGCGGAATCGGATCGAGATCGCGATCCGGTAGCATGGGCTTTGCGCGGTCGATACCGCGCCTTGCTGAGTTTGCGTCTGCGCTCCGCCGGAAATGGCATCAGCGGCGGCGGTGGACGTCCCGAATCCGTCCTGCTGCTTCCCCGACGCGCGATTCATCGCAAGCACGACTTCCGGCGCGGCGATCTTCGGATTGACATCCGCGCCGCCGTTGAACACCGTGACGAACGGCAACGCGCGGTCGACCAGCGCCTCGGGGATGCCTGCGACCAATGCCAGCTCGTTGACATGGGTGAGCAAACCCTGGCGCGGTGAATAGCCGAGCGCGTTGTAGCGCGCGGCCTCGACATTCTCACTGCCCGGCGTCGGCCGGGTGCGCCAGCTGACGATCCGGTCGGCGTATTCGGAGGCCGCGTCCTTGTCGGCGCCGAGCACGACGAAGAGTGCGCTCATCATTTCCTTCGACGCGTAGTTCAGATCGACGCGGCCCGCCTCCGACGTGAAGCTCACGCCGATGCTGGCATCGTCCAGCCCGAAATGAAACGCCCCCTGCTGTGGTCTCGTCTTGTCGTCCGTCAGCGTCAGCTGATACGCGGTGAGCTCAAGCCCCGCCGACACCAGCGCCTCGGTCTGCAACGACATGTCACTCGCCGCCAGTGCCCGCGCCGACGCGGCGAGATAGGCCGAGAAGATGATCGCCAGCGACGACAGCGCCAACAGGATCCAGAGCACCGCGACGATGACGAAGCCGCGATTGGCCGGCGGTCGACCGATATTGCCGGACGCGCCCATCACGTCTTCCCCTGATCGGTCGTCGTGCCGGAACTGGCCTTGTCGCCGCAATTGCCGTCCGGCTTGGTGCAGTCGCTCGGGATCTGGACATGAAGCGGCGCAATGGTCGAGACCGACAGGACGCGCTGGCTCGCCGCGTCGCGTATGGTCAGCCGGATCATCGCCGGGAGTTTCTCGGCATCCTTCCACACGCTCTTCCAGCTTCGATCGGCACCGGCATAGGCGAACGACAGGCGATAGGGCGCGCGCAGCAGCACGACCGGGCTACCGAGATGCACCTGTTCCGACAGCGACACGCCATCGGCCAGCGGGGTGAATCGCGCTTGCGAGCGAACCGTGACGAACTCGCCGCGATCCCTGATCTCGCCGAGCCGCACCACGTCGAGCCCTGGCCCCGCATTCGGCCCCACCGCCATTCGTACGAACGTCACCGACAACTCCGACCCGTCGAACAGCGGCTTGTGGGTGTCCCGGTTGGCGGCGACGAACTCGGCCGCGGCAAGATCGGCGCCGATCCGTTCCAGCGCGATCCCGATCAGTTCGCTGCGCTGGATGCGGTCGAGCCCCCGGTTCCAGCTCGGCAGCCATTGCGCCGTGATGCTGGCGAGCGCCGACAGCAGCAGTCCCATCAGTGCCAGCGCGACGATGGTCTCGATCAGCGTGAAGCCGCGCTCATGTGTTCGCCGTGCTGCGCTTGCCGAAATCATTCCGATGACCTCGGCATCAGGCGCACGGTGCGGATGTCGGACAACGCGCCGCCGGGCGACTTGACGCGGATCCGCACCAGCTCGGGGGCCCAGGGCACGTTGCCGTCGGGCACCTTCCAGTCCCCACCGAGCGGACTGACATCGACGGTCCAGCGGAAGCCCTCCGCCTGCCCGGACGTCGTGCCCGGCTGCAATTCCGCGCGGGGCGGAATGCCGACCGTCATCAATGTGCGCACCTCCTGCATCAGCGCCACATGCTGCTCCATCGCCCGGACGCCGCGGGTCTTGACGCCCATCACGGCGCCGATCGCCACGATCGACACCGCCACCAGCGCCAGCGCCACCAGCACCTCGATGATCGTGAAGCCCGCATCGGCGCGGTCAGTTGGTGGCGACGTCGCGCGCAACGATTTCAACCCTTCCGGTGAGCCAGTTGACACGAACCTCATATCCCGCATCGAGCCGCGTCAGCGCGATGGAGCCGCCGCAGGAACTGCCATTGGCGAAGAAACGGATGGTCGACAGCGCGGCATGACGCTCGCAGCTCTGCGGCAGCACCGCATCGAACCGCACGTCATCGGGGATCCGCACCGTCATGCGCGACGCGCCGGAATGGATCACCCGGCTCGCGGCATCGACCAGCGTTGCAACGCTGCTGCTGCGCTCGATGGCGGCATTGCGATCCGCCTTCAAGAGCGTCGCGGTCTGCAGCGCGTAGGCCTGCAACCGCGACCGCGAGGTCTGATGCGGAATGAACGGCAGCAGCACCGCCGCCAGCAGCGCGATGATGGCGAGCACGCACACCATCTCGAGCAGGGTGAAGCCGCGCTGCGTGGCGAGATTCATGCGTACCGCACGTCCCTACTGCTGGTCGGTATTGGCGGCCGTCGCCTTCTCGAGCGAAATATCGGTGGATGTGCCGCTGCCGCCTTCCTGACCGTCGGCGCCGTAGGAGACGATGTCATAAGGCCCGTGTTCGCCGGGAGAGCGATAGATGTAGGGATGATTCCAGGGGTCGCTCGGAACGTTGCCGCCCTTCAAATACGGTCCGTTCCAGGCCGCGACGCCCGGTGTGCGCCGCACCAGCGCGGCAAGGCCTTCCGCCGTGGAGGGGAAGCGGCCGGCATCGAGATAGTACAGGTCGAGCGCGCTGGAGAAGCTCTGCAGCTGGATGCGCGCGGTCTTGACCTTGGACTCGCTGAGATAGTTGAGAACCCGCGGGCCGATCAGCCCCATGATGAGGCCGATGATCGCGATCACCACCAGCATTTCGACCAGGGTGAAACCCGCCTGCCCCGAACGGCTTGCTCGCTGCGTGCGCGCCCGACCGCGTCCCGCTCGGATGGATAGCGTCTCACTGAGTGTATTGCGCGATTTCATGGCCGATGACCCCTGCTTAACCGACGAGTTGCGTGACCGAGAGCAACGCCGTCATGACCGACACGATCAGTCCGCCAACCACGGTGCTGATGGTGATGATCGCCAATGGACCGACGATGCCCACCACGCGGTCCAGGCTGCGCTGCAATTTTGCTTCGTAGAATTCCGCCACCCGTCCGGCCAGCACCGGCAGCTGCCCGGTCTCTTCGCCGAGCCGCAGCATGCGGACCGCCATCGGCGGCAGGCTGTCTGCCACCGCGAGGGCCTCCGACAATTTTCCGCCGTGGCGAACCCGGTCCGCCGCCGCGGTCCAGTTCGCCTGGCTCCCGGTCACCGACATGATATCGACCAGGATGCGCAACGCGGCCGTCAGGTTGACGCCGCTGCCAAGCAGGACACCCAGATTGCGGCAGAACAGGCTGGCGCGGTAGAAATGGAATGCACTGCGAATCCCGGGAATCCGCGAGACCCCATTGACCAACGCGGCGCGCACACGCGCCTGCCGCAGCAGCCACCATGCGCTGGCGATGGTGGCGGCGGCGGTCAGGCTCGCCGCCGTCGCATTGGCGCGGAGGAAATCCGACACCGCGATGAAGTTGGCCAGCGCCGTATCCGACTTGCCGCCGAAATCGCCGAGCACGGTCGAGAATTGCGGCAGCACGAACAGCAGGAAGAACAGCATCACGCCGGAGGCCGCGACCAGCACGAAGGCCGGATACTGCATCGCATCGGTCAGCTTGCGTCGCATCTGCTCGGAGCGCGCGCGCTCGGTCCCCAGCATCTCCAGCACGGAATCGAGCGTGCCGGAGATTTCTCCGACCCGGACCAGGGCGATGTACATCGGCGGAAACAAAGTGGGATGATCGGTGACCGCATCGGCAAAGCTCTCGCCGGTGAGCAGCGCCGCGCGCATCTTGGCCACCACCGGACGCATCCGGCCGACATCGGCATCGCCGGACAACAGCTCCAAAGCGTCGTCGAGCCGCGCGCCGGCCTTGAGCAGCAGCGCGAGATCGCGCGTGAACGTGGTGACCTCGGCGGCGCTCGGCCCGCCGAACAGGCTGCGCCCACCGGTGGAGCTGGATGCACGCTTGTCTTCAGTGGTCTCGATCGGCAGCAGCTTGAGATATTCGATCCGCCGCGCCACCTCGGCCGCGGTCGGAGCGGAGATCGTGCCGTTGACGATCTCGCCGGCCTGGGTCAGGGCGCGATAGCGGAAATTGGGCACGGCGTCACCGCACCGTCGCGACGCGGAGGACCTCGGCGGGCGAGGTCAATCCTGCGCGGCATTTGGCAACCCCGTCATCGAGCATCGTGGTCATGCCCGCCCGGATCGCCATCGTATCGATCTTCAGCCCGTCGGTTCGCTCTCCGATCAACTCGCGCAGTTCGTTCGACAGTTCGAGCAGCTCGAATGCACCGAGGCGGCCGCGATACCCGGTGCCGCCGCAGCGCTCGCAGCCACACGGCTCCTGGATGATCTCGCCGGCCCGAAAGCCGAGCGCGGCGAGCCGCGGATCCTCGGTGAAATCGGCTGCCTCGAGCGGCCGCGGGGTCTTGCAGCGTTCGCACAATTGCCGGACCAGGCGCTGCGCGATCACACCGCGCAGCACCGAGCGGAGCAGATAGCCCTCGACGCCGAGGTCGAGCAGCCGCGGCACCGCGGCGGCCGCCGTCTCGGTATGCAGCGTGGTCAGCACCAGATGCCCGGTCAGCGCCGCGTGGATAGCGACATGCGCGGTTTCGGAATCTCTGATTTCACCGACCATGATCACGTCGGGGTCCTGACGAACAAAGGACCGCAGCGCGGTCGCGAAAGTCAGGCCGATCGCCGGCTTGATCTGGGACTGGTTGACT
Source organism: Bordetella parapertussis (assembly GCA_943372075.1). GTDB lineage: Bacteria > Pseudomonadota > Alphaproteobacteria > Rhizobiales > Xanthobacteraceae > Bradyrhizobium. The sequence goes on along the minus strand of CALRXG020000246.1, from coordinate 2,889 downwards.
CCGGGGATCTCGTATTCGACCGGATCCTCGATCGTCAGGATCTTGCGGGTCGGCTCGTTGAGGATCGACAGGATCGTCGCCAGCGTCGTGGTCTTGCCGCTGCCGGTCGGTCCGGTGATCACGATCATGCCGTGCGGCAGCTTCAATAGCCGCCGCAGCTTGGTCTCGTCAGGCTCCGAGAACCCGAGTTTCTCGACCACCAGCAGGCCGCGATCCTTGGGCAGGATACGGATGACGGCGGATTCGCCGTGCTGCGTCGGCATGATCGCGACGCGGATGTCGATGTCGGTACGCCCGGCGCGCAGCCGCGCCGCGCCGTCCTGCGGCAGGCGGCGCTCGGCGATGTTGAGGTTGGCGATGATCTTGATGCGGGAGACCACCGCCTGCGGCAGCACGCCCGACAATGCCGCGACCGGCCGTAGCAGGCCGTCGATGCGCAGGCGCACCATCAGGCCGGCGGCAAACGGCTCGATATGGATGTCGCTGGCGCGGAGCTCGACCGCCTTCTCGATCAGATCATTGACCGCGCGCACCACCGGCGCGCCGCTGGCGAGGTCGCGCAAGCTCTCAATGTCGTCTTCGCGGGGCAGCGCCGTCGCCGTATCGGCGGTCTTGGCCTCCTCGGCGCTCGAGGAGTTGTTCAGCGCGATGGCGACGTCTTCTGACGACGCCACTTTCACCTGAATGCTGGCGCCGAGTACGATCTGTGCCGCGCGCAGCGTCGCCTGATCGGTCGGATCGACGACCGCGAGGACCGTGCTTCCGTCGGCTGCCCGGCACGGGAACACCATGGTCTCACGCAGGAAGCGCGGCGAGAACGATCCGACCAGCGGCTCGGCCGACGTCATGTCCTGGAGCGTCAGGCGGCCGAGCGTAAAGAAGCGGGCCGCTTCGTCGGCGAACTCGGTCGGCGAGAGGCTGGTGACCTCCCACAGCTTCATTTGCCTGACGTCTGCGCTTTGCCCGGTGCGATCGGCCGCGCCATCGATCGGCGCAAGGTGATTGTTCTGGCGGAGATAATCCACGAACCGAACGGACAGGTCGTTGGCCATTCTCGATATCCCGCCACGCTATCCTGGATCAGTTCGCGCCGAGGCACCGGCGCCGTTCGGCTCCCGTCAACTGGGCGGTTATCGGCTCGAAGTATGACAGCTGTGCGAAGTCACAGCGGCTTCCGCCGCTCTCAAGAAACTTTGAGTTGAGGATCGGGCACGCGAGCGACGCTCCGATGGCTTGATGAGATTTGGTGCAACGCGACGCTGAGGTCACCAACGACGATCATGTAACCAATTTATTTCTGTCATGTTCGATCGCTAAGAGTCCTTTTGGGGTGAGACCGATCGTCGCAAGCCGTCGAAGTTTCAGTTAGTCAGAGTAAGGGCCTTCATGCAACGCGTAGGCACAGTGGGCCGCTGCCCGACGATCCGTGGCGGCCTCGCAGCTATTTTTGCTTTGACGTCGCTGGGGTTGTTGGCGTCCTGCAATTCAGCGACGGTCAGCGAGAGCGTGGACGCATCGCAGGTCGACGTCACCGACAAGGTGCGTTCGCTGGATCTGATGCCGCGCCAGCCGCAAGCGGTGAACGGCCTGGCGGCGACGACTGGAAGCCCGGGCGGCATCGTCCGCGCGGCGATGTATGAAGGCAGCGAAGTGACCGGCCTTGCGGACGTGCGGCCGCAGCCGGCGTCGAACGGCAATGGCTTCGATCTGAATTTCGAGAGCACGCCGGTGGCAACCGTCGCCAAGGTCGTGCTCGGCGACATCCTGCATGTCGGATACACCATCGATCCACGGGTGCAGGGCACGGTGAGCCTGGTGTCGGTCCACCCGGTGCCGAAATCCGACATGGTGTTCGTGCTCGAGAACGCGCTCCGGCTGAGCGGCGTCGTGCTGCTCAAGGACACGGCGGGCTACCGCCTGACGCCGCTCGGCGACGCCGTCGGCGGCGGCCGCGTCGATGCCGCGGCAGCCAATCCCGAGGCCGGTTTCGGCGTCTCGGTGGTTCCCCTGCAATACGTGTCGGCGCAAACCCTGCTGAAGCTGACCGACAGCTTCGCTACACGGGCCGGCTCGGTCCGCGCCGACACGTCGCGCAATCTGCTCTTGATTCAAGGCACCGGCGCCGAGCGGCGCACCGCGGTCGACACCGTGCTGAGCTTCGACGTCGACTGGATGCGCGGCCAATCGGTCGGCATCTTCCCGATCTCGAGCGGGTCGCCTGCGCCCGTGATTGCCGAGCTCGAAAAGATCGTCGATTCCGGCGAGAACGGTCTCAGCCAGAACGTCATCAAGTTCATGCCGATCCAGCGCCTCAACGCGGTGCTGGTGGTCACCAAGAAGCCGGAGATGCTGCATACGGCGGCGACCTGGATCAAGCGCCTCGATCGCAACGACACCGCGCGAACCACGGTCCATGTCTATCGCGTCAAATACGGCGATGCGCGGCAGATGGCGCGGGTGCTGACCGACATGTTCCTGGGCGGATCGTCCGGCAGCCTGCTCGACAGTGCCGACAGCCAGCTCGCGCCCGGCTCCGGCACCTCGTCGACCTCGAGCGTCGCCGATCGTCTGTCGCTCAACAATAACAACAGCTCGAATTCGAGCATGGGCGGCTTCGCCTCGCGCGGCACGTCCGGGACGGGCGGAACAGGTCAGGGCCTCGGCCAGGGATTCGGTGCCGGAGGACAAGCGAACAATCCCAACAATCAAGGGCAGGGCAACAATGCCGCGCTGGACAGCGGACGCGGCGCCAGCGGCGGCAACGGCCAGCCCGTGATGCAGGACGTGCGGATCACGCCCGACGTCGTGAACAACAATCTCCTGATCTATGCCGACCAGGCCAACTATCGCATCATCGAGGCCACATTGCTGCAGATCGACGAGCCGCAG
>CALRXG020000245.1:0-10092 GCA_943372075.1 Bordetella parapertussis | reverse complement strand
CTGGTTGGCATCACGATGGCGGTGACGGTCGCGCGCGCGATCTTCGCGCCGGGCCGCGTCACCTACCACCGGGTGATCGGCGCGGTGCTGCTCTATCTCACGGTCGCGGTGATCTTCTCCGCCCTCTACACCTTCATCGGCACCCTGGTCCCGACGGCGTTCGCCGGCATGAAGGTCGAAGACAGCCCGACGCTGGCAAGCCAGTTGATATATTTCTCCTTCGCGACGATGACCACCACGGGCTATGGCGATGTCGCGCCACTGCATCCGATCGCGCGCAGTCTGTGCAATGTCGAAGCGATCTTCGGCCAGCTTTATCCCGCGACGCTGCTGGCGCGGCTCGTCACGCTCGAGATCGCGCACCGCAATCAGGATTGACGTACGGCGGCGCCGGCAGGCCCAACCGAATTTGGTGCCCAGCCGATCTTTAAGCCGCGCCGCGCGATGCCCAAATCAGCTATCATGCAGGCCGGACGACGCCTCCTTGGCGTCGCGCTGCCGGAGTGGCGAAACATGCGTCCGCCAGTCACCGATTTCATCGCAAGGGAAGCGCAGTTTGGCGCCCAGAACTACGCGCCGCTCGGCGTCGTGCTGACGCGCGGCGAAGGCGTCTGGGTTTGGGATACCGACGGCAGGCGCTACCTCGATTGCCTGTCGGCCTATTCGGCGGTCAATCAGGGCCATTGCCATCCAAAAATCCTCGCCGCCATGATGGAACAGGCGGGCCGGCTGACGCTGACCTCTCGGGCCTTCCACAACGACCAGCTTGCCCCTTTCTACGAGGAACTCGCCGATCTCACCGGCTCCCACAAGGTGCTGCCGATGAACAGCGGCGCGGAGGCGGTGGAGAGCGCGATTAAGGCGGTGCGCAAATGGGGCTACGAGGTCAAGGGCGTGCCCGACGGCGAGGCCGAGATCATCGTCTGCGCAGACAATTTCCACGGACGCACGCTTGCGATCGTCGGCTTCAGCACTGATCCCACCACCCGCGCGCATTTCGGACCGTTCGCGCCGGGCTTCAAGATCATCCCGTTCGGCGACGCCAGGGCGCTGGAGGCAGCGATCACGCCGAACACGGTTGCCTTCCTGGTCGAGCCGATCCAGGGCGAGGCCGGCGTCATCATTCCGCCCGCGGGCTATTTCGCCGAGGTCCGCGAGCTCTGCACGCGCAACAACATCATGCTGGTCTTCGACGAGATCCAGACCGGGCTCGGCCGCACCGGCAAGCTGCTGGCGGAGCAGCACGAGGGCATCGAGGCCGATGTGACGCTGCTCGGCAAGGCGCTGTCCGGCGGCTTCTATCCGGTATCGGCGGTGCTCTCCAACAACGAGGTGCTGGGCACGCTGAAGCCCGGCCAGCACGGCTCGACCTTCGGCGGTAATCCGCTGGCCTGCGCGGTCGCGCGCGCGGCGCTGCGCGTGCTGGTCGACGAAGGCATGATCGAGAACGCGGCCGTGCAAGGCGCCCGCTTCCTCGATGGCTTGCGCGGTATCCGTGCCAACATCGTTCGCGAGGTGCGTGGCCGCGGACTGATGCTCGCGTTGGAGCTTCACCCCGAGGCTGGCCCCGCGCGCCGCTATTGCGAGATGCTGCGGGAGCACGGCATCCTCGCCAAGGACACCCATGACCACACGATCCGGATCGCTCCGCCGCTGGTGATCACGCAGGATCAGGTCGATTGGGCACTGGAGCAGATCGGCGCGGCGCTGACGCAGGATCTGTCGTGACGCCGGCGGCTATCTGAACCGCAAGTTTGCGCGGGAGAGCTGGCTGATCGATGAACACCCCATCAGCCGCATATCGCGCACAAGCTCCGTCTGCAGCAGACCAAGCGCCCGCTCGACCCCGGCCTGGCCGGCCGATGCCAGCGGGTAGAGATAGTAGCGTCCGAGGCCGACGGCCTTGGCGCCGAGCGACAGCGCCTTCAGCACGTGGCTGCCCCGCTTGATGCCGCCATCCATCATCACGTCGATCCGGTCGCCCACGGCATCGACGATCTCGGCGAGCTGATCGAATGCTGCCCGCGAGCCATCGAGCTGCCGGCCGCCATGGTTGGACAGGATGATGCCGGTGCAGCCGATCTCGACCGCGCGCTTGGCATCATCGACCGACATGACGCCCTTCAGGCAGAACTGGCCGTTCCACTGCCGGACCATTTGCGCGACGTCGTCCCATGTCATGGCGGGGTCGAGCATCTCCGTGAAATAGCGCCCGATCGACATGGCGCCGCCGCTCATATCGACATGCTCGTCGAGCTGCGGCAGCTTGAAGCTTTCATGGGTGACATAGTTGATGGCCCATGCCGGCTTGATCGCGAATTGCAGCATGCCGCCGAGCGTGAGCCGGAACGGAATCGAAAATCCGGTGCGCAGGTCGCGCTCGCGGTTGCCGCCGGTGATGCTGTCGACCGTCAACATCATCACATTGACGCCGGCCTGCTTGGCGCGCTGCATCATCGCCGTATTCAGGCCGCGGTCCCGGTGAAAATAGAACTGATAGACCTGCGGCGTATCATACGCCTTGCGCAATTCCTCCAGGCTCACGGTACCGAGCGAGGACACGCCAAACATCGTGCCATACTTCGCCGCGGCCGCAGCGACCGCCCGCTCACCCTGATGATGAAACAGGCGCTGCAGCGCGGTCGGCGAACAATAGAACGGCGTTGCCAGCTTCTGGCCCATCACGGTCACCGAGAGATCGACGTCCGCGACGCCGCGCAGGATATTCGGCACCAGATCGCAACGCTCGAAGCTCGCGGTGTTCTGGCGCAGCGTCGCCTCGTCGTCCGCCCCGCCGTCGATATAGTCGAAGATCGGCCCCGGAAGCCGCCGCCTTGCCAGTTCGCGGAAGTCATGGAAATTGTGGCAATGGCCCAAGCGCATGTCGTGCTCCGAAGCTCCGGATCGCGGATTTCAACGGCCCGAGCGCCGTTCACACCCACAGCATCCCGAATAGCGGGCAGGCTTCGCCTTGTCCACCGGACCGGTCGTCCGGTCAGACCACCGTCCGGTGCCGCGCGACGCAGGTCCCGAGCACCTCATCCAGCGGCCTGCTCCACCAGTCATTCGAGAAGATCTCGATCTCTGAATAGCCGGCAAAGCCCTGTGCCTCGACCGCCGCGCGCACCGATCTGATGTCGATGACACCGTCACCCATCATGCCGCGGTCGTTGAGGATGTCCTTGGTCGGCACCAGCCAGTCGCAGACGTGGAAGGCAAGCAGGCGGTCCTTGCCGGCGCGTGCGATCTGTCCCATCAGCTCCGGATCCCACCAGATGTGATAGACGTCGAGCGCGACGCCGATCGCCCCGGTGCGGCCGGAATCGAGCGCGTCGCAGATGTCGAGCGCGTGCTTCGTGGTGTTCACACAGGCGCGGTCGGCCGCGTAGGCCGGATGCAGCGGCTCGATCGCGAGCGGCAGGTTTGCCTGCCTCGCATAATCGAGCATCTCGGCGATGCCGTCATGCACCTGATTGCGCGCCGCGGCGATGTCCTTTGAGGCTGCGCTGCCCGGTCGCGAATATTGTGGCAGGCCGCCGACCACGAGCACGATGCAGGAGGCCCCGAGCGCAACGGCCTCATCGACGGCGCGGCGGTTGTCGTCGCGCGCCTCGCTGCGATGCGCGTCGTCGGCCGTGAACATGCCGCCGCGGCAATAGCCGGAGAGATCGAGTCCGGCGTCCTTCACCGCACGCACGGCGCGATCGAGGCCGACGGCCGCGACCTGGTCGCGCCAGGGATCGATGGCGCGGATGCCGTGACGCGCACACGCCTCGACGATGGCTGTGAGATCGCCCTGCTTGCGGACGGTCGCCGTGTTGAGCGACAGCCAGCGGTGATCGTTGGAAAAGTCGCGCATCAGGCCTCGATGCCACGCGTCGCGAGGATCGTCGTCATCCGGCGCGTCGCGGCTTCCGGATTGGCGAGCAGTCCCGCCTGGTCGGCGAGCCGGAACAGTTCGGCGAGATGCAGGGTCGAGCGCGTGCTTTCCTGACCGCCGACCATCGTGAAATGATCCTGATGGCCGTTGAGATAGGCCATGAACACGATCCCGGTCTTGTAGAACCTGGTCGGCGCCTTGAAGATGTGGCGCGACAGCGGCACCGTCGGGCCGAGCACATCGTGGAAGCCGGCCTCGTCGCCCGCGGCCAGACGCGACAGCGCGTAGGACGCCGCGGGCGCGATCGCGTCGAAAATACCGAGCAGCGCGTGGGAGAACCCCTGGTCATCGCCGGCGATCAGTTCGGCGTAATTGAAGTCGTCGCCGGTATACATCTTCACCCGCGGGTCGAGCCGTCGCCGCATGTCGATCTCGCGCTGCTTGTCGAGCAGCGAAACCTTGACGCCATCGACCTTGGCGGCGTTGGCGTTGATGATCGCAACCGCCGTATCCATCGCCCTGTCGAGATCAGCCGTGCCCCAATAGCCTGACAGCGCCGGATCGAACATATCGCCGAGCCAGTGGATGATCACGGGTTCGCGGACCTGCGACAGCACCCGGTCATAGACCCTGGCATAATCGTCCGCGGTCTTGCCGAGCTTTGCCAGCGCTCGCGACGCCATCAGGATGATGCGGCCGCCGGCCTTCTCCACGGCCGCGACCTGCTGCTCATAGGCACGGATCACGTCGTCGATCGACCTTGCGTCTTCCACCGCCAGATGATCGGTGCCGGCACCAGAGAACACCAGCGCGTTGCCCCTGCCCTTCGCCGCCCTCACCGAGCGCTGGATCAGTTCGAGCGAGGTCGCCCAGTCCAACCCCATGCCGCGCTGCGCGGTGTCCATGGCCTCGGCGACGCCGAGGCCGAGGTCCCAGACGTGCTCGCGGAACGCGATCGTCCTGTCCCAATCGATCGCGGCCGTCAGCCAGGGATCGACGTCGGCGCGCGGATCGGCCACCACATGGGCGGCGGAGAACGCGACACGGTTCAGCGTGCCGTCGAGCTTCGCCGGAAAGGTCCGCGACGCCGCCAGGCGATAGGTTTCGAGACCGCCATCGGCGGTCGGCAGCTTCAGCGACAGCGATGACATCGGCAGGACTGGCTTGTTCATGACAAAGGTCCTTCTCAGACCACGATCGGGGCGACGTCGATCCAGCGCCGCTCCTTCCAGCTCTTCAGCGCGCATTCCGCCAGTTGCACACCCTTGGCGCCTTCGAGCAGGGTGTATTTGTAGGGCGCATCCTCGCAGACATGGCGGATGAACATCTCCCACTGCTCCTTGAAGCCGTTGTCGTAGACGACGTTCTCGGGCAGCTTCTGCCAGTCGGCATAGAAATCGTGCATACGCTTCTCGTCGGGATTCCACACCGGCCGCGGCGTCGCCTGGCGCGCCTGGATCATGCAGTCGGTCAGGCCCGCAACGGCCGAACCATGGGTGCCGTCGACCTGGAAGGTGACGAGGTCGTCGCGATAGACCCGCGTCACCCAGCTCATGTTGATATGCGCGATCACGCCACCCTTCAGGCGGAAGGTAGCGTAGGCGGAATCATCAGCGGTCGCCTGGTATTTCTTGCCCTTCTCGTCATAGCGCTCGGGGATATCGGTCGTGCCGATACAGACCACGCTCTCGACCTCGCCGAACAGATTGTCGAGCACGTAGCGCCAGTGGCAGACCATGTCCAGGATGATCCCGCCGCCGTCCTCGGCACGGTAGTTCCAGGACGGCCGCTGCGCGTCCTGCCAGCCGCCCTCGAACACCCAATAGCCGAACTCGCCGCGCACCGAGAGCATGCGGCCGAAGAAGCCGGAGTCACGCAGGAAGGCCAGCTTCTTCAGGCCGGGCAGGAACAGCTTGTCCTGCACGGTGCCGTGCTTGAGCCCCTTGGCGTTGGCGAGCTTCACCACTGCAACGGCTTCCTCGAGATTGGTCGCGATCGGCTTCTCGCAATAGACGTGCTTGCCGGCATTGATCGCCTTGGTCAGCAGCGAGGGGCGCGCCTGCGTGGTGGCGGCATCGAAGAAAACGGTGTCATTGTTGTCGGCGAGCGCGCGATCGAGATCGGTGGTGTGACGCTCGATGTTGTAGCGTTTTGCCAATGCGCCGACCTTCTCGGCGTCGCGGCCGACCAGGATCGGATCGGGCATGATGCGGTCGCCGTTCGCAAGCAGCACGCCGCCCTGCTCGCGGATCGCGACGATCGAGCGGATCAGATGCTGGTTGAGCCCCATCCGGCCGGTGACGCCGTTCATGATCAGGCCGAGGCGTTTGGTCGTCATACTGTCTGCTCCTGCGAAACGCGTGGTGTTGGCCGCTTCAGCGGCTGCATGATGGACCAGTCCGGATGGACCGAACTGGCAAAGCCCGGTGCGGCGGCGATCGATCCGGTCAGGAGATCGCCATCATGGATCGCAAGGCGGACCATGCCGCCCGTGCGCGCGTAGAGATCGGGATGCGCGGCGAGAAAGGCGTCGGCTTCGTCAGCCGGGGTGTCGGCAAAGCCGTCGACATAGTGGTGTCCGTTGCGCTCGGCATGGGTGACGCCGATCAGAATCAATGCGCCGAGCGCGAGGTCCTGCTGCACGGCCAAGCCGGCCTGACAGGTGAGGTCTTCACAGCAGATGATGCATTCCGCACCGTCATCGTTCCACCTCGCGATGCGCGTCATGTTGATGATTGATTTGTAGAGACCCTTGCAGGACTTCGACGAGATGCCGCTATAGCCGAGCGCCCGCGCGGCCGGCAGGGCGTCGTAGCTGTCGTCGGCTTCGTCGATGATGAAGTCACGCCTGCTGAGCGCGCCGAGGGATGTCTGCCATGTCACGTCGCGCGGCATCGGCTGTTCGATATAATTCAATCTCCCCACGATCGGGGTCAGCGCCGGGTCGCGCTCGAGACGTTCGACGAGTGCGCTGAGCCCGGCGATATCCGCATACTGTTCGTTCGCATCCAGCGTGACGTGGTATGCATATGGCAGCGAAGCGAGCTCCTTGCCGATGCGGATCAGTCGCGCTGCGTCGTGCTCCACATCGCCGTTGAGCTTGAGCTTGAACCAGCGCGCGCCGCTATTTTCCCTGGAGTCGGCGACGCCGCCCTCGCCATCGATCTTGTCATCGAGGCCGACGGTGTGACGGATCGGAATCCGATGGTTACGGTATTCGTTGGCCAGAACGAGGATCTTCGCGACATCATCGTCCCGCAAGTCGGGAGACAACCTCGCGTCGATGCTCGCAATGTTCCCCGCCATGCCGTCGAAGAAATTCACACCGACGCAGCGCAGCAGGGCGTCGAGAATGGCCTTGTCGATCTCGGCCGGGCCGAAAATCGCGGCAAGCGGAGGAATGTCCGCTATCGCGCAAGCCTCGACCTGGGCACCGATACAAGCCGCGTGCAGGCCGAACGCGGTCTCAAAGCCGTTGTTCGCCAGATAGAGCTCGCGTGCGATGGCAAGCGAGCGGCGCAGGTCGTCAACCGTCTGGTCCGGCGTCAGCTGCGGCCGCTTGTCGAACCATTTTGGCGCCAGCATCTCGGCGCTGGCGCCGGTGGCGCGTCCCTTGCCCTCCACCTCGATCTCGACCCGCACAAAGACCTGCCTCGCGGCGTTGACCGTCACGGCGCCGAAACGGAACGGCCGGGCGAAGGGCAGCGGCCGTTCGAAGAAGGCGATATCTTTGACTTTGAGGCGATTCGGCATCGTCGGCTCGGTTCAGTCCAGCGATCCCTGGGTGAAGAAATGCTTGCGGATGCGCTGCACCAGCTCGGTGAAGACAGGATCGGACATCGTCTCGAGCGAGCGCGGCCGCGGCATCGGCACGTCATAGATCGCCGCGACCGCGCCGGGCCGCTCGGTCATGACGAGCACCCGGTCGGCGAGGAACACGGCTTCGGGAATCGAGTGCGTGATCAACAGCACCGTCTTGCCGGTCTCGCGCTGAATCCGCATCAGTTCGACATTCATCCGCTCCCGCGTCATGGCATCCAGCGCGCCGAAAGGCTCGTCCATCAGCATGATCTTGGGATCGTGCACCAGCGCGCGGCAGATCGAGGCGCGCTGCTGCATGCCGCCGGAGAGCTGCCAGGGCAGCTTCTTCTCGAAGCCTTCGAGCCCGACCAGCTTCAACAGCGCCTTGGCGCGATCGAGGTACTTGTCGCGCGGCAGCCGCTTCATGTCGATCGGCAGCATCACGTTGGAGAGGATGTTGCGCCACGGCAGCAGCAGCGCGTTCTGGAACACGATGCCGACATTGCCGTGCGGTTTGGACACCACCTCTCCGTCGACCAGCACCTCGCCTGATGTCGGCGGCAGCAGGCCCGAGATCATCTTGAGCAGCGTGGACTTGCCGCAGCCGGACGGCCCGACCACGACGAAGAATTCGCCGTCATTGATGGTGAAGTCGAGCGGCCGCAGCGACGGCACGTCGCCGTCGCGCGACCGGTAGGTCTTCGACACGCCTGACAGCTTGATGCCGGGGGCAGCGCCGGTCGCGCGGTCCGACACCAGGCGCAGATGCGCGGCGGGCTGGATGATATCGCTTGGTTTGCTCGCCGGGTTCATCGCAGCCCTCTCCACCCGTCGTCCCTGCGAAAGCAGGGACCCATACGCCGCAGCTTCTCCTTCGGGCATATGGGGAGAGACCTTCCGCAACAATTGACGCCGGGGGTTATGGGTCCCTGCTTTCGCAGGGACGACGGTTGAGTATGGGTCACGAATTACCCTTCGGCAGATAGTCGTTGGTGTAGAACGCCTTCGGATTGGCCTTCGCCTTGGCGTCGAGACCGCCATATTCGACCATCAGGTCGACCGACTCGGTCATGTTCTGGTCGGTGACCTGGAACGGCCGCTTGTCCTTGGTCTCCGGCGTGCGATAGAGCGGGATCGTCAGCTCGAAGCCCTGGGTCAGCGTGTCGATCTTGCCGCCCTTCGGATTGGCGTCGAGGATCGATTGCGCAGCCGCCTTCGGGTCCTTCTCCGCAGCCTCCACAGCCTTGGTCGTCGCCGACATGAAGCGGCGGACCAGATCGGCATTGGCCTTCACATAATCCGAGTTCGCGATGATGCCCGACGACACCATGTTGATGCCGTAGTCCGCGAACTTGATCGGATAGACGTCCTTGCCGGTGGCGTCCTTGATCTTCATCGACTGGTCCATCACATAGCCGAGCAGCAGGTCGGCCTGGCCGTTGATGACGGCGTTGAGCTTGGTCTGACCGTCGCCGGCGACGGTGTGGAAGTCGCTTTCCTTGAGGCCGGTCTTCTTCAGGAACAGCGGCCAGATCTGCGTCATCGAATCCGCCGGCGTGATCGCGACCGTCTTGCCTTTGATGTCCTCTGGCTTCCTGATGTTCTTGTCGACGAAGCCCATGGCCGACATCGGACTGGTCTGCAACAGCACACCGGTGGCGATCACAGGCGCGCCCTTCACCGCCGCCCGCATCATCGTGGGCACGTCGACATAGCCGAAATCGGCGGTCTTGGCCGCCACCGCCTGCGTGGTTGCAGCCGAGCCGCGGCCTTCCTGGATCTCGAGGTCGATGCCTTCGGCGGCGTAGATACCCTTGGCCTTGCCGTAATAGAACGGCGCGTGCTCGCCATAGACGTACCAGTTCAGCATCAGCACGACCTTGTCGGCCGCGGATGCCGGTACCACTGCCAACGTGCTCCAGACCAATGCGGCGCTCACGACCGCAATCAAACGCTTCATGGTTGTTCTCCCTTTACGATCCGGCCCTTGTGTGGACCGCTTGTTCGGTTGCTGCGCTAGGAAGCGAAGCTGATGTCGTCGCGCTGGCTGACGTGCCAGGGGATCACCAGCCGCTCGATGCGGTCGACGATCCAGAACAGGATGACGCCGAGCAGCGCCAGGATCACCAGCGCGGCGAACATCGTCGGCAGGTCGAAGGTGCCGATGGAACGCTGCATCACATAGCCGATGCCGGAATTGGAGCCGACGAACTCGCCGACCACCGCGCCGACCACGGCGAGCGTCACCGAGACCTTCAGGCCGGAGAAGATCGCGGGCATCGCGTGCGGCAGGTTGACCGCGCAGAACACCTTGAAGCGGCTGCCCTGCATTGCGCGCGCCAGATCGACCATGTCGGGATCGACCGACTTGAAGCCCTGCACCGCCGAGACCACGACGGGGAAGAAGCCGA
>CALRXG020000244.1:0-10110 GCA_943372075.1 Bordetella parapertussis | reverse complement strand
GCCAACGCTGCGCAGCGTTGTCCGTCGCGCGAGGCGAGTGCCGCAACACCGTGGGAAAAGTGAAGCCGAAAGCCGGTGCCTTCGGCGCAAGCGAGGAAATGTTCGTCCCAAGCCGTCGTGTTGGCCGACGCGATCGCGATCTCGTTGGGGCGTGCGATGCCGGAAGCGATAAGCTGCCGCGCCCATCTCAGGCTCTCGACCACCTCGTGGCGAACGTCGGCGCACGAAACGACGGTGGGCGGTTTCGCAGAGGCCGGGTCAAGCCGCGATATCGTGCCTCGGAACCAGCCGGTGTCGGCGCCAGCCGGCGCGACCCACTCGACGTGGACGACATCGCAAAGCGCCTCGATCAGTGGTCGCCAAACCGGCGAGATGAACGACAATCCCTCGATGCATATCTCACCGACGATCCGAGGCGCATGACAAGCGCGCTTCAGCGCAGCGTCGCGCAGATCCCGTGGCGTCATCGCGACCGGAGGCAAGTGCGATTTCAGGCGGGCCTCTATCTGAGACATCTCCGCGACGCGGCGGTGACCGCCACGACTGGGCGACGAGAGATCGAAGTCCGCCGCCCAGATCTTCTTCAGGGTCCGGAACACCGCCCGCGTCATGCCGGGCAGAAGTCGGACGCGTTCGAGCTCATCAAAGCCGCCTTCGTCAAGCGCCTGCTGGATTGCGGGCTCCAACTGATCGGCCGAAGCCGGTATTGCGAAACCGCCGGCGAGCCTTGCGGCGAGCTGTGGCAAGTTCAGGATCTGGAGACCGCAATCGTTGGCCTGTGCCGCCGCAAAGCGGCGCATCTGGAACGCGAGGCGGCCCTCGACGACTGTGGTTCGGAGCTTGGGTAGACGATCGTCGCTCAACTGCACCTGCCCCCTTTTTCATGCTGATGGAAGTGTCCGTGGCGTTAGTCGATCAAAGAGGTGGCCGAACGACTTATCCGGTCAGCGGGTTGCGCAAACCGTTACCCCCTATCGCGGATCGCCAGCCATGGACCAGAACTCCCGCTCCTGCTCCGCCTCAAGTTCCTCGAGCGAGACCGCTATGAGAGAAAATTCAAGATTGTACATCGGGATTTGCCAGTCGTTGTAAAGCGTCCCGACGTGTTCACCGTTGGCCGTATCAAGGATCAGGCCGTCGGTGTGCAATCGTGTCAGCAATTGCTCCGTCAACTTTCTCCCGTCGTGGTGATCTTCTTTGTCTTTGTACTCCAGACTGCCCCAGATATCCGACACCGCCTTCAATCCGGCCGGCGTGAACATGCCGACCTGCTCCATGGCCTCGACAACGCGCAGTGCGTGCGGCCGAAACGATCCGAAATGACCGTAAGGCGGGTCGCGCGGCGCACTCCATTCCAGCTTGCCGTCCTGATAGGCCTCGACATCGGCATAGAGCAGGCTCTCGCGCTGATATATGGCCCAGTTGGGCGCGATGTACTCGCCGGCATGTCCTTCGAGATAGTGCCCGCGTCGCTGTCGATCAACGTACCCGCGTAGTTCGGCGAGATGCGTTGGCTTCCACGAAACCGCTTCGGCATAGATCAGCCGCGCCAGGTGATTGTAGAACCAGCCGACGATCGTATTCAGGCGGGACGCGATGAGTTTTGGCGGGCAACGCACCGCGTCGACCAGGATCAGGATTTTGGCGGCCTCTTCGTCCGCATAATTCTCCAGGACTTTTGCTTCCCGAGGGTGAGTCTGAAGTTTTTCTGCAGCGGTCCAGAAGCCTTGAGCACTCCGCAGGATGACAGGAAGCCCTTCAGCGATCAGTTCAAGCCGTCTGCGTTCGTCAAGTCGACAAAGCTGCTTGGCTTGGTGAAGGCCGATGGCCGGCCCCTTTGTTCTGCTTTTCGGCGTATCCATCATCGCGAAATCCAGCTCCGCAGGGTTCGATGTTTTCGCCGCGAACGGCTTCAATGAGCCCGTGCCAATCGACCCAGACCGATGGCTCCGGCGAAGGAGACGAAGAACCCCAGGATGAAGCCGGTGCACGCGAACAAGACGCCATCGGCGGAAACCGGTAGCGCGAACTGAAAATCCTTCCATGTTCGGGCGGCAAGATCGGAATCATATCCGGTTGCGAACGCGCCGGCGCGCGTGAACGATCCGGGCTGCCCCATGGCGGCTTGCTGCGCGCGCAGATTGGCCAATCGACCGATGGTCTCGGACATCCTCGTCGCCTGATCGCGGACGAGTTGCTCCTGGTTTCGGGACATGAGCCCCAGCGCGCCAGAACGATCATATCCGGAGCGGCGGGCATCCTCGTCGAAATGTCTTACGACGCGGTCGAGTTCGTCGATGGCACCGCCAAGCCGCTGCGCGTACTGTTGCACGAATTCCGGCGCCTGCAAGAACAGCACCGCGACAATAACGGCAATCGCTATCGAAATCGGCGTACGCATGCTTGGCTCCTTGCTGCCGCGCGCTCAGGCCGCCAAGGACGCGGCGATGATCTCGTTGCGATCGATGTCTTTGTTGGCTCCGAAGTCGAACACGCGAGTAATCCTCATTCCGTCCCAGCGGAAACGATAGTGGGCGCCCTGAATGCCGCGCTCGATCAGGACGTCACTATTGAACACACTAATAAACTCGTGGCCCGGCAACTCGGCCATCTTGAAGATGACGCCTTGCACGTCTTCCTCGTATAAGCTTTGCCCAAGCAGTCGTCGTGCGCGTTGCGTGGTGTCGGGCGGTAGTCCGCGCAGATCGACGAAGTTCCCAACGACCTTGTTCGTGATCATGCGCATGTCGACGCCACATGTCGGCTCGTCAGTGCGCGAGAGAAATTCCTCTCGGCGCAGAATTGCCCGCGCGAGGGCACCGCGCTCGTCCGCCGCCAGCTCCAGGACAGAGTAGGGCGGAGGAAGGCAGTAGGAGCCTTCCGGCATCGGGTAGGCGAACGGCGCGTGGTTCCAGTTCTGTAGCTTCGGCGAATTGGCGTCCGCCGATACATCGCCGCCGGTGATGCGGGATTTCGCGGCAAGGCGCGGATTCGTAATCGTTTCGAGATCGGCGGCGAGCGCTTGCATCTCGCGAGACCCGAACTTCTCGTAGATATCGATCGTCGGATACTTTGAAGGAAACAATCGGCGGTACTGTCCGTCGATCGAAATCTGCGGATACACTGGTGGTTACCCTCCGCGCTGGGCATCGACATACTGTCGTACCCTGATGATGTCGCTCAGATTGCCGCTCAGCATCACATCGAGGGCCGTGGCCCCCTCGAAGTACCGGTTCGGCCGCCGGATCCAGCTCACGACGGCTTCCGAGGAGTCGAGCAGGATGCTGAGGGCCTTATAGATCGATCCAAGATGTGAGATCCGCTCGAGCGTGTCAGCGGAGACGTCGCCACCGTCCTTGCGCCAGCGGAAATATGTCGAGCGTGCCGGGGATCCCAGCAGCTTAATCTGCTGTTCGGTGCTCAAATCCCAGATTTCCGCAAGTTTGAAGAAGAAGTCGAGAGAGGTTGGCTGACCCCCACGGGGTCGTTCGCTGGTCTCCGTGTGGTTTCCCGGGTGCATTCGCCCTCCATGGCATCATGTCAAATCGGACTTGATTTGTAAAATAAGTCCTATTAGGTACTGTCCGATAACGGACTGATTCGTGATAATCTGTCCCTTCCGGGATTTCGTCAAGGCCTGGGCACCGTCCGTGTGCCCGGAAATGGAGAGACTTATGGACACCGCACTGACGGATACCGCGGACAAGCAGTCGCATGGCAACCGCTTAATCGAGGCAGAGATCGGCGACGGAGACTTCAACTTCGCCACGGTCGCGTTCGATGATGCCAAGGTCACCGGCGCCCAGGTCTGCATGGCCGCCGGCCGGCACCCGGTTGAGGATTATGTCGTGCTGCGACATCTCGGGACGGGCGAGCTGGAATCGCTCCGTCCCACTGAGACCTCCGACCTCGACAAGAGCAAGATCAGCCGCTTCTTCGTGGTCGAGGGCGGCGACACCCACCGGTTCTTCGTCGACGGACTGTCGATGGAATGGCCCCGCACCAAGCTGATTGCCCGGCAGATCAAGTTCCTCGCAGGCGCCGGCGACGATCAGGAGCTGTCGCTGGAACGTCCGGGCGTCGATCAGGTCTTTGAGGACGACGACGAGGTCGACATCGGCGGCGGCGGAGTCGAACGCTTCAAGCTGCGGCATCGCAAGAAGACGGTGACGGTGATCTACGGCGGTGATGTCGAGTTCGAGCTCGACCGCCGCATCTACACCACCGAGGAGTTGATGGCGAAGTTCGGGGTGCCCGCCGGCTACAAGCTGGACATCATCGGCATCGATGGCGTCTTCCGCGAGATGGCGCCGGGCGAACGCCTCAAGGTCAAGGACGGAATGGAATTCGCTTCGCATCCGCCGGTGGGACAGTCGTCGTGAACACCGATCTTCAACTCGCGGCGCTGCGGCGGATCAATCGCGGCGCCGACCTCTGGGACGAGGGAGGGCAGCCCCTAGTCTATCTGCCGACGATGAAAGTTCAGCACAACGGAGGCACAACGACGGTCGACGGCCTGCTCTGCCCGCGCAGCCACGGGAGCTACACCACCCGCCTCTTCTTGTCGCAGTCCTTTCCGAACCGCGGTCAGAACTGGACCGTCCATCAGATCATGGGGCGGCCCTGGCACACGATGTCATACAACAATGTGCCGGCGTCGTTGCCTTGGGCGGAGATCCTCGCCATTCACCTGGGGCAGCTCAAATGAAGGTAGCAGTCAAGATTACCGGTGCGATGCTGGATCTCGTCCGGCGCGATCTCGCGCGCCCCCATTTCTTCGCGCACGAGCGCGTCGGCTTCCTGACGGCAGGCGCTGCTGCCTCGCCGGGCGGGTTGCTGCTGCTGGTGCGCGGATACATGCCAGTTGGTGATGAGGACTACGAAGTCGCACCCGGCGTCGGCGCGCGAATCGGATCCAACGCAATGCGGAAGGCCGCACAATCAGCCTATCGACCCGCGTCGACTCTCTTGCATGTCCATACCCATGGCGGGCGCGGTGTTCCCGGGTTCAGCGGGGTGGACCTCAAAAGCGGCAACGAATTCGTACCCGGATTTTTCCAGTCATGCCCGAAGATGCCGCACGGCCTCCTGGTTCTGAGCGACAACGGCGCAACGGGCTTACTCTGGCTTGAGCCCGGAAAACCTTCAGTGTCGATCGATCGCTTCATCCGAATCGATCAGCCGATCATCAAACAATGGGGCGCAGAATATGAGTTGGCTTGATCGGCAGAGCTTTCTGGGCGCCAAGAGCGAACAGCGGTTGGCGGACGTGACCGTCGGTCTGGTGGGCCTCGGAGGCGGCAATTCTCACGTCGCCCAGCAACTCGCGCATGTCGGCGTCGGCAATTTCGTGCTGATCGACGCCGACCTGATCTCCTTGACCAATCTCAACAGGCTGATCGGCGGTACATGGTGGTACGTGCTCAAGCGGACCGCGAAGGTCGCGATCATGAAAAGGATGATCCTCGCGATCAATCCGAAGGCGCGCGTCGAGATCCATCGCAAGCAATGGCAACTCGCAGGCGACGCGCTGAAGCGCTGCGAGGTCATCGTGGGCGGTCTCGACAACGTGCGCGGCAAGGACGAACTCGATGCATTCTGCCGGCGCTTCCTGATCCCGTACATCGATCTAGGCATGGACGTGCACAAGTTGGGTGGCGGCCACGGTCACCTAGTCGCAGGCCAAGTAGTGCTATCCGAGCCCGGCGGTCCGTGTCTGCGTTGTATGGGGATCGTGACCGAAGCGGCGCTGGCAGAAGAGTCGCGCCACTATGGATCCGCTGGTGGGCGTCCGCAGGTGGTTTGGTCGAACGGTGTGCTGGCCTCGCTGTCCGTCGGCCTGGTCGTACAGATGGTGACGCCGTGGAGCCGGCGGGCCAAGCCAGGCGCCTATCTCACGTACGACGGCAACTCCGGTTTCGTCGCTGAGGCCGAACGATTTCGGCGCTGGTCGGCCTTCTGCACGCATTACCCGGATGTAGCCGTCGGCGACATGACCTTCGATATCCGCAAGCTCATGGCCAGCGACCAGCGCAACTACCGATGGGTGGAGCAGATCACGCGCTGGGTCCGCAAGTGGACGAGTACCGTCATCTGAGCGATGCGTGACGCCCGGATTGCGTGTGCTGCCAATAATTACTGGTGGGCCCGGCAGGACTTGAACCTGCAACCAGACCGTTATGAGCGGCCGGCTCTAACCATTGAGCTACAGGCCCGTGGACCGCCGAAGTGGAATCGGTCCTACGCAGCAGGTGTCGTTTACAGGGCTGATCTGGACGATGCAATCTCGTCGAAGCCGACTACCGGTTGAGGAAATCAAGCCAGTGGCGGAGCCGCCGGTAGGCCACGGCGATGCTCCGTAAAGAAATCGTCTTCCCAATCCCCAGGCTTGTACATCAGGACATCGATCGGTTGATCGTGTTCCCATTGCACAGAGAGTCGCTTTCGGTTGTCATACCAAATATCAAGCATAAAGCTCTTCGGATTGACGTGGTCAGGGACACCGGCGACGCGGAGATCGACACGCGGTGTCGTGTAGAGAATGGCGATGCGAGCGCCTTCGTAGGCCATGACCTCGATCGTCTCGTTCCCCTTTTTGACGGGCACCAGTTTCCCGCCGTGCGCCACGAGGTCCACGGCCAAGTTGCGTAGATCCGTGGCGCGTTCACTCTTTTCCGCTTGCGTCAATCTAGGCACGTTATCACTCCTACCATTCAACCCAGCACTTTCGCTTGGATCTTTTTCATGGCCTTATCGTCGTCTTCGCGGGCATCGAATAGATACCCATAGGTGTCGAACGTGAGTTCGATCGATGCGTGGCCCATCATCGTCTGGATCTTTTTCGGAGAAAAATTTGCGTCAATCCAGATCGACGCGCAAAAGTGTCGGAACGCGTGCATCCCGAACTTGGCGCGGACCTTCGTGATCTTCTTGCCATCCTTCGCGATCGTGACGGTTTTAATCACGATGCCAGCCTCGATCTGCATCGGTCGCAGGAATCGGTTCATAATGTTGGCGAGGTTCTGAACCGTCCCTGTCGACGAAGGGAAGACAAGATTATGATCGCTATGCGGACATCGCAGCTTCCACTTCTTGAGCTCGAGCGCTAGTTGCGGGATAAACCGAACGTCACGCGTGCCGGCATCGGATTTCGGTTTTGCGATGCGTCCCCACTTGTCGGCGCGTCGCCTGACGGTCAGGATATGCTTTTTGAGGTCGATGTCGTCCCATGAGAGCGCTCTTAATTCCGAAGCGCGCAAACCGGCGAAGATCAGCACGTACACCATGACCAGCCAGCCTTCCCAGGCGGCCGTCGTTCTGGAGATCATGGCCTTCATCTCATCCATGCTCGGCATGGGAGGGCGCTTGTTGTCACGCTTGGAATGCTTGTACGGGGTCAGCGCGATCGGATTGCTGACAACCCAACCCTTTCTCTGGGCATATCGGAAGATGGCCCCGGCGTTGATGCGCACGCGCCGGACCATGTCGCGCGAACAAAGCTTGTCGAGGAGGCTTTCGTAGAAATTCTGCGCATCGACCGTCGTCATGGTCGCGAGCTTCAAATGCCCGATGAAGGGATTGATGTGATCCTTGACGCGCTGCCGATATACATCGAGCGTCGTCTTCTCAAGACCGTTGCGTTCGCAATCTTTCAGCCATTCGTCTGCGGCTTCGCGGACGGTCTTGGACGCCGACGCCGCCACGTGCGTGCCGGCGGCGACTTGGGAGCGGGCATCGACGAGCCAATCGTCCGCCTCGCGCCGCGTCGGAAACTGTTTATGTCGACGTTTTCCCTGGACGTCCCTGTAATCGACCTGCCAGCAGACTCTTTTATTCTTGAGCTTGCGCTTTCGAATGGACGCCATTACAAATAGCCTAATTGGGATTATATCATTAAGGGGATGGTAATTCTTCTCCATTAGTGATATTATCTCAGAAAGGTATTCTGGAGTCAAAGGCTCGTATGAAAAGGCACGCAGAAGAGGCCGCGCATGGCAACGTTCAGGCGGAATCCGGAGGCAGGTTTGGAACGCAGGCTTTTAGGGCGGCGGTCGACCGGCTGTTCGGTCCGGGCGCGGCATCCGCGGTCGATGCGCTGACGCAGGCCGAAGTATTCGCTCGCGTGGCCGATACATCCGAACCGATCGTGGCGCTGGAGACGGCACTTATCCTCGCGGCGATCGCAGCGAGGGGCACCCGGCCGGCCATTCATGCCGAAGTGGCGCGAAGCATTCTGATGATGGAATTTCAACTCGAATACGGGGCGAAGGCGACGAGCGACCGTAAGGGGTTGCGCGCGGCCTCCGCGCCGCCCGAAAAGGACTATTTCGGTACCCAGTTGGAGAGCGACATGCTTGCGCTTCGGTCGGCCGCCGGAGCGACGTCGACCATGGCCGTCACGGTGGGGTGGACGCGCCACGGCGATTGCATCGGACTCGTTCATTATCCGGAACGCGAACGGACGTTCGCCTATTCGACGGCGCATCTTCTTCGGAACACGCAGCCGGGCATAGTCCGCCTCGGAATGTTGGAGTTCGATTTCTTGAAGAGGTTCGACGTCTCGCCGGCGACGATGAAGAGCTTCGTGGAATTGGCTTTCGGCGGCCGTGGCGAAGATCTTCCCGCCATAGAGTACCCAATTCGGGGCACCATCAATGGCTAATTCGCGCGAACTGGTCGAATGCGTCGCGTCGGCTCTTGAAAGGCCATTGACCGAGGTGACCGGTCACATGCGGCACCTTCGCGAGGCGGGGCTAGTCACAACCGGCGGCCGCGGCGTCACGGCCCCGCGCATGACGTACGAAGACGCAGCCTCGCTCGTCTGCTCGCTGTACGGCGCCGAGTTGATGAAGGACGGCGTGGCCAGCGTCAAGGCGTTGAAGCAGTTGCCAGCCAATTATCAGGGAGCGCGGCGCCCACGATTGCACAGTGCGGCATGGTACCGCTCCTACAATCAGCACGTGGAACTGCTCGGCTCCGAGCCCGAGGCCGGCCTGATTACCGGCATCGCTACGATGCTCCGCCTGCTGGCGGAAGGGAATGCATTCCTCCGTTACGCCGCGTACGAGCGCCCGGACGGTCATCTGAGAGCGAGGCTGAGCATACAGTACCCGAACTCCTTCGCCTCGCTCATGGTGAATTTCGCCGGCGTTTCGGAAGTCTGGACCTTCGGCCAGCGCGGGAAGCCTCGAACGCGGCAGACGCGCGAGTGCGATGAAATCGGTCTCCGTGAGATCGCCGAATGCGTGAGGGCGCCATGAGCGACGACCCCAAACTGGATCTGCTCAAAGGCGCGGACCAGATCTCGGATTTCATGTTCGGCACGAAGGAAGAGCGTCGGCAGATCTATCACCTCGCCGACCATCACGACCTGCCGGTCATAAAGGCCGGCAAGACGTTGTACGCGCGCAAGGAAGCTCTCCGCACGTGGGCCAAGCGCAGAGAGCGAAGGCCAGCGAGCGATCGCGCGGAATGAAGGATAGGATAATGGCCATCGAAACCCCCATCACGATAAGCTTTCCCTTCGAGCGCAGCTTCGTTCCGCGCGGGTACAGGACGCCGCGCACGGAATGGTTCAGGAGCGAAGGCGCGGCCTTGATCCGGACGATCGAATCATCGGAAGCCCGTCTGGCGTTTCGCGTCCATTTTCCGCCAAGGCCCGCGCGCAACCCGAATTTCAAGGATCTGATCCCGGCGGTCAATCTCGATCTGATCCACTACGACGGAGAAATCTGGTGGCCGTTCTGGACCTGGCATGAGGACTTCGGTCTCGGCGACGAGTTCAACCTCGATCACTTTCGGCGCCTTCTCGAGGAGAGCTACGACATCTGCCAGTTCCTTCCTGCCTATGGTCCCGTCGACCACGATTCGGGAAGCGCTGCGTTCGCACGCGAAATTTGCCGGGACGACGAGCGCCGCAACCTCGCGACCGCCACCGACCGGGTTCGAGCGAATTTTTTGATCTACGCAGGACGACCTTACGTGCGCGGGGGCGCTCCCCTTTATGTCAAGGACTGGATCGGGGTGAGACAGAAGGCGAGCGTGGGAGACGCGGGAGCGGACCGAACCATCTCGCCTGCCGTAGGCACGCTGTTCTCTCATCTTCCGGAG
>CALRXG020000243.1:0-10147 GCA_943372075.1 Bordetella parapertussis | reverse complement strand
TGATCGACAAGATCTCGGGCAAGGTGTCGTACGCGGTGCTGAGCTTCGGTGGCTTCCTCGGGATCGGAACCAACCTGATCCCGCTGCCCTGGGGCCGGCTGCACTACAACCCGAAGTTCGAGGCCTACGAACTCGACATCGAGGACGACCGCGAGACGCGGTCGCTGATCGCGAAATATCTCCGCACCAATTCCTGCCATGTCACGACCGCCTCCGACGGCCGCGAAATGGCCAAGGCCATGACCGATCACCGGGTGGATCTCCTGGTGCTCGACGTGATGCTGCCCGGCGAGGACGGTCTCAGCCTGTGTCGCAAGGTTCGCGCGGAGTCGCAGACGCCGATCATCATGCTCACCGCGCGCGGCGAGGACGTCGACCGCATCCTCGGCCTCGAGATGGGCGCCGACGATTACCTGGCCAAGCCATTCAACCCGCGCGAGCTGCTGGCGCGGATCAACGCGGTGCTGCGCCGGCAGGCCGCCGCCCGCAACGCCAGCGCGATCGAGGGCGCGACCACGCTGACCTTCCTCGGCTGGCGCATCGACATCCGCCTCCGCGAGCTGCGCAACCCCGAAGGCGCGCGGGTCGCGATGACCAGCGCAGAGTTCGACCTGCTGCGCACCTTCTGCGAACGGCCCGGCCGTGTGCTGTCGCGCGACAGCCTGCTCGACCTGACGCAGGGCCGCAGCGCCGGCTCGTTCGAACGTTCGATCGACGTGCTGGTCAGCCGCATCCGCCGCAAGATCGAGCCCGATCCGCAGGAAGCCACCATGATCAAGACCGTGCGCTCCGGCGGCTATGTGTTCACCCCGCGGGTGGAGGCGGCTGCCGCCACGAGCAACTGACGATGAAACTGCTGCGCGTGCTGAGTCTGCGGGGGATCGGCGCCCAGATGGCGGCGCTGGTCGTCGTATCGATCGTCGCGCTGCATCTGATCATCACCGCAACCTTCCTGATCCACCGCCCCGACCGGCCGGAGCCTTCGGATCGCTGGCACACCCAGCTCGCCGCCGCCGCGCAACTGCTGGGGCATGCCCCGGCGTCCGAGCGGCCGCGGCTGCAAGCCGACATCGCGCGGGCCTTCCCGCAACTTTCGGTCGGCGACCTGCCGGCCGATACCGGCACGCTCACCGAGACCGACGCGCCGAGCCTGCATGCGCTGCGCCGGCTCGGCGCCGGCTATCGCGTGTTCTCGCTGCCGCACGACACCGCCAGCACGCCGCATGATGGCGAGGTCCACCGAGTCGCGATCCGCTTGCCCGACGGCACCATGTTCGCGGCAAACCTGATGCCGGATCAGCACATGCGGCCGTTCTGGGGCGGGCCGTGGATGATGACGGTGCTGTTCGCCGTCATCAGCGTCACCCTGCTCGGCCTGTGGGCGGCATGGGCGCTGACCGCGCCGCTGTCGTCCTTCGTCAAGGCCGCCGAGACCTTCAGCCTGAACGGCGCCGCCGCGCCGCTGCCGGAGCGCGGTCCCGAGGAGATCCGCTCGCTGGCCAAGGCGCTGAACCGGATGCGCGAGCGCATCACCACATTGATCGACGACCGCACCAAGATGCTGGCCGCGATCAGCCACGACCTGCGCACGCCGATCACCCGGATGCGGCTGCGCGCCGAATTCATCGAGGACGAGACCCACCGCCACCGCATGTTGCGCGACCTCGACCAGATGCGCTCGATGCTGGAATCGGTGCTGTCGTTCCTGCGCAACGACCGCAAGCTCGAGGCGATGACGCTGGTCGACATCGCGAGCACGCTGCACCTCGTCACCGACCAGTTCGTCGACATGGGGCACAAGGTCAATTACGAGGGCCCGCAGCACGCGATGGCTACGGCGCGGCCGGCCGACCTGCATCGCTGCATCACCAACCTGGTCGACAATGCCACGCGGTTCGGCGGCGAAGTGACCGTCCGGCTCGACGTCAGGCCCGATCGCCTCGTCGTCGACATCGAGGACGACGGCCCCGGCATTTCCGACGCACACAAGGCAACCGTGCTGGAGCCGTTCGTGCGCGGCGACCAGGCGCGCAACATGGATGAGGCCGAAGGCTTCGGCCTCGGCCTGTCGATCGCCAACGCCATCGTGCTGGCACACGGCGGCACGCTGTCGCTGCACGACCACAAGCCGCACGGGCTCGTGGTCCGGATCGAGCTGCCGGGACGGCAGCAGCAATTGCAGCCGCCGCAAAAATCCGCGGCCTGATCCGAACCAGCGATCAAGACATCAGGCTGCGAGCGGCGTGAGCTGTGCTTGCTCGTAGATCGCGATGGCTTCGAAGCGATAGTTGCAGGCGCGGCAATTCCACAGATACGAGGTGCGGCCTTCGCTGTGCTCCACCCAGTCGGGGCGGGCAATCGGCTTGCCGCATTGCGCGCAGGGATTTTCGCGAGGCATGTAGCCAGTGTCCTGTCGGACTGAATCTTGACGATTCACGGCGCATCTCCCGAAGTTTGTTTTTGCGTGCTTTGGAATGGACAGACGTGCTGACTGAACACGCGCGCTCTGTCGTGCAGGGAGTCTAGACCTTGATCGAGACGATTGCACGACAAACCGCTGTGGATTGCGTGCGGCAAAATCGGGTCAGACATTTTGGCGCATCGGTCGATTGCATCGTCCGGCACACCCGGCAGCCGCTCGGTCACGGACGCAGAACCTTCGCTGATGCGAAGGCTTTGCCACATTCCTGCCCGCTCGGCGTACCAATGAGACCGCAGAACCGACGCGCGTTGATCACCCGGGCGACCCGACATGAAGACCGTTCAGACCCTCAGCTGCCTTGCCGCCGCCGCGTGGCTTGCATCCTGCGCCGGCGCGCAGGCGCAATCGCGCGCGCAATATGAGGCGATGGTGACGGCCGAGGCCCAGGCGAACCTGGTGCCGGAAGAGCTGGTGCATCGCGTCATCGTGCGCGAGAGCAAGTATCAGCCGCATTTGATCGGGCGCGGCGGCGCCATCGGCATGATGCAGATCAAGCTCGCGACCGCCCGCGGGGTCGGCTACACCGGTACCGCTGAAGGCCTGCGCGACGCCGCGACCAACCTGCGATATGGCGTCAGATACCTCGCCGGGGCCTATCGGGCCGCCCATGGCGATTTCGATCGAGCCGTGCGTTATTTCGCAGGCGGGTATTACTACGTCGCAAAGCGACAGCGCGGGGATCGCCTCAAGGAGGCCAAGCTTGGCGGCACGGGTGCACCGCCAAAGGAACTGGCCAAGCAGGAACAGGGAACGGCCGATACCGCCGAGCCGAAGCCGGAACAGGCTTCCAAATAGCTGATTGCGTGTCCCGGACGCGGTGCAACGCCCAGCGTTGCTGCGCAGAGCCGGAAGCTCCGTTTCGAGCGACATGGG
This sequence comes from Bordetella parapertussis, assembly GCA_943372075.1. Lineage (GTDB taxonomy): Bacteria > Pseudomonadota > Alphaproteobacteria > Rhizobiales > Xanthobacteraceae > Bradyrhizobium. The sequence goes on along the minus strand of CALRXG020000243.1, from coordinate 6,792 downwards.
GCCCCGGCTCGGCAGTGCACCGAGGTGCGCTGCGCTGCGTCCAGGGCACGAGCGCTCTGCGTACACCGCGGCGCAGCTTCTGGCATACACGTTGACACGTCAGCCCATCCGCTTACATTAGAGGCGTTCCGAGGGGTGCTCCGAAGGAGGAGCTGAGATACCGCAAGCTTGGACTTCGCCACTTTGTCATCAACGAAGTTGCGAACAGTCCGGGACCGCGGTGACCCTTTGAACCTGATCCGGGTCATGCCGGCGAAGGGACAGGGATGTATCAGACGTCAAGACCGCGGGGGGATTCCCCCGTCACCATCATCGGCGCAGGCATAGCCGGCGCCTGGCATGCGCTGCTGCTCGCAGAGGCCGGACGTGCCGTCACCCTGCACGAGCGCAGTGACGCTGGGATGACGGAATCCACAAGCCACTGGGCCGGCGGGATGCTGGCGCCGTGGTGCGAGGAGGAGGCCGCCGAGCCGGTGATCACCCGCCTCGGCATCCGCTCGCTCGATCTATGGCGGCGACATTTTCCCGAAACGCCGTTCAACGGCTCGCTGGTGGTGGCGCATCCGCGCGACCGCACCGATTTCGAACGCTTTGCCCGACTCACCACCGGTTACCGACGGCTCGACGCCGAGGGCGTCCGTGCGCTGGAGCCGGCGCTCGAGGGCCGCTTCGGCTCTGGCCTGTTCTATCCGGACGAGGGTCACGTCGAGCCGCGCCGCGTGCTGCCGCGGCTGCATGCCGCGATCGCCAAGGCCGGCGGCGCCATCAAGTTCAACAGCGACGCCGAGGCTGACGACCTCGACGGCCTCGTGATCGACTGCCGCGGGTTGGCTGCGCGCGACCGCGAGCCGAGCCTGCGCGGCGTCAAGGGCGAGATGATCATCATCGAGACCGCGGAGGTCGAATTGCTGCGCCCGGTGCGGCTGATCCATCCGCGCTGGCCGCTTTACGTGATCCCGCGCGGCGATGGCCGCTTCATGCTGGGCGCGACCTCGATCGAGGCCGAGGACAACGGCGTCAGCGTGCGCTCGGCGCTGGAGCTGTTAGGGGCCGCCTATGTCGTGCATCCGGCGTTCGGCGAGGCCCGCATCGTCGAATTCGGTGCCGGCTTGCGGCCGGCATTTCCGGACAATCTGCCGAAAATCAGGATCGAACAGGAACGCATCACGGTGAACGGACTCTACCGTCACGGCTTCCTGCTGGCGCCGGCGCTGGCCGAGCTGACGCTCGCCTATCTCGCGCGCGGCGAAATCGACAACGAGGTGATGCAATGCGCGTGATCGTGAATGGCGAGCAGCGGGAGATCGCGGCGGCAAGTGTCGATGCGCTGCTGGCCGAGCTCGACTACGAGGGCACGCATTTCGCGATCGCGCTCAACTACGACGTGGTGCCGAAGAGCCGCTGGGCCGAGACGGCACTGAAGGCCGGCGACGAGATCGAGATCATCACGCCGCGGCAGGGAGGGTGATGTGATGCGTGCACACGAGCCCCACAGTCAGCCGTCATCGCCCGGCTTGACCGGGCGATCCAGTACGCCGCGGCTTCTCCGTATTACGGCGCGGCCTCTGGAATACTGGATCCCCGCTTTCGCGGGGATGACGAGTTGTATGCGCGGCAGCGAACAGGGCCACGAGGCATAGACACCATGGTCACCTTCTACGGCAAATCCTTTCCCTCCCGCCTCCTGATCGGCACGGCGCTGTATCCCTCGCCGGCGATCATGCAGAACGCGATCCGCGCCTCCGGCGCCAGCATCGTTACGGTGTCGCTGCGGCGCGAGGCTGCCGGCGGCAAGACCGGCGATGCGTTCTGGTCGCTGATCCGCGAGCTCGGCGTCACCGTGCTGCCGAACACCGCGGGCTGCCGCAGCGTCAGGGAGGCGGTGACCACTGCGAAGCTGGCGCGCGAATTGTTCGGCACGCCCTGGATCAAGCTCGAGGTGATCGCCGACAACGACACCTTGCAGCCGGACGTGGTCGGCCTGGTCGAGGCCGCCACCATCCTGATCAAGGATGGCTTCGAGGTGTTCCCCTATTGCACCGAGGATTTCTCGGTCGCCTCGCGCCTCGTCGAGGCCGGCTGCAAGGTGGTGATGCCGTGGGCCGCGCCGATCGGAAGTGCCAAGGGCATCACCAACCGCGACTCGTTGAGGCTGCTGCGCGATCGCCTGCCGGACATCACGCTGGTGGTCGACGCCGGGCTCGGCGCGCCGTCGCATGCCGCCGAGGCGCTCGAGCTCGGCTACGACGCCGTGCTGCTCAACACCGCGGTCGCCAAGGCCGCCGATCCCGTCGCAATGGCCAGCGCCTTCCGCCTCGGCGTCGAGGCCGGCCGCACCGCCTATGAAGCCGGGCTGATGGAAGCCCGCGATTTCGCCTCCCCCTCCACCCCTGTCGTTGGGACCCCGTTCTGGCATGCCGTATCCTGATCCATTCTATCCCGTCGTCGACAGCGTTGCCTGGGTCGAGCGCCTGACCAAGCTCGGCGTCGGCACCATCCAGCTGCGCGCCAAAGAGCTCGACGATGCCGCGGCGCTGCAAATCGTCAGCGAGGCGCTTGCGGTGACCAAGGGCACGCCGACCAAACTCGTCGTCAACGATTACTGGCGCGCGGCGATCGTCGCCGGCGCCGAGCATCTGCATCTCGGCCAGGAAGATCTCGCTGAGGCCGACCTCGCCGAAATTCGCAAGGCCAAGCTGACGCTCGGCGTCTCGACCCATGACGATGACGAGCTGGCGGCTGCGCTCGCCGCCAGGCCCGACTATGTCGCGCTCGGCCCGATCTTCTTCACCACGCTGAAGTCGATGCGGTTCGCGCCACAGGGCATTCCGAAGATCACCGAATGGAAGAAGCGTATCGGCAACATCCCGCTTGTCGCGATCGGTGGCATCAAGTTCGAGCACGCCGCCGAGATCTTCGCCGCCGGCGCCGACTCGATCGCCGTCGTCAGTGACGTCACCCAGAACGCCGACCCCGACGCGCGGGTACGGCAGTGGCTCGGCATCCGTGCGGAGGCCGCGTGATGCACGCTTTCGCTCCACACACCCTGCCGTCATCGCCCGGCCTGTGCGCAATTGCGCACATGGACCGGGCGATCCAGTACGCCGCGGCTTCTCGGTATCACACCGCGGCCTCTGGAATACTGGATTCCCGCTTTCGCGGGGATGACAGCAGTAATCACCTCTCGCGCAGCGACGCCAACGAATTGAAGTAAGGAGGATCCCTCATGAACATCCGCTCCAACCCCGACACGACACTCCCTGCCGTCACCACCGGATCGCTGCCCGCCTCGCGCAAGATCTTCGCGACGCCGGCGAGCGCGCCCGATCTGCGCGTGCCGCTGCGCGAGATCATCCTGTCGGAGGGCGCCGGCGAGCCGAACCTGCCGGTCTATGACACCTCGGGTCCCTACACCGATCCGGCTGTGACGATCGACGTCAACACCGGCCTGCCGCGCAATCGCCTCGCCTGGGTCAAGGAGCGCGGCGGCGTCGAGGAGTATGAGGGCCGCACCATCAAGCCCGAGGACAACGGCAATGTCGGCGCATCCCACGCCGCCAAGGCGTTCACCGCGCACCACGCGCCGCTGCGCGGCCTCGACGGTCACAAGATCACGCAGCTCGAATTCGCCCGCGCCGGCATCATCACCAAGGAAATGATCTACGTCGCCGAGCGCGAGAATCTCGGCCGCAAGCAGCAGCTGGAGCGCGCCGAGGCAGCGCTTGCCGATGGCGAGAGCTTTGGCGCCGCGGTGCCGGCCTTCATCACCCCGGAATTCGTCCGCAGCGAGATCGCGCGCGGCCGCGCCATCATCCCCTCGAACATCAACCATGCCGAGCTGGAGCCGATGATCATCGGCCGCAACTTCCTGACCAAGATCAACGCCAATATCGGCAACTCGGCGGTGACCTCGTCGGTCGAGGAAGAGGTCGACAAGATGGTGTGGGCGATCCGCTGGGGCGCCGACACCGTGATGGACCTCTCCACCGGCCGCAACATCCACACCACCCGCGAATGGATTTTGCGCAACTCGCCGGTGCCGATCGGCACCGTGCCGATCTACCAGGCGCTGGAGAAGTGCGAAGGCGATCCCGTCAAGCTGACCTGGGAGCTCTACAAGGACACCCTGATCGAGCAGTGCGAACAGGGCGTCGACTATTTCACGATCCACGCCGGCGTGCGGCTGCCCTACATCCACCTCACGGCGAACCGCGTCACCGGCATCGTGTCGCGCGGCGGCTCGATCATGGCGAAGTGGTGCCTCGCGCATCACAAGGAGAGCTTCCTCTACACCCATTTCGACGAGATCTGCGATCTCATGCGCAAGTATGACGTCTCGTTCTCGCTTGGCGACGGCCTGCGCCCGGGCTCGATCGCCGACGCCAACGACCGCGCGCAGTTTGCGGAGCTGGAGACGCTCGGCGAGTTGACGAAGATCGCGTGGGACAAGGGCTGCCAGGTCATGATCGAGGGCCCCGGCCACGTGCCGATGCACAAGATCAAGATCAACATGGACAAGCAGCTCAAGGAATGCGGCGAGGCGCCGTTCTATACGTTGGGCCCGCTGACCACAGATATCGCGCCGGGCTATGACCACATCACCTCGGGCATTGGTGCTGCGATGATCGGCTGGTTCGGCTGCGCGATGCTCTGCTACGTCACGCCGAAGGAGCACCTGGGTCTGCCCGACCGCAACGACGTCAAGGTCGGCGTCATCACCTACAAGATCGCGGCCCACGCCTCCGACCTCGCGAAAGGCCACCCCGCCGCGCAACTCCGCGACGACGCGCTGTCGCGCGCCCGCTTCGACTTCCGCTGGCAGGACCAGTTCAACCTCGGCCTCGACCCGGAGACCGCGAAGAACTTCCACGACGAGACCTTGCCGAAGGAAGCCCACAAGGTCGCGCATTTCTGCTCGATGTGCGGCCCGAAGTTCTGCTCGATGAAGATCACCCAGGACGTGCGGGATTATGCGGCGACGCTGAACGACCCGACAGGCGTGGGCGCGTCGATCTCAGGCACGATCGAGGACGGCATGGCGACGATGAGCGCCAAGTTCAAGGAGATGGGCGAGAGCCTGTATCTCGACGCGGACAAGGTGAAGGAGAGTAACAGGGTGTTGTGAGGGCTCGCCCTCGCCGCTCGTCATGCCCGGGCTTGCCCCCGAAATAAATCCGCAAAGCCGAGCAGCCAGCTCGGCTTTGCTATTGCAACCACCCTAAGTAGAATTGACCTTACGGATAAAACACTACTTCAAATACTCGACAGGTCAGCTTGCCATCTGAATTCCTGATTCGAGAGAAGAAAATGATACTAGAAACCGCATCAATTGAAAAAGCTGCCCCGCTCATCTCAAAACTGGCTAGCACATTCGCGTCGCCCGCGAAGGGACTCGCTACGAGAACGAAGGAACGACTCGAGGTAAGGTTTCGAAAAGGCTTTTCGCGGTTCATCGAGGAGAGCCTGGATCGCTTCTCTACTGTGAAGACAATTATTTCAAGCAGCACTCCTATTCCGTTCTCCACGCTCTACGTAAACCTCCATATCGCCAACTCAAGCGCCGCGCTCCGCGACGACGACTTTCTGAAAGATATCGAGAAGTATAAGAGCGTCCTCTTCACGGCCACAGCCGGATCCGGCAAGTCAATGCTAATGCGCTATCTATTTCTCCGCTTCTTGGAGATTCAGACGGAGCGCCTTCCGGTGATCATCGAGTTGCGAGAGCTGAATGAGCACCCAACGACCACCCTCCAAGAATATATACGCGCAAAGATTGGAGAATACATTGCAGGATTTTCGGACCAGCAACTGAGGTACGCACTGGAAACCGGCAAGATCGTCCTATTTCTCGACGGCTTTGACGAAATCGACCACGACAAGCGCACAGATAGAGAGCGACAGATCACCGATCTAGTTGGAAGATACAAAGACCTATGGACCTTCGTTTCCAGTCGGCCCGCCGAGACTTTTGCCAGCTGGCAACGATTCTATGTATTTAAGGTACAGCCATTTACAAAGAAGCAAGTAGAACTCCTGATCTCGAAAATTGAGTACGATCCACAAATAAAGGCGCTATTTGGAAAGAAACTCTCTGAGGGTCTCTACGAGACACATAGAGAGTTTTTGACAAACCCGCTTCTCACCATAATGATGCTAATCACGCTGGAGCAGTTCGCCGAAGTTCCGGCGAAGATACACCTCTTCTATGAGTATGCATTCGAAGCACTTTTTGGCCGCCATGACGCGACCAAGGGCGGAGGCTTCCAGCGGAAGCGCCACACAGCATTGGCGCTCGATGACTTCAAACGATTATTCGCATACTTTTGCGCTATCACTTACGTAAGGCAGCTCATTACGTTCTCGGCCGCCAAGGCGCTAGAAATTATTCAGCAAAGCATCGATTCGTCGCAGATTGGCGCCGAAAAAACCTCGTTTCACTCCGACTTAACCGAGTGTACGTGCATGCTGATATTGGACGGACTGGACTACACGTTCAGCCATCGCTCATTTCAAGAGTACTTCTGCGCCTACTTTCTATCTCGTGTGAAGGTCGACGAATTTGTCCACGCTCTTCCAATGCTGGTTGGAAGAGGCGGCTTCGACAATGCACTCCGAATGGTATCGGAGATGAATAATGAGAAGTTTGAGGAGGCTTGGGCAGCCCCTATGCTGCGAACGCTATGCGACGCAGTGAAGGGCATCGACGCCCGCGCGAACTGCATCGCATTTGCGCAGGTGCTTATTGGCGGCGAGCCAAGTCTCGACATAGGATTCGAAAGCCAAGGAGATCGA
>CALRXG020000242.1:0-10218 GCA_943372075.1 Bordetella parapertussis | reverse complement strand
ATCGACGCGCCGAGCCTGGACGCGGCGCTGATGATCGAGGACAGGCAGCAGGTCATCTTGCTGGAGACGAATGATCACGCCGAGGCCGTCGCCGCGTTTCGCGAACGGCGGGAACCGACCTACTCCGATCAGTGAACCAGCTTCAGCCTGCAAATGCAGCAGCGATCTCGCGCAGCTTGAATTTCTGGATCTTGCCGCTCGCCGTGCGCGGCAACTCCGCGACCAGCTCGATGCGTTCGGGCCAGAACTGCTTCGCCATCCTCGCCTCGCCCAGATAGGCCTGCACGGCGGTCAGGTCGATCGTGCTCCCGCTGCGCGGAACGATGAAGGCGCAGCCCCGCTCGCCCAATCGCGCATCGGGAATTCCGACCACCGCCACTGCGGACACGGCCGGATGCTTGTAGAGCAGGTTCTCGATTTCGACGACCGGCACGTTCTCTCCGCCGCGAATCAGGATATCCTTGACCCGACCGGAGATGCGGATGTAGCCGTCCTCATCCATATAGGCGAGATCGCCGGAATCGAACCAGCCGTCGCCGTCGAAGGTGGGCAGTTCCGGCCGCTTGTAGTAGCCTTTGAACATCTGGGCGCCCCGAACCAGCAACCGCCCCGACTCGCCGGCAGCCACCGGGCCACCATCGGCATCTGCGATCCTGACGTCCATGCCCTCCAGCGGCCGTCCGTCCGTGCTCGCCGATTTATCCGCTGCGCGTGCGGGCTCGGTGAGCGTGCCCGACAAGACCTCGGTCATGCCCCAGAGCGAGCAGACCCTCAGGTCGAGCTCATCGGCTGCGCGCTCGATCAGCACTGACGGGATCGGTGCGCCGCCGCAGAGGAACGAGCGCAGACTGCTTGGCTCGGGCGCGCCCGCCTTCACGGCTTCGCAGATGTCGCCGAGGAACGGCGTCGAGGCCGCGGTATAGGTGACGCCCTCACGTGCCATCAGACCGACGCCGCGCCTGGCTTCCCAGACATCCTGAAGGATCATCGTGCCGCCGAGATAGACCGACAGCAGGACGATCGCGGCATAGCCCGTCATGTGCCCGACCGGGGACGCCACCAGCAGCACATCGCTGCCATCCAGCCCGAAGCGTCCGGACAACGCCTTGCAGCAGGCGATCAGCGAATTTGAGGTGTGCATCACGCCTTTGGGCTCACCTGTCGTGCCCGAGGTGAACATCAACACCGCCATATCGTCCGGGCTCGAGCCCTGCGCATGCGCCAACGGTTCCGACGACAACAACATTCGTTCGAAGCCGCTTTCGCCCACGCCATCGGCGACGACGACGTGCTTGAGATGCGGCAGCTCGGCACGCATACCTTGCGCCATCGCGGCATAGTCGAACCCGCGATAGGTCTTCGGCACGATGAAGACCTTCGCCTCGCAGAAATTCAGGATGTAGAGCAACTCGCGCTCGCGCAGGATCGGCATCACCGGGTTCATCACCGCGCCGATCTTGCTGCACGCGAAGGCCGTGACGACGAACTCCCACCAGTTCGGCAACTGCACCGTGACGACGTCGCCGCGCCCGACGCCGAGCCGCAGCAGCGAGTTCGCCGCCCGATCGGCGAGGTCGTTCAACTGCCGATAGGTGAAGCGCGGCGCCTGGTCGCGATCCGCGCGGTCGGCGACGATCGCGATCTTGTCCGGCGTTCTTGCGACGGCTTCGGTCAGAAGCTGATCGACGGTCTTGTCGAGCCAATAGCCGGCTTGGCGAAAGTTCGCGTGAGACGTATCCCGCATCGCGGCGGCCACGGTCATGTTCCTCTCCTGATGTGTCCGTATTCCGGCTCCGGCGTCCGGATTATTTTGTTTATGTGTGTACGTTATTGCAGAGTACGATTGCCTGCCAATGGCCCGGATTGTCGCGTCCGGTACGGCTCATTTCCCTGAGAACACCGGTTTGCGTTTTTCGACGAAGGCCCTGACACCCTCCTGCGCATCGGCGGTTCGCGAGATCGCAGCGAGCGTCACCGCCTCCTCTTCGAGCTGGCTCTCGAATGATCGATCGCTGGTCTGGGAAAACAGCCGCTTGATGGCGCCGAATGCCTCGGTCGGGCCGGCGGCAAGCTCCCTTGCGATCCGCGCAGCCTCGGCCTGCACGGCGCCATCGGCGACCACGACGTCGACCAGCCCGAGCGACAATGCGGTTGCGGCATCGAGCGTCTCGCCGAGCAGGAAGAACCGTCTTGCGCGCGCCACTCCGATCCGGCGGGTCACCGTGGTCGTCGACCCGCTGTCCGGACTGAAGCCGATCTTGGAGAATGCCGCCGAGATCCGTGCCGATTCCGCCATCACGATGAGATCGGCCGCGGCCATCAGCGATACGCTGCCGCCTGCGACATTGCCATGCACCGCCGCGACGACGGGGGCACGCATGCGGACCATCCTGGCGATCGCGACATGAAGATCGGCGGTCCAGGCCCTGATCGTGCCCGGCAACGCGTCGCCCTGCTTGACCAGCGCCATCAGGTCGCCGCCGACGCTGAACAGCCGTCCGCGCGCGGAGAGCAGCACCGCACGAGCGTCGGCGCGCTCGCTCAATTCGGCGATCGCCTGGCCGAACTCGCGACAGAAATCGCCGTCGATCGGATTGCCCCGGTCAGGCTGATTGAGGATGATATGAACCAGCCCGTCATCGACGCTGCATTCGAAGCTCTTGGTTGCTATCGCCAGTCCCATCGGTCTCTCCTTCGAACGCCCGCCCGCCGATACTCAGATCGAACGCGCCTGCTTTTCCTTCTGCACCGAGGCCTGGATCGCCTCGCGGGCCCGTTGCCAGTCGGCTGGCGACAGCTTCGACAGTCCTGCGAACGTGCTCGGCGCCGCCAGATGGTGTCCGCCATCGATGCTGATGGTGTCGCCGGTGATGTAGCTGCAGCCGTCCGACATCAGGAAGATCAGCAGATTGCGCAGTTCGTCCATCTTGCCGAAGCGCCGCAGCGGCACCTCGTCGGCCTGGGTGGCGCCGACGCCGGTTTCCGCCAATGGATTGAGCTTGTCCCAGGCGCCCTCCGTCGGGAATGGACCTGGCGCGATGGCATTGACGCGGATGTTCTTCGGCCCCCACTCGACGGCAAGCGACATGGTCATGGCGTGCACCGCCGCCTTTGCCATGGCCGCCGGTACCACATAGGCCGAGCCCGTCCACACCCAGGTCACGAGATTACTGATGATGATGCCCGGCAGACCCGCGGCGATCCACCGCTTGCCACAAGCCAGCGAGGCGTAGAACGAGCCATCCATCACCGTGGAGCGGACCGCCTCATAGCCACGTGGCGACAGCGTTTCGGTCGGTGCCAGGAAGTTCGCGCCGGCATTGTTGACGAGGCCGGTGAGCGGTCCCTCCGCCCAGATGCTGTCCATCATCGCTTCGATGCTGTCGGGATCCCGCACATTGGCCAGCAATGCCGACGCCTGCCCGCCCGATCGCGTGCGGATATCTTGCGCCGCCTGGTCGAGCACCTCCTTGCGTCGCCCGCAGATGTAGACGTGAGCGCCATGTGCGGCGAAGCCGACCGCCATCTCCTTGCCGAGCCCGGTCCCTCCGCCGGTGATCAGGATGCGCTTTCCCTTCAGCACGGCAGCATCGAACATGGATGGCTTCCTTCCCTGGACATCTGGTTGCTGCCGGCTCGGCCAATCGGCCAGACTGCGACATCGGCATATTAATACACTAGCGTACTTCTTCTGTAAATCGCTTGGCGCAGCCGCTGACGCGCCAGCCGTCCGTTCGGCGGTCTTCCATTTAAAATACGCTGGTGTATGGTATTGGTGAACCGCCAGGCCGACTCGGGCCGCAAAGGGAAACATCGATGGTTGATCAGCCCGATTGGGATCTTCGGCTTGGATATCTGATCCATGACGTCTCGCGGCTCAGGAGGATGATGTTCGACCGCGCGTTGGCGCCGCTCGGCATCACCCGCTCGCAATGGTGGGTGCTGGCGTTCATCTCGCGCAAGGACGGCCTGCCCCAGACCCAGCTCGCCAACGAGCTCGACGTCGGCAAGGTCGCCGTGGGTGCCTTGATCGACCGCCTGGAGGCGTCCGGCTTCGTGCTCCGCCAGGCTGATCCGGTCGATCGGCGGGTCAAGCGCGTCTATGTCACCAAGCAGGCGCGCGGCTTCCTCGAGAAACTGCGCAAGGAAACCGACAAGTTCAACGCCCAGATCGTCCATGGCATCGACCGCAAGCAGCTCGAGGCCGCCTCCGATGCGCTGCTTGCGATGAAGCACAATCTGCTCGCGATGTCGGACGGTGCGGTCCCCAACAAGGCCGATGATGACGAGGACGAGGTTCAACCCGTCAAGACCCGAAAAAAGCGACGGGCGGCGGCCTGAGGCCGAACTGCCCGTCTCAGTCCTGCTCCGGGAGGGAGTATGGCAAGACCGTCGCAGGCGAGATTGCCGGGCGAGCACCCCAATCAGCCACACGGTACGGACTCGCCGCTCGTGCGGCTCAGCTCGACACGATCGATCTTTGCGAACAGCGTATCATCGAGCCGAATATCGACCGCAAAATGCATGGGATCGGCGTGGCCGCAAATCACGTCGGGAAAATGCCAGCTCGCGTCGCCCAACACGGTCTCGCCGGCGAGCAACGCGATCTTCAGCGGATGTCTTGCGCCGACGCCACGCGCGCTCTGATAGCCGTCGGCCACGCAATAGAGCTCGAACCGCGTCGTGCCCTCGGCCACGCGCTGGATGGAAAGCTCGATCTCGCAGAAGCCGAACGCGGGATCGTCGGTGGAGCCTTCAGCATAGAAATAAAACGCTCCGATCTTGCCGTGCGCGCATGGGCCGAGCTTGGCATGCTTCGGCACCTGCGGATCGGGGCGGGCCGGCGTCCGTGGCGGTAACGGGCCGAGCGAGCAGAACTGGCGATAGGAATAACAGCGTCCCAATGTCCCCTCCCTAGCCGATCCCGAGCAATCGCCTGGCATTGGCGGCCAGTGTCGCACGCGCAATCGACAAGGCCTGCTCGGCGAATTGCACCGGCCTGTCCTGCTTGATCGTGAACGGATAGTCCGATCCGGCCACCAGCCGTTCCGTCCCGACCTTGTCCGCCAGATAGCGCAGCGCCGGGCCGTCATAGACGATCGTGTCGTAGTAGAAGGATCGCACGATCTCGACAGGCTCCCGCGCAAACAGGCTCTGCAGCGGAGGCCCCAATCCGTGCGCGTGGTTCAGCCTCGGCAGCAACCAGGACAGCGCGCCGCCGCCATGGCTGAGCAGGATCCGCAGCCTCGGAAATCGCTCGAGCACGCCGTGGGTCATCAGCGACACGGCGGCAAACGCCGTCTCGAGCGGAAATGCCGCCACGGCCGCAAGCTCCGGTCGGCCGCCCATCCGGTCGAGCCCAAGCGGATGCAGTGGGTGAACCGTGACCATCAACCCGGCCTGCTCCGCTGCGGCATAGACATCGTCCAGTCGCGCATCGCCCAACGGCATGCCGTTGATATGCGTGCCGATCTCGATTCCACGCAAGCCCAGCGACTTGACGTCCTCGATGCGGCGCGCGGCGCGCGCGACATCCTGCATCGGGATCATGCCGACGCCGATGAAGCGCTGGGGATCGCCCGCGCAAAGCGCAGCAATGCCCTCGTTGACGTGACGAGAAAGCACATCGGCGTCGTCGGCCGGAAACCAATGCGACAGCAATTCCGGCATCGGCGACACCACCTGCACATCGACGTCGTCCTGCGACATATCGTCAAGCCGGCGGCGCGGATCCCAGCTCCGGGAGTCGATCACCCGGAACACCTTGCCGCCGACCATGACGGCCGCGGATTGATCCCGCAGCTCGACCGACGGCCAGAGCGGATTACGACCCGGTTCAGCCGGAATGTGCTGTGGAACGAAATGGGTATGGATGTCGATCGCTTCGACCACGACGTTTCCCCGACGGATTTTTGCGCTGCACCCTCGACCGCACCGGCATGAATACAGTTTTCCAACTTACAAGCAGGTTGGACTGTTTTTATTTTCTATGCAACCCCGCATTCGTATGCTAGTGCACGATCTAATCGGTGCAGCGATCAGCACCGCACCAGGGAGCGGAAGACGCGTGGCGGAAACGATCAATGACATCGTGATCGCGGGAGCCGGACAGGCCGGCGCACGGGCCGCCGAAGCGATGCGGGCCCGCGGCTTCAAGGGCTCGATCACGATGATCGGCGAGGAACCTCACCTCCCCTACGAACGCCCGCAACTGTCCAAGGCCCTGCTGCAATCGTCCGATATACCCCTCGCCTACATCAAGCCCTCCCGCGACTGGACGCAGACACTGGATGTCAGGATAGAGACCGGTGCCGCGGTGATCGATTGCGACACCGATCGCCGGACGGTGTCGACCGCGGACGGGCGGAGCTTTGCGTTCGACCGCCTCCTGCTCGCAACCGGCACCCGGCCGCGGCGCCTTTCCGTGTTGGAAGACGCCGAGATCGACGTCCAGTATCTGCGCAACGTTGACGATGCGCTCGGCTTCCGCCGCCATATCGAGGCGCGCTCGCGCATCGTAATCGTCGGCGGCGGGGTCATCGGCCTGGAAGCCGCTTGCGCCGCGGCCAAGGGCGGCTGCCATGTTACGGTGATCGAAAGTGACGACCGGCTGCTGTCGCGCGCCTTCCCTGCTCTGGTCAGCGATCTCGTCGCCGCGAGACACCGCAATCACGGCGTGACCTTCGTGTTCGGCGCGACGGTCGCCGGCAGCGCGCCCGGCGCCGTCCGGCTGAGCAATGGCGAGACGATCGCCGCCGATCTGGTGCTGGTCGGCATCGGCGTTGCCCCTTCGGGCGATCTCGCCGCGCGGCTCGGCTTGCCGTGCGGAGACGGCATCGCAGTGGACGCAACCGGCCGCACCGCGATCCCCGAGGTCTTCTGCGCGGGCGATGCCGCCCTGCAATGGAGTCGCTGTCACGGCCGCGCCATTCGCGTCGAGACCTGGGCGAATGCCCAGAACCAGGCGATCGCGGTTGCCGCCAACATGATCGGCGAGACCAGGGAATACGGCGACCCGCCATGGTTCTGGACCGACCAATACGACATCAACATCCAGGTGACCGGCGATATGCGCGACGCCGAGCACATCGCACGCGGCGACCCGGCCGGCGGACGGTTCTCGATCATCGCCGTGCGCGGCAATGAATTGGTCGGCGCCTTGTCGGTGAACGCGGCCAAGGACATGGCCATGCTGCGCCGGATCATTGCCGCCGGCGCAGCACCGCTGCGCGCCGACCTGGAGTCACCGCGCTACGACCTGCGCGCCGCGTTGAAGCCACAATGAATTCGAGGGAAGGACTGCAATGAACGCGTTCCAGCGGATGAACACCGCGCTGATGGTCGACGAATCCAGGCAGATCTTCAAGGTCTCGCGCCAGGCCTTCGTCGATCCGGACATTCTCGAAGCCGAGCGGACGCGCATCTTCGACAAATGCTGGCTCTATCTCGGCCATGCCTCGGAGTTGCAGAAGCCCGGCGACTTCGTCACCCGCCAGGTCGGCGGTCGCAACATCCTGTTCGCGCGCGACGCCAAGGGGACCCTGCGCGCGATGTTCAACACCTGCCCGCACCGCGGCGCCCAGGTGTGCCGCGAAAAACACGGCAACGCCAAATCCTTCCAGTGCTTCTATCACGGCTGGGTGTTCGGGCTCGACGGCGCGCTGCGCAGCCAGCCGGGCGAAGCCTCGTACGCGCCCGATTTCAAGGAGCGCAGCACCTCCAACATGCAGCCTGTGCCGCGGTTCGAGACGTTTCGCGATTTCTGCTTCGTCTGTTTCGATCGGAATGCCGAGCCGCTCGACAGCTATCTCGGCGCGGTCAAGGAATATCTCGACGTGATCGCCGACCAGGCCGAGATGGGCATGACCATCGTCGGCGGTACGCAGGAGTACTCGATGCGCGCCAACTGGAAGCTGCTCACCGAGAACTCGATCGACGGCTATCACGCGCTCACCACCCATGCGACCTACTTCGACTATCTGAAGGCCACCAATGGCGGCCTTGCGCCGGTGCCGCTCGAGGGGGCCGCGCGCGATCTCAGCAACGGACATGCGGTGCTGGAGTACAAGGCGCCGTGGGGACGCCCGGTCGCCCAGTGGGTCCCGATGTGGGGCGAGGACGGCAAGCGCGAGATCGACCGGCTCTATCAGGGCCTGGTCGCCCGCTTCGGCGAGGAGCGCGCCAAGCGCATCGCGCTCTACAACCGCAACCTGTTCGTATTCCCCAACCTCGTCGTCAACGACATCATGGCGGTGACGATCCGCACCTATTATCCGCACGCGCCAGACTTCATGACCGTCAGCGCCTGGGCGCTGGCGCCGAAGGAAGAGACCGACTGGGCGCGCAAATACCGCCTGTTCAACTTCCTCGAATTCCTCGGTCCCGGCGGCTTCGCCACGCCTGATGATGTCGAGGCCCTCGAGCAGTGCCAGCGCGGCTTCCGCAACGCCACCGAGGCGCAGTGGAACGACATCTCCAAGGGCATGGGCAAGGAGACGCCGGCCTATGACGACGAGTTGCAGATGCGGGCGTTCTGGTCGAACTGGAACAGGCACGTGTTCGCGGCGTCGGCGTAAGGGAGACGACAATGGAAAATATCGCGCGCACCGATGTCGAGGATTTCCTGTTCGCCGAGGCCGAGCTGCTCGACGAGTGGCGCCTGCCCGAATGGCTCGAGCTGTTCACGGAAGACGCGATCTACTACGTACCATCCACCGACGTTCCCGCGGACTCCTCGCCTGACAAGAACCTGTTCTATGTCGCAGACGACCGCTTCCGCCTCAGCGAGCGCGTCAAGCGCTTGATGAAGCGCACGGCCCATGCCGAATTCCCGCATTCGCGGACCCGGCATCTCGTCAGCAATGTCCGGATCCGCGGCCGCAGCGACGACGAGATCGAGGTCGCGGCCGCCTTCATCACCTACCGCACCAAGGACGGCGTCACGGACACCTATTTCGGCAGCAACCGCTACCGGCTGGTGGTCGAGGGCGGCCGGCTGCGGATCAGGGAGAAGCGCTGCCTGCTCGACAGCGAAGGCCTGCGCACGCAGGGCCGTGTCAGCATCATCCTCTAGGAAGCATCCGGTCGTGGACAAGAAATTGAAGAACAACGTCGCTGTGGTGACGGGCGCCGCGAAAGGCATCGGTCTTGCGATCGCCGAGCGGCTGGCGAGCGACGGCGCCAGGCTGGTCCTGGCCGACCTCGACCAGGCTGGGCTGGATCAGGCGGCAGCCGGCCTCGCCAGCCGGTTCGACACCGAGGTCGCAACGCAGTCTGGCGACCTCGCCGATCAGGAGATCGCCGGCAAGACCATCAAGCTCGCCTGTGACCGGTTTGGCCGCCTCGACATCCTCGTCAACAATGCCGGCGGCGGCATCATCAAGCCGTTTGCGGAGCACACGCCGCAGACGCTGAAGACCACGATCGACCGCAATCTGTGGACCGTGCTGTGGTGCTCCTGGCACGCGGTAGCGCCAATGCGGCAGCAGGCCTACGGGCGCATCATTAATCTCGGCGCCGATTCCGTGCGCAACGGGTTGTGGGACCACGCCGCCTACAATGCGGCCAAGGGCGGCGTGCATGGCCTCACCACCGGAATGGCGCGCGAGTTTGCCAAGGACGGCATCACCGTGAATACGGTGGCGCCTTGCGCGGTGAACACGCCGCAGATGGTCGCCATCACCAAAAGCGAGCCGGCCCTTGCCGCCAAAT
Source organism: Bordetella parapertussis (assembly GCA_943372075.1). Lineage (GTDB taxonomy): Bacteria > Pseudomonadota > Alphaproteobacteria > Rhizobiales > Xanthobacteraceae > Bradyrhizobium. Next base: position 507 of record CALRXG020000242.1, on the reverse strand, counting down.
TCGTCAGCGTCATCCCGATGGGCCGGCCGGCCGAAATGGAGGAAGTCGCCTCGATGGTCTCCTATCTCGCGTCCGCCGAAGCATCGTTCGTGACCGGCCAGGTCATCAGCGTCAACGGCGGCAGCACCATGCTCTGAGGTTTGCCATGGCTGAAACAATTGTTCTGTGCGCCGCCGACCAGGTTGTCGAAGGCGAGATCAAGCAGGCGCCGCTGCCCGACGGCACCAACGTCGCCCTGTATCGCATTGGCGACGCGATCTACGCCACGGCGGACATGTGCACCCATGGCGAAGCCTCGCTGGCGGAAGAAGGCATCATCAGCGGCAAGATCGTCGAATGCACCTTCCACTTCGGAACGTTCGACGTCACCACCGGCGAGCCGACCGGCATGCCCTGCGAGATTCCCTTGAAGACCTATCCCGTCACGGTCGTGGATGGGCAGGTCCAGATCGAGGTGTGACATGGCCCCCCGTCCCGGTCGCGCTCCCGCGCCCCTCAAATCTGCCC